>JAZSMU010000081.1:0-19025 GCA_045536045.1 Candidatus Gastranaerophilales bacterium
GGAAGGCGGTGAGGAAGCATGAGTATGGAAAACTTGGTGGAGACAAATCAAACTTCAGAAAACACTGAAGTTCAACATAATCGTCGTTGGTATGACAAAAAGTCATACACAACAAATGTTTTGGGTGTTTTAAAAACTTTAAGCATCCGTTCTCATTATGAAATTTCAAGAGAGGTTATTAGAGTTGTTGAATCTATCAAACAACACAATAGAGATTTGCCAGAAATTCCTCTTAGTCTTGGAATTGAAAGAGTTTTAGGGTTGTATCAAGAACAATATAAAAGAAGATGGTATGATAGCTCTTTGCCATTATCAAGATTTTTCAAAACTACATCAACTCTTCAAGAAGATGATTATCAAAATATTATGCATGGCGTTTCAATTAGCTTAACGGGTGATGAATTAGATGGATAGCAATGAAAAATTAAAAATAATTGAAGAAATGCAAGCCGTTGTCAACCAAATGAAATTAGACGATATTGAAGAAAATCCAGATTCCGAAAACGAATATTTTACTTGTCCTGCTTGTGGAAAATCAGCCCCATTAGCTGGAAGTATTACCTATGAAGATACAAGAGTTTGTAACAATTGCGTTTTGTTAGTTGAAGTTGGTTTTCAATTAAAAGAATTAGAAAGTATTTCAGATTTTATTGAAAAAATGGAAGACAAAAGGCTAGAAGAGCTTTGCGACTACATTAAAGTTGATGAATCTGCCCACAAAAACTAATGGAAAATATTATAGAAATTAAAAATATTTCAAAAAAATTCTCCCATTTTAAGGGTGCTTTTGAAACTTCAAAAAGCGAATTTTATGCTCTTAAAAATATAAATTTTGAAATTAAAAAAAATGAAATTTTGGCTCTTGTTGGAGAATCTGGGAGTGGAAAATCTACACTAGCAAACCTTATTGCTCTTTTAGAAACTCCTAGTGAAGGCGAAATTTTGTTTGAGGGTCAAAATATTTTTGAATTTGATAAATCTGAGCTTAAAAATTATCGCAAAAATGTTCAAATGATTTTTCAAAATCCATATTCTAGCCTAAATCCTAAAATGAAAGTTTTTGATATTTTGTCTGAACCACTTGAAATTTTTGGAGTTAAAGACAAAAAAGAAATTGAAAATAGAGTTTTAAAAATTGCAGATTTTATTTCTTTTGCAAAATCAGACCTTAAAAAATTTCCTTTTGAATTTTCTGGAGGTCAAAGGCAAAGAGTTGCAATTGCAAGGGCTTTAATTTCAAATCCAAAATTTATAATTGCAGATGAGCCAACAAGTGCTTTAGATGTTAGTATTCAAGCACAAATAATTAATCTTCTTTTAGATATGAAGAATGAATTTGATGTTACATATCTTTTTGTATCTCATGATATTAATCTGGTTCGCTTTATGGCAGATAGAGTTTGCATTTTAAATTCTGGCGAAGTCGTTGAGATAAATTCAAAAGAAGAAATTTTTAAAAATCCACAAAATGATTACACAAAAAAATTGCTCTCATCTACAATTGAGATTTAAGATTTTGAGCAATTTTTCTTAAGAATTATTTTCTAAATATTGTTTGTTCTCTATCTGGACCAACAGAAATTATGCTAACTGGAAGCCCAATAAGTTCTTCAAGTCTTGCAATGTATTTTTTAGTGTTTTCTGGCAATTCTTCATAAGTTTTGCAATTTGTGATGTCTGTCATCCAGCCAGCCCAAGTTTCATAAACGGGCTCATAATTCCAATGAGTGGCAACTTTTGTAGGATATGAAGTTGTAACTTCTCCTGTTTCTTTGTTTCTGTAGCCAATGCAAACTTTGATTTCTTCAAAAGTATCAAAAACATCTAGTTTTGTAAGTGCAACAGTAGATAAGCCACCAACCAATGCACTATATTTAGCTAAAACTGCGTCAAACCAGCCACATCTTCTTGCCCTGCCTGTTGTAACACCAAATTCAGCACCAATTTTTTGAATGGTTGCTCCAACTTCGTCTGTTAATTCAGTTACAAAAGGACCTTCGCCAACTCTTGTTATGTAAGCTTTAAAAATGCCAACTGCTTCTTCAATTGCAAGTGGTCCAACACCAACGCCAACTCCTGCCCCACCTGCAATTGGGTTTGAGCTTGTAACATATGGGTATGTTCCATAATCAATATCTAAAAGCACGCCTTGAGCACCTTCAAATAATATTTTTTTATTTTTCTTGGCATCTAAAAGCATTTCTTGCCAATCTGGGCAATAGTATGGTGCTAAAAGCTCTCTATATTCTTTGCATTTTGCCATAATTTCTTCTTTTGAATATGGCTTTAGGTCATACATTTTTGTTAATTCATTGTTTTTTCTAGGTAAAACGATATCTAATTTTTCAGATAATAATTTTTCATCAAACAAATCTTCAACTCTAATTCCTTGACGAGCATATTTGTCTGTGTAAGTTGGACCAATTCCTTTTTTTGTCGTTCCAATTTTATTTTTGCCAAATTTTTCTTCTTGAATACCATCTAAATCAATATGATATGGCATAGTTATATGAGCTAATGGGCTTATTCTTAGAGCTTTTTCAATTTTTTCTTTAGATAAACCTTCATTCATCATATCTTCAATTTCTTTTTTCAAGCTTTCAGGGTGAATAACAACTCCTGGGCCCATAAAACAAATTTTGTTTTCATATAAAATTCCAGATGGGATTAAGTGAAATTTATATTTTTTACCATCTGCAACAACGGTGTGTCCTGCATTGCAACCACCTTGAAAACGAATAATAATATCTGCGTCATTAGCTAGAATATCTGTAATTTTAGCTTTTCCTTCATCTCCAAATTGTGCTCCAACGACAACTGTATTTTTCATAAAATCAACTCCATAATTTACTAAAGTATTTTAAAATAAATATTTTTTATAGTAAAATACTTTCTATGTTAAAGCTATATAATTCATTATCAAACACAGTTGAAGAGTTTACACCATTAAAAGACGGCAAAGTTTCTATGTATGTCTGTGGTCCAACAGTATACGACAAGGCTCACTTAGGACACGCTAGATGTTACATAACTTGGGATGTTCTTTTTAGATACCTTAAATTTTCAGGTTACGAAACAACATATTGTAGAAATGTTACAGATGTTGATGACAAAATCTTGAAAAAGGCTGATGAAGCTGGTGTTGCACCAGATGAAATTGCTGAAAAATATTACATTTCTTTTTCAAATTCAATGAAAAATTTGAATTGCGAAAAGCCAACAATTGAGCCTAGAGCTACAAAAACAATTGGCGAAATGATTTCAATTATTAAAAAATTAATTGAAAAAGGGCATGCTTATCAAGTTGATTCAGATGTTTATTTTGATGTTAAAAGCTTTAAAGAATATGGAAAACTTTCTAACCAGCCAATTGATGACTTAATGGCAGGTGCTAGAGTTGAAATGGGAGATAAGAAAAAATCTCCTCTAGATTTTGCTCTGTGGAAAGAAGACAAAGCTCATGGCTACAATTCTCCTTGGGGAGTTGGTCGTCCTGGCTGGCATATTGAATGCTCTGCAATGAGTAGAAAATTTTTAGGGGAAGAAATTGACATCCACGCAGGTGGTGCAGACCTTATGTTCCCTCATCATGAAAATGAAATTGCACAAAGTGAATGTGCAAATGGCTGTAGATTTGTTAAATACTTCTTGCACAATGGTTTTGTAACTATAAACAAAGAAAAAATGTCTAAATCATTAGGAAACTTTTTAACCATTGATGACTTATTGGAAAAATATGATTCAAATGCAATTAGATTTTTCATTTTAACAAATCACTACAGAATGCCTGTTGAATTTACAGAGCTTGCCCTAGATAGTGCAAAGGCAGGGGTTAAAAGGTTAATCAATGCTGGCACTTTGGGTAATTTAAAAGACGAAGAAGCTATATCAGAATTTAAATTAGCTATGGATGATGATTTGAATACATCAAAAGCACTTGCTGTTTTGTTCTCTTTAGTTGATAAATTCAAAAAGACTAATGATGTTAAATATGCAAACACAATTCATTTACTTGGTAGCGTTCTTGGTTTTAATTTTGATTTAAAAGAGAAAAAAGAAATTTCAGAAGAAGAATTAAAAGAAAAAATTGCCTCAATTTATTCTTCTTTTGAATATGCTGAAAATATGAGTGCAAAATCGGTTTTAGAAGATTTAATAGCAAAAAGAAATGAAGCAAGATTAAATAAAAATTGGGCATTGTCAGATAAAATTAGAGATGAGCTAAAAGCAGTTGGAATAATTTTGAAAGACACAAAAGAAACAACAACTTGGGAGGTTGAATAGTGGCACTTTATGTTGTTTCAACACCAATTGGCAATTTATCTGATATAACTTTGCGTGCAATTGAGGTTTTGAAATCTGTTGATGTAATTGCTTGCGAAGACACGAGAAAGACTCAAATTTTGTGTGAAAAATATGGTATTTCAACAAGATTAGAAAGCTACCATAAATTTAGCGAATCTAAAAAGATAGATTTTTTTGAAAAATATTTAAGAGAAGACAAAGATATTGCTCTTGTTTCAGATGCCGGAACGCCAACAATTTCAGACCCAGGCTCTAAATTAATTGAATATGCTAGAGAAAATAACTATAAAGTTATTCCAATTATTGGAGCAAGTGCTTGCCTAGCACTTCTTTGTGCTGTTCCTAGAGATGGCGAAGAGTTTAAGTTTATTGGATTTTTGCCAAGAGTGAAATCTCAAATTGAATCTTTAGTTAAAACAATTAAGACAAATACGGTTTTTTATGAAAGTCCAAAAAGATTAATTTCAACTTTAGAAATTATAAACAATGTTAATCCAGACCTAAAAATTTGTATTGGTCGCGAATTAACCAAAAAATTTGAAGAAATTATTATTGATAAACCATCAGTTTTGATTGATTATTTTACAAAAAACACCCTAAAAGGCGAAATTGTTGGAATGATTTATCCTAATCAAATTGATGATATTGATTCTGAAATTATTGAAAAAATTGAAAAATTGAAAGAATTAAACTTGGGTGCAAAAGAAATTTCTTCAATTTTGAATAAATTGTTTGATTACAATAAAAATAAAGTTTATAAAATTTGTTTAGATTTATAAGGAATTAAAATGTTTGAAGTTAAGGTAGAATCTAGTTTTTCGGCAGCTCATCATCTATTAAATTATAAAGGTGCTTGCGAAAATCAACATGGTCATAATTGGAAAGTTGAAGTTTATGTTAGAGGAGAAAACTTAAACGAATCAGGCATTTTGATTGATTTTAAGGTTTTGAAGAAAAAATTAAACGAAGTTATTGATTATCTTGACCACACAGATATAAATGAGCTACCAGAGTTTCAAGGTGTTTCAACAAGCAGCGAAAATATTTCAAAATATATTTATTCTGAATTAAAAAAAGAATTTTTAGGAATTTCTAAAGTTTGCGTTTGGGAAACACCAACATCACGTGCGTCTTATTGGGAGTAATTTATGAACGAAATTCAAGCAATTTTGGTTGGTTTTATTCAAGGTTTAAGTGAATTTTTGCCAATTTCAAGCTCGGCTCATATAGTTTTTACATCAAATCTTTATAAATTAATTGCTGGAATTTCTCTTCCTACCATTGCCCCTTCTGAAGAAGTTTTTTTTGATATAGCAGTTCATTTAGCAACACTATTTGCAGTTTTGATATTTTTTAGAACAGAAATTAAAGAAATTCTTGTTGGTTTTTTCTCTGGATTAAAAAATAAAAAATACGACGATAATAATTTTAAAATTGGTCTATATATAATAATCACAACAGGTATAACTGGAGTTATTGGGCTTTTAATTAAAGATTTTGCCCATTCTTTAGTTTCAAATCCAAAAATTGTTTCGCTTTTGCTTGTGGTAACAGGTTTTATTCTTTTATTTAGCGAAAAATTTAAAAAAGAAAATAAAGAAATCAATATGAAAAGTGCAATTGTAATTGCAATAGCTCAAGGGCTTGCAGTTTTTCCTGGTTTATCCCGTTCAGGGCTCACAATTTCAAGTGCAATTTTTCAAGGAATAGACAGAGTTAAGGCAGCAAAATTTTCGTTCTTAATGTCAATTCCTGTAATTATTTTGGCTTCTTTGATTTATCCACTATTAGAAATTGATATAGCAGAAATTCAAACATTCAATTTTAGAGCAATTATTTTAGGATTTATAACTGCATTTGTTAGTGGCTATATTTGTATAAAATATTTTATGAATTTCTTAGGGAAGTCAAGCCTAAAAAGCTTTGCTTATTATTGCTTTGGCTGTGGTCTTGTGATGTTTTTAATATTCTCACTCTGCCATCATCTTTAATTTCTAGTGGTTTTTCGCCATTATTTGTTAATTTTTTGATGTAGTCTATGGCAGTTTTGTCTTTGTCAAAGTCAAAAATTTCATAATCATATTTAAGATTTAATGGTTTGTATTCTTCATTTTTGAATAAAAATTCATCAATAACAATTGAATAAACTTTATCTGTTGGGTTTTCTATATCAATTTTTTGTTCAATTCCACCTTTTGAATATCTTAAATTCATTAGGTTGCCGTCTTTATCAACATCAAACTTTAAATTTGAAGGAAGCAAAAGTCCAGGATTCCCGCTTGGATGAGTTATTGATTTACAAGCAAATTTAAGAGCTTCAACAAGTTCAGCCTCTGTTATAGTTGTTTTAACAAGTTTGTTTCCGTATGGTGTTGTTTCTGTAACCATTCTTTCTGTTAAATTGCCTAGAGCTGGAACTTTTCTTATGTTTGCTGCGTTAATTAGTGCAATGTCAACTCCTAATTCAGCTGTCATTGAATCAACTATAATATTAGACCAACCATTTGCTTCAATTCTTCTATTTTTAGGGTTTTCAACTGTTTTAGAAACATTAGCTATAACTGGAGATTTTCCTAAAGTTGAATCAATTAAATGATTAATTAATGGGCTTTTTTTATTTTCTGTTTTGTATAAGTTATTTGTCGCTTTTTTAATAACGCCATTTTCATCAAATTCTATATCGCACACGCCATAATATCTTCCGTTATCTCCTGCTTGAACAATTAAAACAGGCTCATTTGTTTTAGAGAATACATAGTTTTCTCCACTAACTGTTTTTTCAATTATGTCGTGAGAGTGTCCAGATACTATAACATCAATTCCTGTTGTTTTTCTTGCAACTTCTTTGTCTAATTCATATCCCATATGAGGAAGAAGAATTATTCTTTGAACGCCATTTTCTTTCATTGTGTTAACTTCTTTTTGAACAGAATTGATTGTTTCTTCTAAATTTTGAATTTCTGCTCCACCTAAAAGCTCAGGATGACGCACTGAAGTTGGTAATTCTATTGTTGTTAAGCCGATAATGCCATATTTTGTTCCATTTATTTCTTTAACAGTTGAGCTTTGAATATGCTCATTTGGACTATTTTCTGGAATATTTAGGTTAGCCGATAAAAATTTTGTTTTTGTATTTTTTTGGAAATCAGAAAGAGCTTGAGCACCACCGTCAAATTCGTGGTTTCCAACAGATGAGGCTGTTATTCCTAAAACATTTAGTAAATAACTAACCATTTGATTTTTTTTGTGGTCATTTCCACAAATATTATCCCCACCCGATAATTTTATTCTATCAACATTTTGATTATCCAAACTGTCAAATTTCTTGCTAGCCAAGCAGATTGAGCTCACATTATCAATTTGCCCGTGTAGGTCATTAATGTGAAAAATTGATAATTTTGCATTTTGTCCAAAAGAAATCGGCTTAATCATACTCGGATAAAACATGTGAATAATAAAAATTGCTAGAATAATTAAAATTAATTCCTCTATGTAAATGATGTAAACAAAAGAAAATTGTTTAAGAATATTCATATTACACTTGGGGAATAGTAATGTCGTACGAAGTCGTAGAAGATTCGTATAAGAAAATAGTTCGGCTCTCAGATGAAGAACTAGGTGCTCTCTGGAAAACTTATTTTGAAGATAGAACAAATAAGGCAGTCAGAGATAAACTTATCGTGCAATATATTTATCTAACAAGATATGTTATTGGGCGTATTAAAGTTAGCTTACCCCAAAATTTCTCCTATGAAGACATTGCAAGCTATGGTGTAGAAGGTTTAATAGACGCAATTGAACGCTATGTTCCAGATAAAGGAGCAAAATTTGAAACTTATGCTCTTGTTAGAATTAAAGGGGCAATTATAGATAGAGTCCGTTCGCAAGATTTTCTACCACGTTCTGTCAGAATGAAAATTAAGCAAATTCGTGCAGTTTCTGAAAAACTTAGAATACAATTAGGAAGAACTCCAACTACTGCCGAAATTGCAGAATTTTTTGATACAGAACCAGAAAAAATTGAAAAGATATTATCTCATGATGTTGGCATTGGCTCAATTTATGAGAAAAAAGGCACTTCAGAAGATAGCATTGAAATTATTGATACGATTGCAGATGATAAGCATGAAACTCCAGATGAAGTTATGGAGAGAAAAGATAGCAAACGTGAATTGGAAGCTGCTCTAAAAAGACTTCCTGAGCGTGAAAGAATGTTATTAGTTCTATACTATCAACAAAACATGACACTTAAAGAAATTGGCGAAATCATTAATGTATCTGAATCCCGTGTTTGCCAATTACATTCTCAAGCAATTATGAAATTGAGAAATGTTCTTAGTGCTAAAAGGTCTGAAAGACTTACAAAATCAATCGTATAGTTTATGCATCTGCAACAGTTTCAACTACTTTATCAACTGTTTTAACCAATGCACTTTCTTGAATTTCTTTTGGAAGTTCAAAAGTAACAATACTTGGTTTTTGACCTTCAGTATTATGATTTTTGCGATAAATTTTATCTATACTTTTGCCAATAATTGAAGAACCTAAGCTTATAGCACCACCCATTAATAATGCCTTAAGACCAGACACCATACCTAGTGTTGCTGCTGTTGTTCCAGCAATACCTAAGCCTAGAGGAATTGCAGTTGTTAGCATAACAGATGTTTTTTCTTCTTTTGTTTTAGCTTGAGAAGCATACAGTCCAAGAGCTCCAATTTCTCCAGCAGTTAAAAGAAAATCTGTTGGTGCACAGCCCATATTAATATCTCTAAATTTGTCAAAGGCGTCTTCTTTAATTGAGCTTGCACCTTTTTGCATGCTTGTTTTAATTTTAGATAACATAGGTGCAATTTTTTTAGTGTGAGTTGTTTTATCTACAACGCCAGCATCTGCAAGCCCTGCCATAATTGTTTCAATTTGGTCGCTATAGCCTGTGCTTCCAGCATTTGTTAATTTTGAAAGGTTATCATCAACAACGCTTGCTAGTGTTTCTTTTCTTCCTTTAACCAAATCACCAACAATGAATTTTTTAAGGTTGCCTCTTTGCCCTTTTTCTTTAACGCTTCTTGCAACTTCGCCTCTAAATTCTGTTGCAAGGTCTTTCATAGAATCATCCATTTGACTAAAAATGCCTTGTCTTGCACTTTTGCCAAAGCCGTCTTCAATTGCTCCACCTTGTTTTCCGATTAATTCGGCAACTTCATCTGCCCATTGGCTAGCAGTTTTTTCAATTCCACCAATGACAATTTTTTTGCCTTTGTCTGCTTCAGGAATATTTTTAAGGGTTTCTGTGATTAAATTATTTGATTTTTGAACTCTTTTGCCAATTTTTGCCCATTTGCCTTTAATTGTGCCTTTTGTTGCTGCTCTGTATAAATTTGAAGCCCATTTATCTATTGCATTAAATGGTGCTGCAACAACTTTTTTAACTGCTGTGAATACTTTTAGCATTTTTGGGTGTTTGTTTAAAAATTTTGGGTGTTTGCTTGCGTCCATTCCAAATAAAATTTTGAAATAAGCATCTTTTCCACCATTAACATTTAAGCTAACATTTGCAACTGTTTCTGTTTTTTTGAATAATTCGCTTGCTTTTTTAGCTGCTTTTCTAACGCCATCGCTACCTTTTTGCATTTTTTCTGAAACAAAGTCGCCAATTTTTTTATAGAAACTTTTTGGAATAAATTTTCCGCCTAAAATAACGCCAACTAATGTTACACCAGTTGCACCAACAATTGACCATTTAGCAATTTTTTTCTTTTTTTCATCTTTTTGTGCTGTTGTTAGAGCATCAGCTTGAATTTGACCAACTAGATTTGTTTCGGTCGTAATAAGGCTTGCTCCTTTATTTTTGTTTGTTTTTGGAGCATTTGCACTATTAAAATTAATATTTTGAATATTATTAATCATAGTTTCCCTTACTAAAATAAAAACATATAATTGCAAAAAATTGCTAATTTTGTTGTATAATTTTACCATAATAAATATGAGGTAAAGATGTTTGATTATAACTGTGATTTGGCACAGGAATATGGCGTTTATAAGGATTTAGAGCAATATGAAAGAGCAAAATATGTAAGCTCAGTTAATATCGCATGTGGTTTTCATTCTGGGGACCCAATCAGCATTAAAAAAGCACTAGAATTTGCAAAAGAAAATAATTTATCAATTGGTGCACATATTGGTTTTCAAGATATAGCAGGCTTTGGGAAAAATAAAATGAATTTAGAACCTGAAGCACTTGAAGCTTTAATTGTTTACCAATTGAGTGCGTTAAGTGCATTCGCTAAATCTTTAAGCCTTGAAATTGAAAATGTTAGACTTCATGGTGCTATGTCTGAAATGTTTCATGAAGACATTGAATATGCCAAATTTGTTGCGACAGTAATTAAAAAATTCAACCCTTGGCTAAATTTATTCGTCAAGAGCTTTGAATTTAAAAAGATTATTGAAGAAGAAATTGGAATTAATTGTGCTTATGAAGAAATCTTCAAAGAAGGTTCTTCTCTAAGGGAATTCCGAGAGGGCGAGAATAAACCTGATAGCTTACATTTTGTTTCGGCAGAATGTGCTAAAAGAGCATATGAGGTTAAAAAACCTACACCAGTTAATTACAATAGAGTTGGAGCACAAATATAATGAAAAATATGATAAAAAAAATAAAATTCTCAAAAAATGCAATCTGGTTTTTTCCAGGTCTAAATCTTAAAAGATGGTTTTTACTAATTGTTCTTGGGGCTATTTTAGCTACACTAGGAGCAATTTTCTTATTTAAGTTAGAACCTCTTGTATACCTTGTTCAAGCTTCTAAACAGCTTATAAAAGTTATTCCAGCAGAGCTTATTGGTGTTATTTTAATGATTGCTGGAGTTTGCATTTTCTTACTTGCTTGGAAAAAAACAAACACATCTATGTTAGATGCTGCAAGTAAAGGTGGGCAAGGAGAAATTTCTGAAAGCTTATATAGAAAATTTAAATTAAATAGAGGTCCAAAAATTGTTGCAATTGGTGGTGGCACAGGTTTATCAACAATTCTTCGTGGACTTAAAAAATTAACAAATAATGTTACTGCAGTTGTTACAGTTGGAGATGACGGTGGTTCATCTGGCAGACTTAGAGAAGAAATGGGAGTTTTACCTCCTGGAGATATCAGAAACTGCGTTGCAGCCCTAGCTGATGATGATGACATTGTTACAAAATTATTCCAATACAGATTTAAAACAGGCGAAGGTCTTGGTGGACATAGCTTTGGTAATTTATTTATCACAGCTCTTTCTGCAATTTGTGGAGATATGATAACTGCAATTAAAGAATCTTCTAAAGTTTTAAGAATCAGAGGAAGAGTTTTGCCAGCAACAGTTGACGATATGCGACTTATTGGAAAAATGGAAGATGGCTCAATAATTAAAGGCGAAAGCAATATTCCAGAAGCTGGAAAAAGAATTATTGAACTTTCAACAGAGCCTGAAGTATGTATGCCAGCTCAAGATGTTATAGAAGCAATTTTGGATGCTGATATTATCATTCTTGGTCCTGGAAGCCTTTATACATCAGTTATTCCAAATATTTTGGTTGGAAATTTAGCTCTTGCAATTGAAAAATCTAAAGCTAAAAAAATCTATGCATGCAACATCATGACTCAACCTGGAGAAACTGATAACTACACTGTTTCAGACCATATTGAGGCATTATTCAAACATGCAAAATTAAGAGGCGTTACAACAAATTTATTTGATGCCGTTTTGGTTAATGATTTCATACCAAGAAATTTATCTGAAAAATATGAAGAAGCAAATTCATACCCTGTTGAATTTGATATTAACGAAGTTAAAAATCTTGGAGTTGAAGTTGTTTGTCATAAATTAATTCTTGATGACAAAAATGGCTTTGTTCGTCATAATCCAGACAGATTAGCAAGAGCCATCTATTGGTGGTATAGAAGGAAAAAATAATGAAAAAGACAGCAAGAAAAATCTTGTCTTACAAAGCAGAGGGCAAAAAAATTACCTCATTAACAGCTTACGACTATCAAACTGCAAAATATTTTGACGAAGCTGGAATTGATTTTTTGCTTGTTGGAGATTCTCTAGGACACGTTATTTTAGGATATGATTCTACAACAAAAGTGTCTATGGAAGAGATGAAAATATTTACCTCTGCAGTTGCAAGAGGAGTGAAAGAGGCGCTTGTTGTTGCAGATATGCCTTTTATGAGCTACCAAACTTCAAAACAAGACGCGTATAGAAATGCTGGCGAATTAATTAAGGCTGGTGCTGGTGCTGTCAAAATTGAAGGTGGAAGCGAATATATTCAAGAAATTATTTCTCATATGGTGGATTCTGGCATTCCTGTTATGGGACATCTTGGTTTTACACCTCAATCCGTAAACACATTAGGTGGCAATTTTGTTCAAGGAAAAGATTTTGAAGCTACCCTTAAACTCTTAGAAGAAGCTAAAAGAATTGAGGCTGCTGGTGCTTTTGCAGTTGTTTTAGAAATGGTGCCAGCCGAAGTTGCAAAATTTATTACAGAACAAATATCTATTCCAACAATAGGAATTGGTGCTGGCAATGTTTGCGATGGACAGATTTTAGTTTCTGATGATATTTTAGGAAAATTTGATGGATTTTCTCCAAAATTCGTTAGGAAATATGCTTCAGTAGGAGAAATTTTATCAACAGCTTGCAAAAGATACATTGAAGATGTTGAAAAATTATCTTTTCCAGCTAGCGAAGAAACATTTTATTTAAAAGAAGAAGAAAGAGTTAAACTTGAAGATTATATCAAAAATTTCGGAGCTTAGAAGTCTTTTAAAAGCTCAAAAAGACAAAACTATTGGTCTTGTTCCAACAATGGGAGCACTGCATTTAGGACATGAAAGCTTAATTAAAAAATCAACTGAAGAAAATGACATCACAGTTGTTAGCATTTTTGTTAATCCTACTCAATTTTGTGCAGGCGAAGACTTTGAAAAATATCCAAGAACATTAGAATCAGATGCTTTAAAATGCAGTAATTTGAGTGTTGATTATATTTTTGCACCAAACGCACAAGAAATGTATTCAACATTTAATAAAGAACTAATGACAAGCGTTTGCCCTAGCTATTTTGATGTTGATAAATTGTGTGGAAAATCTAGAATTGGGCATTTTGATGGCGTTGCAACAGTTGTTTGCAAATTATTTAATATAGTTTCGCCAACAAGAGCTTATTTTGGAAGAAAAGACGCACAACAGCTATTCATTATTAAAAAAATGGTTAGAGATTTGAATTTTGATATTGAAATTGTTGAATGTCCAATAGTAAGAGAAGAATCTGGGCTTGCAATGAGTAGTAGAAATTCTTATTTATCTGATGAGGATAGAAAAGAAGCTGAAAAAATTATTTTTGCACTTAAAAAAGCACGTGAAGTTTTTCATAATGGAATAAACAATATTCTTGCTCTAAGTGATGTTGTTTGTGCAATTTTGCCTCAAGATTCTATTGAATATTTTGAAATTGTGAACCCTGAAACCTTTGAAATTTACGAAAAAACTGATATAATTATGCCTGGTTCAATTGCTCTTATTGCAGTTAGAATTAATGGTGTTAGATTGATAGATAATTTGGATTTATAATGAGAAAATTTCTTTTATTTGATATGCACCTTATGAGTTTGTTTTGTGGCATTCTCTCTGGGATGTATATGTTTGAATATTTTGCCCAACTTTTTGGAGCAAGAACAGCAATTTACAACATTTTGCAGTATTTTGTTATTTTTGAAAATTTAATTGTTGAAAATCATCAGCACACAATAACTATTGCAAATAGAGTTTGTTCAAATAATTTTCTATATTGTTCTTTGGTTTTTATTGTTTTAGCTTTGGTTATTCCAATGCTACATCAGCCAATAAATTGGCTTTGCGACCATATGGATAACATTATTGCGTTTTTTAAAAGAGTTAAAAATTCTATTCAAAGATTTTTTATTAATAGAAATGTTGTTAAAAATTTTTCAAAATCAAAAATCTATTATATTTCTTTGAAACTTGTTTTAAAAAACCAAACAACAACTGATAATGAAAAAAATATTCCTTTGGTTCTTCAAAAAGCTTATGAAAGCTTCAACACTGTTTTTGAAGGGCAAAAGAATATTGAAATTTCAGTTAAAGATGATAAATTAATACTTATTTCAAAAGATTTCAAAAAAATTGATGAAACATTTATTGAGTTTATGAAACAGGTTCAAAAAATATCTCGTGCAAACACCGAAGCTCAAATTTTAACAAACGCATATTTTGTTTTAGATGTTTTAGAAGACAAAACTTTTGATGAAAAAGACATTGAATTTATTGAAAAAGTTTATAAATATGACTATAAAAACAAAGTTATAGTTACTCCATTTTTCGCTGAAAAATATAAAGCAGAAATTAATGGAAGATTTGAGGCGACATCATTAGGTGTTGTTAGAATATATAAAAATGACATTGTAAAACAAGAAGACGCAGACATTTTTGAAGAAAATGTTCAAGATAATGAATATGAAGATTATGAATTTTTAGTATTTGCACGCAAGAAGAGCTCAAGTAAGAAATAATGTTGAATTTATTTTTAATAGCAGTAATTATTTTTCTTTTATTTTTGCTTTTTTATCAAAATAAAAAAAATGCAAAAATGATTTCTTCTGCACTTATACTTGAACAATATTTAAAAAAAATTGTTCAAATTATGTCTAAAATTAGATATGGGAATTTGCAACAAAAAGTTGATGATGGTTTTTCTCCTTTAACACAAGAGCTTTCTAAGGCTCTTAATTCTTCTATTGAAAGCATTGTTGATAGAGAAAATATGATTAAAGAGTATATTGAAAGAGAAAAAGAAGCACAAAGCCTTAAAACCGATTTTATTGCAAGTTTAACTCATGACCTTAAAGTTCCAATAATTGCACAAGACAAAACTTTTGATTTACTTTTAGAAAATAAATTTGGCGAATTAACAAAAGAGCAAAAAGAGGCTTTGTTTAATATAAAAGTTTCAAATATAGATTTGAAATATCTAATTGAAGCACTTTTAGAAACATATAAATTAGAACAGGCAAAAATCAACTTAAATATTTCTTATGGAGTTGATGTAATATCTGCAATTAAAGAAATTATTACTCAAATTGAACCAATTGCAATTGCACACAACACTGAAATTAATTTTACTTTTTCAAATCAAGATATTGTAGCAGATATTGATACTTTTCTTATTAAAAGAGTATTGCATAATTTAATATTAAATGCCCTAACTTATTCAGAATCAGCTTCAAATATTGATGTTATTTTGTCTTGCGAAAATGACTTTTTGAAAATTGATGTCAAAGATTATGGAATTGGGATTGATGAGGCTGAAGTTAAGAAAATTTTTGAAAAATTTTATTCTGGTGCAACAAAATATCTAAAATCTAGCACAGGCTTAGGGCTTTATATTTCAAACAAAATTGTTCATTTACATAAGGGTAAACTAGAAGTTTCTTCTAAAGTTAATAAGGGAACAACTTTTTCTGTAATTTTGCCTCTAAAATATGAAGAGCCAATTGAAAAATTGAATGCTCACAATATTGTTGCTCAATAGTTTAAAATGAAAAAACAGCTCTTTTAAAGGGCTGTTTTAAACTTTTAATATGGTTAATGACTCCATATTATTGTTGTTGCAATTTTTGGATTGCAACAGTTAGGCGTGATTTTTTTCTAGCTGCAGTATTTTTGTGTAAAATACCTTTTGAAACAGCTTTGTCGCAGAGTTGATAAACTTTAGATAATGCAGCTTGAAGTTCTTTAGAATCTCCTGTTGCAAGTGCTAAAGCTTTTTTAATTGCTGTTTTAATACTTGATTTGAAAGCAGTGTTTCTTTGAGTATTTTTAACTGCAATTTCAGCTCTTTTTTGTGCGGATTTAATGTTTGCCATAATGTTTTCCCTTTCTGCTTTAACTAACGTTTCTGCAGAGGATTAAGTGAGTAATTAAATAATAATTAAAAAAAATAAAAATGTAAACCTTAAATTTCAAAAACGCCAAAATTTATAGTTTCAAGATTTTCCCAAATGTCATATTTTTCGCATCTTACTGCGTTTGGGATTTCATCAAATGTAAAAAAGCAAGAGCCAGAACCAGACATTTGAAGCCCTAAATTGTGCAAATATTCAATTTCTTCAAACTCTTTCATAATGGCAAATTCAAGGTCGTTATCAATGTTGGATTTTTCTTTCAAATTATCAAACATTTCGTAGGCAACTTTGGTGCTAACTCCAAAATTTTTTGGCTTAACTAGATGCACTTTTCTTTTAACAAATTCGGCGTCTTCTAAAATTTCCCCTCTGCCTTTGCATAATTTTGTGCCACCAACAAAACAAAAATTAACATCTGAACCTATTTTAGAGGCAATTTTTAATAATTCTTCTTTAGTAAATGGTTCGTTCATTAGTAAGTTAAGACCATATAAAAGACCTGCTGCGTTTGCACTTCCCCCACCTAAGCCAGCTTCAGTTGGGATATTTTTTTCAATATAAACATCAACTCCAAACATCATTTCGCCAAGTTCTTCAAAATATGCTTGAATTGCTTTGTAAACAAGATTTTTTTCATTATATGGAATATTTGGATTATTTCCAGATAAAGTTATTTTTTCATCTCTGTTTAAAGTTATTGTCAAAGTGTCAAATAGGCTTATAGATTGCATTACAGACTCAATTGGATGAAAACCATCTTCTCTTTTTTCACCTACTTTTAAATTCAAATTTATTTTTGCAGGAGTTTTAATTTGAATTTTCATATAATGCCTTTGATAACTTCTCAAAATCAGATATAGAGAGCTTTTCGCCTCTAATATTTTGGTCTATATTTAGTTCATTTAATACTTTATCAACATTTTTAAAGCCAGCTTGCATTAAGCAATTTTTAAGAGTTTTTCTTCTGTGCAGAAAAGCTGCCTTAACTGTTCTTTTGAGGTATGGATTAATCTCAACTTTTGGCTTGTCGTTTATTTTTAGACGAACAAGTGCTGAATCTACCTTTGGGCGTGGGAAAAAGCATTTTGATGGCACAAGTTTAATTGCGTCAACATCTGCCCACATTTGAGCTAAAATTGAAAGTGTGCCATATTCTTTGTTTTTAGAATTTTCATCTGCAGTTAGCCTTTTTGCAACTTCTAATTGAACCATTAAAATAATTTCAGAAATTCTATCTCTGTTTTTATGATTAATTTCATCAATTTCGCCTAACAAATGCACTAAAATTGGGCTTGTAATGTAGTATGGAATGTTTGCGATGATTTTAAATTTGTCTTTATTTTCATTTTGCAAATCTTCTAAATTTGTTTTCAAAATGTCGTTTTGGATAATTTTATAATCGCATTTGTTTTTTGAATTAGCACTAACAATTAAAAGGTTTGTTTTCAAAACCTCAATTGCTTCTTCGTCTAGCTCAACTGCTCTTAAATATTTCGCTTTTTTGATTATTTCTTCAGTAACAAAGCCAATTCCAGGTCCAATTTCAAGAATTGCATCATCAGATTCAACTAAATCAGAAATTGTTTCTATTGTATTTTCATCAACCAAAAAATTTTGCCCTAATCTTTTTTTAGTTCTAAATTTTTTGGCTCTTTCAATATATTCCATATCTCAGCCCAATTTCTCAATTAGTTCTTTAATGCTTGCTTGTTCAACATTAATTTCTTCAATTCTTGCTTTTGTTTGGCTAACTAAAGCTTCAGGAGCACTTTGCATAAATCTTTCATTGTTTATTCTAGCTTCTAAGGATTTTTTCTCGCCATCTAATTTCAAGAATTTTTTGTTTTGCTTAGCAATTTCTTGTTCAATATCAATTAAGCCAGCCAAAGGAACAATGAATTTTGTATCGCCAACAATAATTGTTGAGCTTTGTTTAGCAATTTCAGCATTTGCTTCTAGATATTCAACATCTTCAACCTTGCCAAATCTTTTTAAATATGGAAGAGCTTCATCCCAGAAAGATTTTTCGCCCATAATTTTAAGATTAATTAAAGAAGTTACTGGAATATTAAAGCTTGCTCTTAAATTTCTAAGTGCTTTAACTGCTTCTAAAATAGATTCCATTTGAGTTTTTTCAACTTCAAAATTAAATTCTTCTTTGTATCTAGGATAATCGCTTATCATAATTGCAGATTTTTCTTTTTCAATATCCATTAAGCCCCAAATTTCTTCTGTAATGTGTGGCATAATTGGGTGCAATAGTCTTAATGTCATATCCAAAACATAAGATAGCACTGCTTCATTTTTTTGGATTTTAGATAATTCAATATACCAATCGCAGTAGTCATTCCAGAAGAAATCATAGAGAATATGGGCAACTTCGCCTATTCTAAAGTTTTTGAAGTTTTCTTCAACTTCTTTAACAACTGAATTTAATTTCGCTAAAATCCATTTATCTGCAAGATTCAAATTGTTAAATCCGTCTTTGTCTTTGCCCTCAAGGTTCATAATAACAAATCTTGAAGCATTCCAAATTTTGTTTGCAAAATTTCTACCATATTCAAATCTTTCGTCAGACAATTTAATATCTTGACCACCGTAAGTGCTTAAGCTCGTTAGAGTAAACCTTAGGGCATCTGTTCCATATTTTTTAATGATATCAACAGGGTCAATTGTGTTGCCTTTAGATTTAGACATTTTTTGACCTTTTTCATCACGAATTAGCCCATGAATATAAACTGTTGAAAATGGTGCT
>JAZSMU010000016.1:0-14662 GCA_045536045.1 Candidatus Gastranaerophilales bacterium
GATAAAAATTTTATATATGATGAAAGAGATGAACGAGAAATTTTATTAACTTCTTGAATATCAATTGAATACAAATAGTCAAAAAAATCCATTAAATCGTTTCTATAAGCAAGCAAAGTGTTTTCAGATAAACCTTTATCCAACTCCAAAAATTCTAAATAATCCGAAAGATAACCTGAAAGCATAGATTAATTCTATCATTTTTTTATAAATTTGTGTCTTTTTATGAATAAAATTACAAAAAATACAACAACAATTAAAGAAAGCCCAATAATAACAAGCTCTAAATGCTTTTTAACACTTTCTCCAAATAACATTAAAGCAATTGAAACAACAAAAAATCTTCCACCTCTTCCTAATAATGAAGCAAGCATAAAAGACCAAAATTTCATATCTAAAATACCACTTGCAATTGTAAAAACTTTATATGGAATTGGTGTAAATGCAGCAAAAAATACTGCCCATGAGCCATATTCTTTGTAATATTTTTCAACCTCTCGGAATTGGTGTTCAGATTTTTCCTTGTCTTTAGAAAACATACCAATTAACCAATGAAAAATTGGTTTTCCACCATATTTACCAATTAAATATCCAATAGCACCACCTAAAACACTTGCAATTGTGCAAACTAACGCATAAAAAAGAGCATATTGTGGTTTTGCTAAATTAAAAGCAATTAAAATAATATCTGGTGGAGGAAGCAAGAAAAAGCTTTCAACGAAAGAATTTAAAAAAAGTGATATAACTGAAGCAGAAAAAAGTTCTTGTATCATAATTAATCTCTATCATATCTCACAAAAGTTGGAGGATTAATTACAATCCTAACTAAAATTGAGCCATTAGTATCTAGCCCAGTAACAACAAGTGTTTTGGTGTCTTTTTCATATTCAGCAGAACAAACTCCATTTCCTTGAGTTAGAGAAAAAGCAGGGATTTTATTATTAACAGGGTTTTGAACTTGTGTAGAAAAAAGCTCAACTGCCTCTTTTGCCTTAGCTTCTAAATTTATTTTTTTATTTGCTCTACATTCTTTTAGAATGTAATCCGAAAACATTGAACAATTTTCAACAATTTGCTTATTTTGCTTCCTTTCAACAAATTTCTTAATTTTTGGAGTTACATAAAAATAACCTAAAATTAAGCAAATTATAAGCAATCCTAATGAAGATTTTCTATATATCATAACTACCTTTCAATAACTAAAAATGATTTAATTTTACGCATTTCAGAGCTATTTGCCTTGATGCATTCATCTTTTGTAACAGCACTAACTGAATCTCCACCATCAAGAGCCATTGCATATTCAAATTTTTGTTTTTTTACAAATTCTTTTAATTCATATCCAGTCATTTTTGAATTTTCAGTAAACAAAACTATAAATAAATTGTTCTTTTTAAGCCCAATAATTGTTCTTTCGCGTTTTTTAGCAAGATTAACAGAGTCAAAAATTACATTGTCAAATTCATCATATTTAACAAAACCTTCAGCTTCTGGCTTATAATATGGTGCTAAAAATGGACCTGCCTGAAGAGAATGAGCAAGAAAAACATTGTCTGCATTTGTTGCAAAATGTGGCTCTAAAGTGATTTTATATCTATCTAGTGGAAGTTTAAAAATTCTTAATTCAGGTCTATTTATAACTTCTGTTAAGCGATTTTGAGAATTTATATCAGAAATTAATTTTTGGTTGTTAAATGGCGAATTAACTGTTCTACCATCAATTTTTACAAAAGAAATTTCATCTCCAGTTTCTAAATCAAAAAAACCACCATTGACAACAAGATGATATTTTCCTGTGTCATAAACTTCTTTAGCAGTCATCAAATCCTTAGCAACATATGGCTTAATTTTAGAACCAAGTTTTTTTATGTTTATTTTATAGATATGAACACCGGCTTCATCATTTATATATTGAATATTGCCAGATGAAAAAGCAGGTAGTGCAAAAAGCAAAAATAAGAATAAAATAATAATCTTTTTCATTATAAGTCCTTCTGTTTTTTAATAACGAAAATCAAAATTAGAAATATCGCAAAAGGCAATGCTGCACACAAAAATGGTGGCAGAACGCTTTTTGAAGCCAAAACATCAAAGAAAGGAATTGTTATGTAGTAAGAAAATAGAATTACTGCTGCAAAAACAAAACCTAAATATTTAACACTTCTAGGAGGTGCATAGCCCAATAATGCCCCCAAAACTGCAAATAAAACACAATTTAGAGGGTGTAAAAATCTTTGGAATAATTTTGATAGCATAAAATTATGCTCGTCAAAAATATTTTTCTGTTTTAACAATTTGATGTATTGAAATAAACCAGCAGTTGTAAAGGCTCTATCTCTTTTTGTTCCATATAGCATTATTCTATACACAACATCAGCATCTTCGCCTTCTAAGATTTTTATATCTTTAACATTTTGAATTTTTTCATAAATACCAGATGGAGCAATTTTGTATTCAACAGCAGTTGGCAAGAGCCAAAAACCATCTTTTTTAAGTGCATAATCAGCAAAGAGAATACTGTCAAATTGAGCTACATCAGAATAATTTTCATCATTATGAAAGTTTGTAATAATTAAATTCTTAATCCCTACATGTGTAAAATTTGAAATAATAACAGCTTGAAGAGGATTTTTATTTTCATCATGTTGAACATAGACAAAGTGTTCATCAAAATGAGCATCTTCTTTTGTGCTTTTACATGCCCAAGGCATAGCTTGGTCAACAATTAAAAAACAGAAAACAGAAAAAGCAATACCAAGAAAAATAATTGGACGGATAATTCTTGAAAAAGAAAGTCCAGAACTCCTTAAAATGGCAAGCTCAGAGTCTTTACTTAGTTTATCAAAAGTAAATAAAGAACCCAATAAAATTGAAATAGGTAAAACATTCATTAAAACTTTTGGAATTTCATATAATAACTGCATGCCAGCAGTTAAAAGCGGCATTCCATGTTGAGTAATTTTTCTTATTATTTTAACTAAAGTTTCTGGTGCAATCCAAACAATCACAAACAAAATTAGTGCTGCAAAGGTTGCTGCAAAAACTTGTGAAAATATAAATTTGTCTAATATTTTAATCTTAGAGTTCAAAATCTTTTCCTAAATAAAATTCTCTAGCAATTGGGTCTGCTGCAACTTCTTCACTCTTGCCTGATACCTTAATTTTCCCGTCAAAAATAACATAAGCTCTATCCGTAATTGAAAGAGTTGCCTTAGGGTTGTGGTCAGTTATTAGAATACCAATATTTTTTTCTCTTGCCAATTTGTGGATATTTTCTTTAATTTCGCCAATTGCAATTGGGTCAATACCTGTAAATGGTTCGTCTAAAAGAATAAAAGATGGACTTGCAGCAAGAGCTCTCGCAATTTCAGCTCTTCTTCTTTCGCCCCCAGATGGCTTCATAGCATTATATTTTCTAATTTTTTGAATACCAAATTCATCTAAAAGGCTTTCTAGTAAATCTTCTTTTTCCTTTTTATTCAACTTGTCATTCATCTCTAGAACAAGTTTTAAATTATCTTCAATTGATAATTTTCTAAAAATAGATGGTTCTTGTGGTAAATATCCAATGCCTAATTTTCCTCTTAGGTGCATTGGCATATCTGTAATATCTTTGTCATCTAAAAAAACTTTTCCCTCATTTGCTTTAACAAGACCGACTATCATATAAAAAGTTGTAGTTTTGCCTGCTCCATTTGGACCTAAAAGCCCAACTACTTCTCCTTGATTAATCTCAAAAGAAATATCATTTACAACAGACCTATCTCCATAAACTTTAACAAGATTTTGTGCAGTAATTTTCATAATAAAAACTCCTCATAATAATTATATTATGAAAATAGAATTTTATGCTATTATTTTACATATGGAAAACAAAGAAAAAAATATTAACACAGCGTGCGAGCTAATCGCTGAAAACAATTTTATTGAAGCAAAAGAAGTTTTAGAGGAATTAATCAAAGAAAGCCCAGATAACATTGAAATACTTAAAAATCTTGGGCTTTGCCAAATTAATTTAGGCGAATTTGATAACGCACAAAAAACTTTTCAAAAATCTGTTGAAATTGACCAAAATGACGCAACAAGCTGGTTTTACCTTGCAAATTGTGCAGAAAAAGCAACAGAACTTGAGCTTGCTATTGAAGCATACAAAAAGGTTATCTCTCTTAGACCTGAATTTTATGACGCAGTTAAAAACTTATCTGTAATTTATCTAACTCAAGATACTCCAGAGCTTGCAATAGAGCTTTTAGAGGGAATTATTGATAATGCTAATGATGATGCACAATTGTATTATCTTCTTGCAACTGCACAAATTACAATAAGAGAAGATGAAAAAGGAATTGAAAATCTTAAAAAAGCACACGAAATTGAACCAGAAAATGTTCAAATTATAAACAATATCGGAAGTTGCTATTTGGGTCAAAACAAACAAGATATTGCTCTTGAATATTTTGAAAAAGCATTTGACCTAGACTCTGAAAACCCTCTAACAAACTATAATCTGGGCTTAATTTTTGATAGTAAGGGCGAATTTAAAAGAGCATTAAATTACTATGATACTGCTTATAAAAAACAACCATCTGGAATTATTTTGAACACATATGCAAATTGTGCAATTAAAGCTGAGGATTATTATTTGGCAAAAAGCTTATATTCAATGCTTGTTTCATTGAATCCACAACAGCCTAAATATCAAAAAAATCTTATGCTTTCTCTTGAAAACACGGGGGATTTCAAAAATGCATTAATTATTGCTAAAAAGCTTATTCAAGCAAATCCACAAGATGTATTTCTTTTAAGAAAAATTGCAAAATTACACAGAGAATGTGGCGAATTTGATGAAGCAATTGATATTTTGAATATGTTTGTTAAAAAAGGTCAAATAGAAGCTGATATTTATTGGGAATTGGGCTTAAATTACCTAAATAAAGGAGAAAAAGAACTAGCACAAACATCATTTAGAAAAGGTTTGAAGCTAGAGCCAAATAATCCTTATCTAAAAAGAGATTTAGCCCTTATTTATTTGCAATTAGGTCAGCTGGACTGGGCAGAAGATGAAATGCAAGAAGCACTCAAAATTGAGCCAGAATCTGTTGATTTAATGTATAGTATGGGAGTTGTTTATTTTGAACTTAACCAACACACGCAAGCAAATGAATATTTAGAAAAAATTAGACCACAGTTTGAAAATGACGACATTTTCTTGTCATATCTTGGTCAAAACTTATTAAAATTAGGCAAATACAATGAGGCAATTGAAACTTTCAAAGCTTCATTAAAGATTAATCCAAGATGCGAAATATCATTATTTGAGCTTGCTAAGCACTATTTGGAAGTTAAAAAATATAATTTAGCCGAAAATATGGCTGTTGAACTTCTTTTAATAAAAAGAGATGTTGAATATTTGTATTTGAGTGCAAAAATTGACATTGCAAAAGAAAATTGGAGCAAAGCAAAAAATACATTGAGTGAAATCGTTAAGGAATATCCAAAAAATCACATTATTGCTTGCGAATTGGCAAATTGTTGTCTAAATTTGAATGATTATGAAAATGCAAAACACTACGCACAAAATGCACTTTCTGTTTATCCAGATTTTGAAGACGCACTAAAAATCATTAAAAAATTGGAGAAAAATAATGACTAAAAAAACTATAATGAGTGGGATGAGACCTACAGGAAGGCTTCATTTGGGGCACTTTTTAGGAGTTTTAACAAATTGGAAAAAGCTTCAAAATGAATATAATTGTTATTTTTCTATTACAGATTGGCATGCACTAACAACAAACTATGATAAAACTGAATTACTCTCTGAAAACATTTATAATGTGCTTTTAGATTGGCTTTCCGTTGGAATTGACCCAAATAATTCAACAATATTTTTGCAATCAATGATTCCAGAAATTGCAGAATTGCATGTGTATTTAAGTATGATGACACCTCAAGGCTGGGCAGAAAGAGACCCAACCCTTAAAGATATGGTTAAAATCATTAAATCTAAAGAAGGTGCAATTGAAGCTACTTATGGACTTATTGGCTACCCAATATTAATGACGGCAGACATAATGAGTATGAATGCAGACCTTGTTCCAGTTGGAAAAGACCAAGTTGCACACATTGAAATTTCAAGAGACATAATAAGAAGATTTAATAACCTTTATGGAATAAACTTTAACGAACCAGAACCACTTTTGAGCAAAGTTACCTTATTAAAAGGGGTAAACGGCGAAAAAATGGGCAAAAGCTTCAATAATGATATCAAAATTTCTGACACAGAAGAAGTTACTACAAAGAAAATTATGACAGGAATTACCGATAGAAATAGAATTAGAAAAGATGACAAAGGAAATCCTGATAATTGTGAAGTTATCTATAAATATTGGGAAATTTTTGGCTCAGATAATGAAATAGCTGATGTTCAAAACTGTTGCAAAGAGGCTCTTATGGGCTGTGCAGAATGTAAAAGAAAACTTGCTAATGCAATTAATTTACAACTCGCACCAATAAGAGAAAAAAGAGCACAACTTGAAAATGACAAAGATTATTTAAAAGATGTTTTATTGATGGGTGCTAAAAAGGCTCAAGAAAAAGCTGGAAGCGTTCTTGAAATAATTAGAAGCTCAATTAGAAACATCTAAAATATTTCAAAAGTTGTCTAAATTAAAAAAACATTTTAAAATTGGCATATGTATAAATATATGCCAAAATTTTTACCATATTTATTCATAATTCCAGCATTTGTGCTACTTTTAGTGTTTTTCTTTGTGCCATTTTTTGAAACAATAAAAATCAGCCTTTTTTCATACGAAAATTCAATCTATAGCCCAGCTTTTGTTGGATTAGAAAATTACAAGGAAATTTTATCTTCAGGTATTTTTAAAAAAACCGTTTTAAATACATTCTATTTTTTAATTTTATGTGTGCCGATTTTGGTTGTTTTTCCACTATTTTTGGCAATATTAATTAACCAAAAAATCAAATTTACAAATATCTATAAACTATTAATTTATATCCCCGTTGTAATTTCAATTGTTGTTGTTGCAATAGCCTTTAAGTGGTTATATGGCGAATTTGGGCTTTTGAATTATATTTTGGAAATATTTAAAATAGAAAAAATTGGCTGGCTAACAGACCCAAAATTTGCAATGATTTCGGTTTCAATAGTTACGATTTTCAAGGGAATTGGCTATTATATGATGATTTACTTAGCGTCATTAATTGGTGTTCCTAAAGATTTATACGAACAAGCACAAATAGATGGTGCAAATGAATTTCAAAAGCATATGACGGTAACAATTCCACACTTAATGCCGACAATTGCCCTTGTTGCAACAATATCATCAATTTCAGCCCTTAAGGTTTTTGTTGAAATTTATATTATGACAAAAGGTGGACCATTAGATAGCACAAAAACTATGGTTTATTTCATTTTTGAAGAAGCCTTTGAAAAGCTTAATTTGGGCATTTCTTCAGCTGGAGCAGTAATTCTTCTTGTTATTGTTCTAATTTTTTCTGCAATAAATATTTTCTGTTTTGAAAGGAAAAAATACGACCTGTGAAACCAAGCTTTATAAAAGGATTTTTTATACATTTAACATTAATTGCAATATGCGTTTTATGTTTATTGCCTTTAGTTTGGCTAACATCAACTGCATTCAAGGGTGCTAGTGAGAACATTTTTCAATATCCACCCATATTTTTACCAAAAGAGCCAACTATAGAAAATTTTAAAGAAGTTTTAAAAGTTGTTCCAATTGTAGGTTATGTTTTAAATAGTTTTATTGTTGCTTCTTTAACTGTAGTTTTTAATGTCATTTTTTCGGCACTTGCAGCCTATCCTTTAGCAAGAATGAATTTTAAAGGCAAAAAAGTTTTATTTTTCTTGATTTTGGCAACAATTATGGTGCCGTTTCAAGCAATAATGCTTCCTGTTTATATAATTACCCTAAAATTAGGCTTAACAGACACTATGGGAGTAATTCCTGGCTATTTAGGTATGGTTTTACCTTTCGCAGTTAATGCTTTTGGAATATTTCTTTTAAGGCAAGCATTTTTAAGTATTCCAAAAGAATTAGAAGAAAGTGCTTTTATAGATGGTTGCAATGTATTGCAGATTTGGTTCAAGATTTTACTTCCTTTAATTTCGCCACAAATAGTTGTTCTTGCAATATTTACATTTATTGGCTCTTGGGGAGAATTTTTGTGGCCAAGCATTATCCTAACAAAAGAAGCATTATTTACACTTCCTGTTGGAATAAACAATATGTCTAGCGTTTTTGCATCAAATTACAGGCTAGTTGCGGCTGGCTCAATAATTTCAATTTTGCCAATTATAATCTTCTTTATATCGCTTCAAAAATACTTCATTTCAGGCAGGCAAGAGGGTGCTGTTAAAGGTTAATTAAACTGCAACAATAACGATTTTATGTTTATTTGCAAATTCAACCATTTTATCTTGTTCAACAATAATTGTTTTTCCAGCTTCAAGAGCCAAAACATTTGCCTTATGGCGTTTCATAACCTTTAAAGTATTCATTCCAACAGCAGGAATATCAAATCTTTGGTCTTGGTGAGGTTTTGCAACTTTAACAACAACAGCACCTTTGCCCCTTGCAAATCTAGCACCTCTTTTAATGCATTTATCAGTGCCTTCAATAGCTTCTGCTGCTAAAATCATTTTATCTTTAACAACAACGGATTGCCCTATGTCAATTTTTCCTATTTCTTTTGCAATGTCAAAACCATATTCAATATCAGCCATTTGTAATTCGGTAGGCTTTATGTCAGTTAAACAACCTTTTGAAACCATCAAATCTTTAATGAATATTGTTTGGTCAAGAATAGTTACACCAATTTTTTCTAATTCCTCAATAACCATGAGCATAACAGCATCATCATTCATTTTTTTAGCATTTTTGATTAAATTAATTGCCATTGGCTCAAGATATGGACGCTTTAAAAGCATAGTTTTAGAAACTTTGCCAAGAAAAGTTAATTGCTTTGCTCCTTGTGCTTCAATAAATTCTTTAATGCTATTTAATTGACCAGGACCATATGAAACAACAACATCTGCATATTTTTTAAGCTCTTTAACATTATCTGAGCTTAATGATACAACAACAACTTTAAAGCCATTTTCTGAGGCAGATTGTGCCATTCTTATTGGCAAATTTCCATTTCCAGCTATTAAGCATTGAACTTTATCTAAAACTATTCCTGACATTATTTAATAAACTCCATATCTTCTTCGTCATCAGATGTTGTAATGCTTGTTTTAACATTACCATCTGCCTTAAATCCTTTTGGCTCAATAATTAACTCAATTCTATCAGCTTCAATTGTGCTGTCATTTTGAGTAATTTTTGAACGACCAGTAAAAATAATTCTATCTGGCTTGTTTGTCGCTTTATCAACCAACATATGTGCCTTTGGACCTTGAGCAACATAATCTTTGTAATTAATTTGAATATGCCCAGATGCTATCATTGTGTTTGATGTTCTATCAAATTGTTGTTTATCTGCCTTAACAAAAACTTTTGTGCCATCTTCAAAAACAACATCAGAACTTGTATTTCCTTCAATTGTGAAAATTGAATTTAAGTCTTTGAATGAAAATTTATCGCCCTTAATTATGTTGCCTTTTTGTTTCATAACGACATGACCAGACAATTTAACATTTCTAATATCGCCTGTTTTATCAATGTAGGCTTCAGCTTTATCAGAAATGGTTTCAAGGTCTGTGTGGTTAATTATAACAGCACCATTTGCTTTCATAACATTTGTTGTAGTGTCATATTCTTGACTATCAGCATTAACAACAATAACCGGTTCTCTATCTTCAAGAATAATTGTTTGAGAATTTCCTGTTGCAAAAAGTGTTTTCTTTAAAAGAGAAACTTTAATTATTTGCGCTTTAATTTCGTGCTTTTTACTACCTTTTTCTTGAAAAGAATATGGATTTTCTAAAAATGTTGCAATAGATGGCTTTTTAGTTTTTGGGTCTAGGTCTAAATCAGCTTTTGGGCTTTTAACAATAACATCACCTATTTGAACTTGAACATTACCCGTAAAAACGCCTTTGTTTTTATCAACATCAATAGATTGGTGTTTGGATTGAATGTCAATTTTTGCACAATATGCTGAAATTTGTGCAAAACATAAAACTAAAAGTAATATTAATATTTTTCTCATTTAAAAAAACCTACCTTGCTATCTTTTGAATTTTTCTTATCTTTTGAATAAACCTTAGTTTCAGATTTTCCAAGAATTTTAAACCAAGTTAAATCTGGCTTAAAAACAGCCTCATTGGCTTTTGCAATTATATCATTATTTCTGTTTAAATATACATTGCCAATTGCACGAATATTTGAATTTTTGCCTTCCCATTCAAATCTATCTGCCTTAGCAAATGAGTTATCCTTTGTTGCAATTCTAGTTTCGCCAATAAGAGTTACTTTTTCGGTTTCTTGAACATAAATTCCTTTAGGAGATGAAAAACTTAAAACAACTTCGCCTTCTTCGTTATAGAAATTACCGATTATATTATACAAAATAACTTCTGTGCTTGAGCTATCATATTCTGCACGCTTTGAATATAATTCCCAATATTTTTTCTTGTTTTTTGTTTCAGTTAAAACAAGGTTGTTTACAGAAATTTTTTGAGTTGCAAGAGATTCAGCAGAATTGCCTCTAACTCCTCTTGTTACCCACCATGCCCATAGAAAACTAAAAGCACATAGGCTAAGAGCAGATATTAAAAGTATTTTATATAACTTCTTCTTCTCCATAATAAGATTTTATCATAAAGAAATTAAGATAATATAAATGTAAATTTTCAGCGTGTTATAATGATTTTGCAGAAATTTTTTTATTAATTTTTGTAAAAAGGGGTGGCAAAAATAGCAATTTTTTAGCTTTAGCACCATTGACTAGTTGTGAAAAGTGATTAACTATGCCAAAAATACAACAAATACAACAAAATAATCAAAATATTGGTTTTAAAGGGTGGAAAGTAGGAAAAACCGGAGAAGCTGTCTTTGAATATATAGGCAGAAAAATTGACACACCTCAACAAAGACTTGCAATTGGTTCAACTGCCTTAATTTTGCACCCAATAATTGACCTTACAAACAAAAAAGTTGATAAAAAAACAAGAGAAACTGCAGCCTCTAGGTCTATTGCAAGAGCAATAATTGGAACAGTTACAGGCTTAATTGTTCGTATGAGCTGTATTAAATTTGGAGATGTTGTTGTTGCAAAAAGAAATAAATTCTTCAATATTGATGCATTAGCAACAGCAACAGAAAAAAACCTTAAAAACTATTCAAGCATGATTGGAAACATTTTAGCTTTAATGATTATGCTTGTAACCAATTTTACAGTTGATATGCCACTTATCAACAAATATCAAGACATAATTAACGAAAAAGTCTTCAAAAACAAACCAGAAGCACCAAAAGGAGGTGCAAATGGCTAAGTTTACAGATATTTTAGCAAAAGGCACAAAAGCAGTTTGTGGAAAATTATACAACTCTTTCAAAGAAGACACAGCAAAATTAATGATTTTTGCCTCTGTTACAGGTGTTGTTCTTGCAGGGCTATCAAATACATTAGGAATTGCAATAAACAAAAAAACAACCAAAGAAGAAAAGCAATTCTTGCTTCCAATGGAAATTACAGATAGTATAATGAATCTTGCAACTTTTTACGCTTCATCTGCTGGTGCGAAAAAATTTGCTGAAAACTTGGTTGATAAAGGTGTAATTGACTTAAGCCATGCAAAAACTCCATATGCAAGACAAGGTGTAACAATTCTTGCAACGGTTTTAGGTTCAGTTTTAGCAAGTAATGTTTTAACTCCAATAATTAGAAACACTGCAGGAGCTAAAATTCAACAATTTTTGAAAAAAAGAGCTGGTTTAGATGACACAAAACACCTTGAAAACACAGTTTCAAGACCATTGCCAAATAATACTGTAAAAATTCCACAAAGCATAAATAGCTATAGAACATCTGTTCGCAAGTCTAATTTAACTATTTAATATAGTTTTAATTTAACATATTTAACCATATCAAAATATGTTTCAGATAGCTCTGTTTCAGACATATCAAGCATTTTTGCAATTTCAACTTGCTTCATTTTCTTAATATATTTCAAGTAGAAAATTTTAATATAGTCTTTAGTTTTTGGAGTTTTAGTTGCTTCAATCAAAATGCCCAAAATCTTATCTGTAACTTCTTGAGGAACGGTTTTAACTTCTTTATGAACAATTGGGTCTTCAACTTCGTCATATAAAGTTTCTGGATTTGAAGTTGGAAATTCGTCTTTAGGTAAATCAAAAACAGGATTTTGAGAAACTTCCTCATCCATATCAATCTCAGGAATAATTAAAGTATCTTCTTCATCTTCAAAATTAAAATCATCTTCAGAGTTATCATCACTAATTACTACTTCTTGAGCAATATCATGAGTTTCGGCATCATTTTGAGAATTATCTGAAAAATCAGTTTGCTTAATTTCTTCAACTTTATCAATAACAACATCTAAATCTATGCTATTCTCATCTTCTAAAGTTTCTTCTTCAACTATTTGTTGAGGCTCTTCAATAGTAACATCTTCAACAATTTGAGGTTCGTTTTGCACTTCAAGATGAGCATTTTCACTAAAATTTGGAATAAGAGAATTTTCTAAATCTTGATTTTTTTTATCAATTTCAAATTCATTAAAAACATCTTCAATAACTTTATTCAAGTATTTGGTTATTAAAGAATCATCAGATAGAGATGATAAAATAAAACTAGATTTTTTAATTACTTTTTTTTGAACATCATCAAAAGTATAATTCTCAAAAGTAAATTTTTGAGAATTTTCAATAGCGTTTTTAACTAATTCTAGTTTTTTATCTGAAAGTTTCACTCTGGATTCCAAAATCTTATAAGAATATAATAACATAATTTCTAGAGAAATAAACAACTTATTGTATTAATTTTAAATATGATATAAACTATTTTAGAGAGGTAAATATGAAAAAAATTTCTTTATTAATACTATTTTTAGCACTTGTTTTAAACATTAACACTCAAGGGGCTAATGCAAATGTTGATGGCGGTGTAAATCCAAATGTTAGAATGATTTCTGCAATTGAACACAAAATAACAAGAGCAGAATTTTTAAATGCGATTTTTGAAATTTGCAAAATGAATATACAAGAAAATGACTTCAATAGCATTTTTACTGATATCAATATTAATTCAAAAAACTATAAAGATATGGTTTATGCAGGAAAAATTAGACTAGCACACGGCTATCCAGATAAAACTTTTAAACCAAATTCAAACATCAAAAATGACGAAGCTATTGCAATAATTTCTAACATAATTCAAAAAAATTATTATAATTATGATGCAATTAGCCAATACAAAGACATTAAAAATGTGCCAGAATGGGCAAAGTATTCATACTTAAAAGCACATAATGCTGGCTTTATTAAAGACACAGAATATTTAAACCCAGAAGATGAATTAACGGCAGAAAATTATGCGTTTTTAATTAATAGAGTTAAAGAATATATTTCTAAAAACTACAAAGTTACCAAATTGCCAAATTTAAACGGTGAAGGCTTGACTTTCATTAAAAATGAAGAATTAAATGTATCAAAAGAAGCACCATTAAATGTTGTTTCAATATATGAAGAATGCAAAGTAATACACGCTGGAAACCTTATCCCTGTTGCATTTGTGGCAGATTTTAACTCTAGAAAAGCAAATATTGATGATGTAGTTGAATTTGTTGCAAAAGAAAGCCTAGAAACAACAGAAGGAACGCTTTTATACCCAGAAGGAACAAAGTTTATCGGCATTGTTGTTAAAAAGAAGAAATCAACTTGGCTAGATATACCAAACAAAGCTCAAATTGAAATTAAACAAATTGAAACAACACCAGATTTAAGCATTGAATATAGTGCAAAAACTTACACAAAAGACGGAAAAATATATTTAACAAAACAAGATAAACAAAATTCAAAAAATAGCAAGAAAATATCTGGTGGAGAATTTTTAGTTAAATATTCAAACTTAGTTGCACCAACTATTAAATACAAAAATAAGGCAAATGACGCAATATACTTGCTTTTAACTGGCGATATGGTTATTAAAGATGCTATCCAAGATTCAGTTTCCGAACCAGCACTTTAATTATTGACAAAATTTTTAATAAAAGTTTTTCTATGGTGCTTAGAAGCACCATATTTTTTAATTGCCTCTATATGGACTTTTGTCAAATACCCTTTGTTTTTATCCCAAGAATATTGAGGGTGTTTTTTAGATAAATCAATCATTAAATTATCACGAAAAACTTTCGCCATAACGCTTGCAGCAGCAATTGAAGCAGATTTTGAATCACCTTTTACAATTGTTTTTTGTAAAACATCAAAGTCTTTTATTTTTTTATTTCCATCAACTAAAAAATAACATTTATCAAGCTCAATTTCTGCAATAGTAGTTATTGCAGACTTCATGGCTAAAAAAGTAGCATTTAAAATATTGATTTCATCAATCTGCTTTTCATCCATATACGCAACGCTCACAGCAAGAGCATTGTCAAGAACAACATCATAAAGCGCTTCACGTTTCTTTTCGGAAAGCTTTTTAGAATCGTTAA
>JAZSMU010000027.1:0-26549 GCA_045536045.1 Candidatus Gastranaerophilales bacterium
TTTGAATTTATTTTCTCTTTCTTCAATTTCTTTTGAAGTCATTGCGATAGGTTCTAAATTTGTTTTAGATAAACTAACCAAAATGTTTTCATCAATTTTGTCTAAAGTTTCATACATTTTTTCTTTAATTTCTTCATATCCAAATTTTTTAATATCGCCAACAACAGCTCTAACGCCACCTTCAAGCCTAAAATCTGAACATAGTCTTGAGAATAATTTTTTAACATTTTTTTGGTCTGTTCCAGATAAAAGCAAGAAATATTTATTTTCAATTTTAATTAAAACATCAAATTTTCTAATTGATTTTTTAATTAATAATGAGAAATCTCTTTCAGTGTCTTTAGGCTCTAAGAGTAATAATGATGTTTCTTTATCGGAATTTTTAATAGCATCAATTTCATTCATTAAGAATTTTTCGCTATGTTTTTCTTCTAAAAGCCCTGTTTCTTTATTTATTATTTCAAAAGATTCTAAGAATTTTGAAAATTTTAAATCTGTTTTTTTGTCTTCGCCTTTTTGAATAAGCCAAATTAATCTAATTAAAAATTCATAATCAGGAATATCGTGGAATAATATCTCGTCTGCTCCTAATTCATAAGCAGATGTGAAAAATGCTCTATTTCTTTTTTTAGCAAAAATTAAAATTGGAACATTTTTAACAACTTCATCATTTTTATATTCTTTTAAAATTTCAAGAGCTTGAGCTTCATTATCTTCAACAGGAATAATAATTACATGTGGAGGATTTGCTTGAGAACTCTTTAAACCAAGTGCTGGAGATAGGCAAGTAATGCTATCTTGCTCACGCAAAAGTGTCAGTCTTTTTTGAATAAATTCTGACGCATTTTCAGTATCTGAAATTAAAACAATTGAATTTGGCATTTTGGCTTTTCCTCTACATATAAATAATACAATTAATATAGTTAAATGACAAATTATAATGAATTTGATAAAATTATTTTATGGAAAAGAAGAATTTACTATACTTATTTTTATTAATTTTATTGGGTATTCTTTTAAGAAGCCTAATTGCCGATAATGTTGATAATGCCATATATGACGCAACTTTCAAGCCCTTTCCTATTAGTTTTTCTTTAGAAAATATTATCTCAAATAATTTTTCCCCACTAGGCTGGCTAACTTCTCTTCCATTTATAGATTTAAATTTGGCTTACAGTAGATTTTTTAATTTTAATTTATTAAATGATATTTTTGGAATTTTTTCTATAATTTCAATTTATTTCTTAGGAAAAAATTTTGGAGGGAAAAATTCTGTTTTAGTTGGACTTTTATCTTCTCTTTTATGTGCAACAAGCGCCCTTTTGATTTATCTTGGAAATGGCACAAACCCACTTAATGCAAGCTTTTTTGTAGCAACACTTATTCTTTTAATGGACTCTTATGTAGTTCTTGTTAAAGAAACTTCAAAATTCAAATATTTGCACATTTTAAGTTTAATCTTATTTTTAATTCATCCAATAAGCATTATTTTTATAGCTTGTAATTATTTGCTTCTTGGTGCAAACACTAAAAATAAATTTTCTAAAATTTTTACTAAAAAAATTGTTCATATAATTATGGCACTCCCAATTTGTGCAATTATTGTCATGACTTTTGGGGGAAAAGTTAATTTTATGCAGTTTATTGCACCATATTTTTCTATGTTTAGTGCAATTAAACCAAACGAAATTCTAAATTTATTTTCAAATCAAAAAACAATATTTGATTTTATTTTCTATGCCCTAACTCCAGCCAGCATTTCTCTTTTCTTTGTTATTAAGGCTGGTCTTTTAAAGAGAAAAGAAACAAATTATCTTGTTGAAATGGTAAGCTTTATATACCCAATTGTTTATATTTTGACTTCAAATTTAAGCACATGTTCAAAAATAAATTTATTGATTGAAATTTATCCTATTTTCATAATCCTTATGGCACTTGGATTTTCCACCTTTAAAAACAAAAACTTGAAATTTATTCTTTTGGGAGTATTTTTAGGTGTACAGGTGTTTTTATTAATTGCCAATATTTTTGGCAATTTTTAATCTTCATTTGTTTTTATATACATGGAGAAGGCTAGGGAAATTATGAAAATAAATAGTGTTAAAGGTTATGAAATCGGAAAAACTGCCACTAAAAGCACAACAAGCTTCAAAGCAGGATTTAAGCCGGATGACATTGTAGATTATGGAAAAGAAATTGCAAAACATTCAAAACCATTTGCAAATCTTTTGTCTAAATTAAAAGATGGCGAGGTTATGAATATTTTAACAACGGCATTCGGAACAGCAGTTGTTGCACCGATTTTCATTGCATTCAACCCAATCAGTAAAAAAGACAAAGAAACAAAAATGTATTCAGCACTTCGCCAACCAATCTCTGCAGTAATCGCAGTTGCAGCACAATTAGGAGTTGTTAAAACATTTAACAACTATTTAGATAAAGCTGCTTCAACAGGCGTTGTTGAAAAAATGAATTTAGCTGACCAACCTCAAGCGTCATACTTAAAGAAATTAATTTTAATGGAAAATCCTAATATTTCTAAAAAAGATTTGGCAGCTGAAATCAAAAGACGACAAGGCGAAGCAATGGCTGAAGCTATTAAAAGAAATACAGACGTATTAGCTGGTAAAAGCACAGATGAAATTTTAACAACAGAATTATTATCAGTTAAAGATGTTACTAAGAAAAAAGAAGAGTTAATTAAAGCATTTAAAGAAAAAATCAAAGCAGGAACTGCTACTATGAGTCTTAAAGAATATAAAAAGACTCTAACTCCTGATTTTGTTATGGCAGAAAAACTAAAAGACATTAAAGCAGGTATTGAAAGCGTAGCCACTAAAAGTGCCGAAAAAATTAGCTTTGAAATTGGCAAAAAGGCAACTCAAGATGCATTCAGTGTAAAATTGTTAGAGGCGATTACAGGAACAAAAAGCGGTGAAAAACTAGCTGAAATATTTAAGAAAGTAAGCAAAGCACGCAATGTGTTATCCAATAATAAAACATTTATGCAAGAAATTGAAAGAATGGCCAAGGAAAGTGGCGATACAGAGCTTATAAAAATAGTTGAAAAAATGGTTAAAGAGGCAAATGAAGTAGGCGGTGAAGCAGCTAAAAAAGCTTTTTCTGAAGTATTGGAAAACAGCAAAAAAAGCGAAACAATTGCTCAATATACAAAACAAACAATTGCAAAAGCTGGCGATATGTTAGGCTCAATGAAGAAATACGGTGGTATCGTTCTATCACTTCTAACTCTACCTCTTACTTGTGGTATCTTAAACTGGTCATACCCAAGAATTGTAGAAAAATTCTTCCCAAATCTTGCAAAAGCAAAATCTTCAAAAGGTAGCACCCCACCACCTAGTGTAGCAACCGAAGCTAAGAAAGTGGAGGTGTAAGATGGGTATCGTAATTAAAGCAATCAACAAAATCGCAAATTCAAAAGTATTAAATAAATTAAACTCACCATCAATCGCAGGTGCAGCATCTGGTATCGCTTTAGCTTCAACTATGTCAAAAGACATTGTTGCAACATACTACTATGTAACTCAATCTGCTAAAAACGAAAAAATTCCTCCAGAAAAACGTTCATTCGTTGCAGCTCTTGACCTTGGAAACGGCATTATGAACGTTATAGGTGCTCTTGCAATTGGGCTACCTATGAAAGGCTGGATGGAAAAATTGTTTGATAGCAAACTTGAGAAAAAATATTTCTCAACTGAAGTTGCCCAAAAAACAATGCAAAAAATTATAGATTCTGGCAAAAAAGTTGATAAAGAAAAATTTATGGAAGCCTTTATGAAAAGAAAAGACCTAGCAAAAGTAGGGCTTTGCGTAATGGGAACATTAGTTGGTTCACAAATTATTGCAAAAAGAATTTTGACTCCACTAATTGCAACTCCAATGGCTTCTATGTTTGAAAAATTGTTCAAAAAAGATGGCACAAAAGACACTAAAGAAGAAAAAATCGCTATGATAGATTCAACAATGCCAAACAACATTAACGAATTTCAAAAAGCTCATAAAGCATAAGAAAAAATAAAAAATAATTTTATTAATCTTCATTAAGTTTGTCTAAAACTTTTTGAAGATTATTTTTTAGCTCATCTAAAGAAGAATTATTTTCAACAACAAAATTTGATTTTGAAATTTTTTCGCTTTCTGGTTTTTGTGCATTTATTCTTTCTTTTGCCTCTTTTTCGCTTATTTTATTTCTTACCATTAAACGATTTAAGCGAATTTTTTCATCAGCAGAAATAAAGATAATATAATCAAATAAATCTTCCATTTTTGCTTCAAACAAAAGTGGAACAGCAACAAAAACTAATTTTTCTTCTTTGTTTTTTTCAAAAAAATCAATTATTTCGTCTTTAACCAAAGGGTGCAAAATGGCTTCAAGCTCTTGTTTTTTAGCATTGTCAGAAAAAACGACAGAAGATATTTCGTGCCTATCTATAGTTTCAAAAATATCATAAATTTTATCTTGCACTTCAGGCTTTGTGTATAAAATATGAACAACCATATCTGTGCATAATGTTTTATACCCTGCACCTGAAATTATATGCTCAGCTCTTGATTTTCCACTTGCTATATTACCGACTATTGCAATTCTTTTCATAATGCATATTTTAGTTTAGAATTTTAATATAGGCAACAAATTATGAAAAAGACTTGGAATTTAAAGAAATATAGCAAAAATAAATCAATAATAGAAAGTATTTTAGCTTCTAGAGGTTATGACGAAACTCAAATTAAAGATTTCTTAAATGACGAAAAAGAAGAACTTTCGCCATATTTATTTTCAGATATGGAGAAAGCAAAAGAAAGAATTTTGAAGGCAATTGAAAATAATGAAAAAATCTTAATTTGGGGCGATTTTGATTGCGATGGAATTACAAGTAGCACAATTTTAGCCAAAACTTTTGAAGCATTAGGTGCTAATTTTAGCTGTTTTATTCCTCATAGAATAACTCATGGGCACGGTCTTAATACAAAAGAACTTGTAAAATTTATTGCAAAAGACAAAATAAAACTTGTTATCACTGTTGATTGTGGCATTTCAAATTTTAAAGAAATACAGACTTTAAAAGGCTTAAAGGTAGACACAATTATTACAGACCACCATCAAGGAAAAGAGGAAAACCCAGACGCTTTCGCAATTATTAATCCAAATGCAAAAAATTCTATTAAAAAAGAGGTTGATTTTGAAACAATTAAATCACTTTCCAACCTAACAGGTGCAGGCATTGCATATAAATTAGCTAGTGCAATTTTAGGAAATAAGCATAAAAACTTAAAACAAGAACTTGTTGCCCTATCTGCAATTGGGACAATAGGTGATGTTGGCAGTTTAACGGGAGAAAACAGACTAATTTGCCAAATGGGACTTAGGGCAATAAATGCTGGCTGTTTAGAACCTATTAACAAATTAAAAGAGAATGTGGGGCTTCAAGGCAATATTAATTCCGAGAATGTAGCTTTTGCCATTGTGCCTAGAATAAATGCCTCAGGAAGGCTCTCAGACGCCTCTGAAGCGTTTGAATTTCTGTTTTCTAATGACGAATTTGTTATAAAAAGAGATATTGAAAAATTGAATAATTTAAATTCAATTAGGCAAGCTTTAGCAGACAATATTTTTGATGAATGTTTGAAAAAAATTAAGCAAAATAATTACAAAAAAGGTATTTTCTTATATGAACCCACTTGGCATATAGGAATAATAGGAATTGTTGCTTCAAAATTAATGGAAAAATTTAATAAACCTGTTTTTTTGGCTTCTCTAAACGAAGAAAATATGGGAAGATGCTCAATTAGAGGGATTAAACCATATAATATTTTCAAAATTCTTCAAGCAAACTCAGAGATTTTTGAAGGCTTTGGAGGACACGAACTTGCAGGTGGATTTTCTTTTGACCCAAACAAAATTTCTTTTGAAAATATATCAGAAAAATTAAATTCAACTCTAGAAGAATATTCCTCAAACACTGAAGAAGCTAAACTTGATATTGATTTTGAGCTTAGTGCAGACAAAATTAAAAGAGAATTAGTTGAAGAATTGAATAATTTAGAACCTTTTGGCGTGGATAATGAAAAACCAATTTTTCTTCTCCAAAATGCCAAAATTGTGTCCTCTCGCCAAATTGGAAAAGATAATTCGCACTTAAAACTTAGTGTTGAAAAAGATAATTATATTTTTGAATGCGTTTGGTGGAAAAAAACTTTATTTAATGGAGTTGATGGCGAAGACATTAGCCTTGTTTTTAACCTTTCTCTGAATGAATTTAATGGCGAAGTTAAAACTCAGCTTGAAGTTATTGACGCAGAATATAAAAGCGAAAACAAAAAAGAATTTAAAGTTTTTGACTACAGAGAAAAAGAAAATGTTTTAGGTGGAATTGAAAATTTTATTGAAAAAAACCCAGAAATTAAGGTTTGGGCGAAAAAATTTGAAAGTTTAAATATGCTAAAAGATTACAAAAATATAACAAGGGCAATTTTAACTTCTGGAGATAAAGAGATAAAAAAGCTCATTTTTCTTGATTATCCAGCAAGCAAAAGTGAGTTTGAAGAAATAATTAAAAACAAAAATCTTGAAGTTTTATATTTAACCAAAGAAAATTTCTCAACATCAGGCGAAAAATATTTTGAAGATTTATTTAAAATGCTAAAATTTGCACAAAGAAAAAAAGCTGGGCAAATTAATATTGAGAAAATGGGCGAAATACTTGGGCTTGAAGCAGATTTTGTAAAATATATGTTAGATAGCCTATCCGAATGTGAGATAATTCAAATTGACGAAAATGACTGTGTTAGCATTTTAGAAGAAGAAAAATTTGAAAAACTAATTCAAATAGAAATTCAAAAAGAAACTTTCCAAGAATTTCTGGCTGAAACTTTATCTTATAAAAACAAAATGAACAATTTGCCCGTTGAAGAATTAATTAATCTCCAATTTTAATAACACCTAAAGCCCTAGTGTTCCCACGCTCCCAGAATAAAAGATAGGAATTTGTTTTAGGGTCAAATTTAATTTCGCATAATTTATGAACGAAATCTTCGCTGCTTTCGCCTAGATGGTCTTTTTTGTGCCAAAACATCCATTTTTTAGGCTTTTTGAAAGATTTTTTAGGTTTAGCATTAATTGGTCCAAGCTCAATTATAGGAACTTTTGCAATTAATTTTCCCGTTGAATAAATAAGTAAAAAATCAAAATCATCACTCAAAGTAACTCTGTAAAAACCACGAGAAAGCCCAAGCCCAGACTCTAAAACAATATCTTGAGCCAAAGTTAGCATAGGATTTTCATCTTCTTTTATATCATTTTCAAAAATTGCCTTTTTGTCGTCTTTTGAGCCACTTTGATATTGTTTATATGGCAGAGTTTCTTCTGGTGTGTAGTATGAAATTAAATCACAATCTATCATTTTTATTTATCCAAAAAATCCCTACTATTCCAACTAAAAACATTATAACAGATACAATTTGTGCAATTGGAATTCCAAAAATATTTAAAACGCTATCTAACCTAAACCATTCAACAAAAAATCTAGCTGTTGAATATAAAATAAAATATAAAAAGAAAATTCGCCCTTTTGCCTTTTCTCTATATTTTTTAAGCAAAGAGAAAAGCACAATGAAAATTATAAAATTTAAAATGCTTTCATACAAAAAAGTTGGATGAAAATATTGATTATCAATAAATTCAACGGGTCTGAATTTTGGCTCAATATAAAGCCCCCAAGGCAAATTTGTTGGAGCTCCAAAAGCTTCTTGGTTAAAGAAGTTACCCCATCTTCCAATAGTTTGAGCCAAAGGAAGAGCAGGAATTAAGGCATCTCCAAGCATTAAGAAATTAACCTTTTTTATTTTTGAAAATATAAATCCTGCTAAAGCTCCAAAAAATATTCCTCCCTGAATGCTTATTCCCCCCTGCCAAATGGCAAATATTTCAGCTGGATTTTTCAAAAAATATGGAAGAGATAATAAGACAAAATATAATCTTGCCCCTAAAATCCCTGATATAACAACTATTGGGAATAAATCATAAAAAAAATCTAGAGAAATTTTGTCTTTAAAATATTTTTTGATTATAAAAATACAAACAAAAAAAGCAGAAATTAAACCTAGAAAAATTGCAACACTATAAAATTTTATATTAAGCCCAAAAAATAAAAATGAATCTGCCACAGGCGAAATCATTGCTATTTTACCTTTTTAGGTGTTTCTTTAGTGCTTGCTTTAGAAGTTTTTTCGCTATACATTTTAATGCTATCTTTTAAAGATGCTATTTTTTCTTGAACTTGAGTTTTGTCGCCTGCTTCTGGCATTAACTCTAAGTATTTTTCAAAAGCAGTGCAAGCACTTTCAAAATATTGAACAACTTCTAATTTTTCTTCTGTTGATAATTCATAAACTTCTAAATCAAATTCTTCTTCAGATAAAACTTCTTTTGGTTCATCTTCATCAACATTATCAATAATATTCGCACCAATACCCTCTAAAATAACTCCTTTTGTATAATAAGCTTCAGGAGTGTTTGGCTTCATATTAAGTGCAATTTCAATTTGTTCTTTTGCTTTTTTATATTTTCCAGCTTGAGTTAGTGCAACTGCAAGGTTATATCTTGTTTCAAATAGATTTTCATCTAAATCAACACTAGATTGAAGCCTACAAATTGCAGTTTCAATATCGCCTGTTCTTAAAGATTCTTGAGCTTTATTGTTCAATTCTTGAATAGCAAAATTATTTATACAAGCAGTGCATAAAACACTTGCAAAGAGTATTGTTAATATTGCTACTAATTTTTTCATCAAAGCCTCTATCTATTTTTCATTTGCATTTTACTATCAAATTTTTAAAAACTCAACTGCCTTTGTTATTAATTCAACCAATTGAATGTCTTAACATAATCATCTTTATTAAGGTCGCCAAAAATTGTTGCCTCAAAAATCCTAAAATCATCTCCAGATATTTCAATTAAAGGAATTTTATTGATATTTTTGATTAATTCATTTTCAGATGTCTTATCTTTTCTAGCACCACTTAAAAAGTTGATAACACTGTTAAATGAAGCATTTCCAATAGGACCTAACATATTAGAAACTTTTTTTGCTAATCTGCCCATAACTTTTATATCTGCGTGGCTATCTAAAATATTATATTTTCCCAAAATATAAAGGCTTAAATTTTCTCCCATTGTAAATATTTCTATGTTTTCAACATTTCCTTTTTCTATAAGCAATTCGCCTTTAATATCTTCAAACTCGCCTGTTTTGTATGGTATTAAAACTTCAATAATGTTATTTAAAGTTAAGCCCAAAATTCCACTTTTATAAATATTTCCAGCCCTTATTAAATATTCCAAAGAACCTAGCTTGGGCATTTTTCCATTTCGTACATTAAATGTTGCTTTGCTTTGAATTGTTTTAATTCCCTCTGGAGAATCTAGGTTAGAGCCAGAAAAATATATTGAACCGTTCATAACGCCATATATTTGGTCTTTAACACCTAAAAAGCTTTTTACTAAATCATTTGCAGAACAATTTACAACATCAGCAAGAACATTTATTTTTGTTGTTTTAAAGTCAAAATCTCCACTAGCCTTAATTTGCCCTTGAGCAATATCAAAAATTGTGTCTGAAAACTTAAAATCGTTTTCTTTGGCAGAAAAATTCATCTTCAAATTGTTTGCAACAATATTGTATAAGTTTACATTTTTAGCACTCGCAGAGCCTTTTTCAATAATTACATCATCAGGCTTTAAAACAATTTCATTTTTAGTATTAATAAAGTTAGTTGAAGTTTGAATTTTGTTTAATGAAGACATTGCATCAATAATTTTGCTAATATTTATATTTTCGCTAGCAATGTCAATTTCTTTAAACACAATCGGAAGAGCCATTTTGTTTAATATTTTTGCAGTAATTTCAACATCAGAGTCAAAGCCAGAACCTTTTAAGTTTCCATTTATATATTCATCTGCAAAATTCAAATTTACATCTTTAACTTTTAAATTATAAAGTGGAATATTAATGTCTGAAAATGCTAATTTTCCAAGTATTTTAGGAGAATTTTGAGGTCCATTGACAACAATATCAGACTCAAATTGCCCTTGTTTTAAAATAGATTTTTTAAACAAAATATTAAATATTCTTGTTGAAGTTGGAAGATAAGTTTTAATTTTCAAATTCTCAAAATTTGCAATTTTATCTTTTAAATAAACTTTGCCAATAACCTTAAGGGCAGGCACTGCTGTCGTTTTGTTATTTTGAGATGTAATATATTTTAAGTATTCAAAATTATTGATATTTGCAAGATTTTTAACCAAATTCAAACTCAATTTTGCTTCTCTTTTTAAGTGGTCATCCCCAAAATTTGCCCCTAAATATGAAATATCAGACTCTTTAGGCAAAACAAGAGTAGCAAAAAGATTATAATTATCTGCCCTGCCTTTTAAAATTCCCTTTAAAAGAACTTCGCCACGAAGTTTTATAGGAGATGTTAGATTTTTATTTATATATTTATCTACATCAACACTTTTTAAACTCATTGAAAAGCGAGAGTCAAAAAACGGATTTTTTTCTTTTATATTATTTATTTTTGCACTGAAAAATAAAGGAATTTCGCCATAATCAAGGTTAAGGGCATCTAGTTTTAGATTATTATTTTCAATTCTGAGAACACCAGAATTAAGCTTAATTTTTGTGTTATTTTTCTTATCCATAAAAGAAACATTGTCAAAACCTACCAAACCATTCAAATTTAGATTATCAAAATTTATGTTTGAATTTATGTGCCCTGAAAAATCTGAAAAACTTGAAAAATATTTATTAGAGCTAAAATATTTTTGAATTTCTTGAGTAAAGTTTTCAAGCTCAGCCTGCTCAATTGAAACACTACCTTTAATTTCAGGATTTTTGTTGTAATTTCTCATTGTGTCTGAAAATTCTATATTCATAATTTTTGCAAGATTTAAAATCAATTTAGCATTTGCTCCAAACAAGCTAAATCCCAAATTTTCAGACCTAATTTTATTATTTTCTAGAATTATTTTGCCCATTTTGTGCTTAAGTGGAGAATTTTCAACATTTTCAAAATTAACTACACCTTTCAAATTCAATTTTGAAAGATTAATTTCTTTAAAATTTGGTTCAAATTTTGTTTTAAAAGAAAAATCAGCGTTATTTTTAATTTTTAATTTGTCAATAAAATCAATTGTTTTAGGCTCTATTTTAGAATTTTCTAAAATCATTTTTTTATAATCAAAATTGTCTAAATTTTTGACACCAATTGTCATAAAACAATTGCCATCAACATTAGCTTTGCCACCAATTTTTACATCTCCATTTTTTAATTTTGCTATAATGCCATCATAAAAAATGTCGTATTCTTTAAATGTAATTTTTCCAACGCCATCTGTTAAATATGTTTTAAGCCCGTTTAGAGTAGCTGAAGCATTTCTAAATTCAAAATAACCATTCAAAATTCCAAAAGTTTTTGTCCCTTTAACATACAAATCAATTGAGCCTACGCCTTTATTGACATCAAGCATAGGAACAGGACCTAAAATAAAGCCAACAATGTCTCGGACAGGGAGCAAAATATCTTGAGCAAGCTCAAGGTCAACATTTTTTGTTGATTTTATGGTAAATTCACCCTTAGGCTCAACTTCTATTGTTGCAATTCCATCTATATCAACATATTCGTCTTTATAGGCATATGCTCTTATTGAAACTCTCAATTTATCTTCTAAAAATTCAACAAAACCATAAGATGGTCTAATTTTAAATTTACCCCTTAAAACAACAATATTTTTAATATCAATTTTTCCTGTAATTTTAGGTAAAATAGCATCACCAAAAATTCTAACTGTGCCATTTAAAATAGCATCTGCACCATATTTTTTTATTTTTCTAATTGAATCATCTGGAGTTTCAATTAGGTTTGGCAAAAGGTAGATTATTCTATCTGCCGAAGTGTTTTTTAATTCTGCTTGAATGTCAATTTGTGGATTTTTCTTTAAATAATCAACTATTTCGCCTTTTAAATTAATATTTATTTTTTTGCTTTTGATTAAAATAGAATTTATCTTAATTTTTCTTCTCTCAAAGCTCAAATTAGGCAAAATTTTGATATTTTCATAAGATTTTATGTCGTAGGCATTATTTATAATTGAAAAATTTTTAAGTTGAATTTCGCCAACTATATCGCCATTTTCTGAATATAAATTACAAGAAATTTTGCCTTTAATATTTTTCAAATTTTCATCTTTTTTAGACAAATATGGTGCTAAATATGCCAAATCTAGCTCAGGAATATCAATTTTTAAATTATCTAATTTTATTTTTTTAAATTGAAAAATAGAAGCGTCTGCAAAAAAGTCTGAAACATTTGCAACGCTTTGCCCAGACAGATTTTTGATATTTAAATTTTTAAAAGAAACTGAAACTAGAAAATTATATTTTGGCTGAATTTTTAACTCATCAAATTCAAAAATTAGTCCAATTTCTTTTTGTGCTTTTTCTATATAAGAATCTACATTTATAAATTTTGGGAAATTTAAAAATAAGGCATACAAGCCAAAAACAAAGAAAATTAAGCAAATAGCAAGTATTTTTAATGCTTTTTTCATGGAATAATTATAGTATAAATATCCCAAATATAAAAAAATATTGTATAATCTTAACTATAGTTAAGAAATAGGAAAAAATTATGATAGAAATGACCGTTATGGGAATAGCCCTAGATACAAGAAGTGGAACTCCAATTGTTGTTTTAAATGATTTAGACAATAGAAAAGCATTGCCTATTTGGATAGGTTCTGCCGAAGCTAGCTCAATTATCAGAAAAATTGAAAATATTCCGTCCTCTCGCCCTATGACACACGATTTATTTATAGATTTAATAGAGCAATCTGGGCAAACTCTAAAACAAGTTGAAATTAATGATGTTTCAGAACAAACATATTTCGCTACAATTGTTATTGAAAATATGAATGGCGAAGAAATTTATGTAGATTCAAGACCATCAGACGCTATTGCAATTGCAATTAGAGGAAAAGCACCAATTTATATTTCTCCTGAAGTTATGGCAAAAGGTGCAATTTCAATTAATTCTGAAAAAGACAAGCAAGAAGAAGCAGAATTTAAAGAATTTATTAAAGAAGTTAAACCATCAGATTTTGAAAAATTATTAAATAAAAACTTTGAAAGCGATACATAAATGGCACCAAAAATTAAATTTAAGGAAGATGTTAGAGAGATTTTAGAATCTTCGCAAAAAGAATTGCGTGAAAGATTTGAAGAAATTGATAAAATTAAAGAATTTAACCAAGAAAAAGTTCTTAAGGCCTTTTTAGATAATAAAATTGGCGAAGAACATTTTTACACAGTTACAGGCTATGGGCATGATGATATAGGAAGAGAAGCCCTAGACAAGGTTTTTGCCCAAATTTTTAAAGCTGAAAAAGCAATTGTTCGCCCACATTTTGTATCTGGAACTCATACAATTGCTTGCGTTTTGTTCGGAATTTTGAGAATGCAAGATGTTTTAATGTCTGCAGTTGGAACTCCTTATGACACTTTAGCTGAAATTATTGGACATAAAACAAAAACAAAAGAATCTCTTTGGGGACACGGCGTTGATTATGTTGAAGTCCCTCTAATTGGTGGCGAACTTGTTGATTTCGGAGAAATCATGAGAAAAGTTACACCAAAAACTAAACTTGTTCTAATCCAACGCTCAAAAGGCTACGATTTGCGTCCTAGTGTTACTATTAGCCAAATAGGCAAAATTTGCGAATTGGTTAAAAAAGAAAACCCGAACGCAATATGTTTTGTTGATAATTGCTACGGAGAATTTGTTGAAGACAAAGAGCCACTTGAAGTTGGGGCAGATATTATTGCAGGAAGTCTAATTAAAAACCCTGGTGGTGGAATTGTTGAAGCTGGAGGATATATAGCAGGTCGCAAAGACCTTGTTGACCTTTGCTCTGCAAGGCTTACAGCACCTGGAATATATGAGCATGGTGGAGCTATGTTTAATCAAACAAGAATTATGCTTCAAGGAATTTTTATGGCACCATCAATTGTGGCTGAAGCCCACAAAGGTGCTGTTTTGGCTGCTCGTGCATTTGAAAATATTGGAATTAAAACCTATCCTCGTTCAAGAGAAAAAAGAACGGATTTAATTCAAGGGCTAAAACTTGAAGACCCAGAGCTTCAAAAAGTATTTTGCAGAGCATTGCAAAAATATTCGCCAATTGATTCTTATCTAACTCCAATTCCAGATGATGTTCCAGGATATGATAATAAATTAATTATGGCTGGTGGGAGCTTTATTGAAGGCTCTACAATTGAGCTTTCTGCAGATGGACCTATGAGAGAACCTTATGCAGTTTATCTTCAAGGTGGTTTGAATTACGCCCACGTTAAAATCGCCCTAAGAGGGGTTTTAGAAGAATTGAAAATTTATACAGAAAGCCTTAAAAAGAAAATGTAACAGTTTTTTAATAATAAAAAATATAAGAGCAATAAAAACAAGCCTATCGTTTTAATTCCAGTAAGGCAGACAAGAAAGGGAATTAAAATGAAAACTAGTGCAATTTCTGGATTAAACAATAATGTTCAATTCAAAAGTGTTGAAAAGGCAGAAGTAGAAAATACACCTGTTGAAACAAAAAAAGGTGGCAAGGGCAAAATTGCACTGGCTTTAGGTGCTCTTGGTGCATTAGGTGCAGGGGCAGTTTTAATTGCGAAAAAAGGAAAAATTCCAGCTGAAGTTAAAGAATTTCATGAAATCCTACAAAAAGCAGGTATAAATATAGATATTAAAGACCTAAACAAAAAAATCAAAAAAGATGGACTACAAGAACAAACTAAACAAATTATGCAAATTATTAAAGAAACTGGCATAACAGATGAGCTTGTAGAAACCTTGAAGAAACTTACTGGAAATTAAGATTAAAATAATAAAACAAACAAAAAAGCGACTAGAAAAATCTAGTCGCTTTAATTTTATATTGCTAAACTTGCAAATTTCTTAACCACAGCAGCAGCATTCGCAAGAAGATTTCTTTTGACCGTTGAATGCAGCCAAGCCAAGATATTTTGCACTTGAGCCAAGTTCTTGTTCAATTCTGATTAATTGGTTGTATTTTGCAATACGGTCAGATCTTGAAGCAGAACCTGTTTTAATTTGACCACAATTTGTTGCAACAGCTAAGTCTGCAATGAATGTGTCTTCAGTTTCACCTGAACGGTGTGAAGAAATTGCAGTGTAGCCAGCATTGTGAGCCATATTAATAGCATCTAAAGTTTCTGATAAAGAACCGATTTGGTTAACTTTGATTAGAATTGAGTTAGCAACTTCTTTTTTAATACCTTTTTCAAGAAGTTTTACGTTAGTTACAAACAAATCGTCTCCAACTAATTGGCATCTGTCGCCAATTCTGTCTGTAAGCATTTTCCAGCCTTCCCAATCTTCTTCAGCCATACCATCTTCAATTGAAACGATAGGATATTTTTCAACCCAATCAGCTAAGAAGTCAACCATTTCTTCTCTTGTTAAAGTTTTGCCTTCGCCAGCTAAAACATATTTTCCGTCTTCATAGAATTCAGATGATGCAACGTCTAAACAAATTTTAACTTGTTCAGTTGTATATCCAGCTCTTTTAATAGCTTCCAATATAACTTCAATACCTTCTGAGTTTGAACCAAGGTTAGGAGCAAAACCACCTTCGTCACCAACTGAAGTAACTAAGCCTTTTTCGTTTAAAACTTTTTTCAAGTTATGGAATACTTCAGCACCCATTCTGATAGCTTCTTGGAAGTTAACTGCGCCAACTGGAGCAATCATAAATTCTTGGAAGTCTATGTTGTTATCAGCGTGTGCACCACCATTGATGATGTTCATCATTGGAGTTGGTAGAACAGTTGCGTTGATACCACCTAAGTATCTGTAAAGAGGCATTTCATATGCTAGAGAGCATGCTTTAGCACAAGCTAGGGAAACACCTAAAATAGCGTTAGCACCTAATTTAGATTTGTTAGGTGTGCCGTCTAATTCAAGCATCATTCTGTCAATTTCTTGTTGGTTAGAAGCATCTTCGCCAATTAATTCTGGAGCAATGATAGAATTTACATTATCAACTGCTTGAAGAACGCCTTTTCCAAGATACATAGATTTGTCGCCATCTCTAAGTTCAAGAGCTTCGTTAATACCTGTTGAAGCACCTGATGGAACAGCAGCTCTACCTACTACACCACAAGATAAAGTAACATCAACTTCAACTGTTGGGTTGCCACGTGAATCAAGAATTTGTCTTGCTTTCACATCTTCAATAAATGTGCACATATTAATTCTCCTTTTTGTGTAACATTAACAGGAATATTATCTCACGAACAAAAAAAATAATAAAGAAAATTAATTCAAAAAAACTAAAAATTATTCTTTGTCTGTTAGTGCATCATCTTCTGCTTGTGCCAATTCTTTTCTTGAAGAATTAACAACTTTTCTCTCTTCTTCTTTTCTTTTGTCTTTTGCTTTTCTTAAGCGAATATTTGCAGAATTTATTGCTGCTAGGGAATTTAGGGAAGCACGAAGCTCATTAGACCTATCTCTAAAATATTCTTCTCTATATTCGCCCTCTTCTCCTCTTCCATATTGGAAGTATTCTGTTCCTTGGTCTTGCTTATCGTCGCTTGTTTTCGCAGCAGTACCAGAGATGTCGCCAGATTTAAAATTAAAACTGCCACCAATGCCTAATACACCTGCTGAACGATTATCAACCATTTTACCTCGTTTACTTCTCTCTCATTCAATTATAACATTTTTGAAAATCAATGGAATAATTTATTGAGTGTATATACAAACCATAGAAAAAATTTTTTTTGCTATTAATTTTTTGTTTTCATTGTAAAATTTAGGAATGATTAACCTTAAAAGATTATTTTTCAACAAGAAAAAAAGCTTTAAAACTCAAGAAGCACCCCTATTAATGGCAATGAAAAAATACAAAAAATGCCCAATGACAGGTTTTCATATACCAGGGCACAATAGAGGGGCGTCAATTAGTGATGACTTTAAATCTCTTGTTGGGAATGAAATTTTAACAATAGACACAACAGACGAATTTGATAATTTAGGGACTCTGCACCCAGCTACAGGTGCTATAAAAGAAGCAATGGATTTAGCTGCAAGAGATTTTGGTGCAAAACGCACATTCTTTTTAACAGGTGGCTCAACAATAGGAAACTTAGCTCTTGCACTTGGTTCAACCAAGCCAAATGAAAAAATCTTAATTGGAAGAAATTGCCATAGGTCGGTTTTAACAGGCATGGTTATAACAGGAGGAGAACCTAGCTGGCTAATTCCTAAAAAACTTGATGATTGGGCAATTTTTGGTGCAGTTCAAGTAGCAGATGTTGAAAAAAAATTAAAAGAAGATAAACACATTTCTTTAGTCTGGATTACAAACCCAACTTATGAGGGAGTAATTTCAGATGTTAGTGGCATTTCAAAAGTTTGCAAAAAATATGGAGTTCCACTAATTGTAGATGAAGCACACGGAAGCCTTTGGAATTTTAATGACAGACTTCCAAAATCATCTCTAGAATTAGGTGCTGACGCTGTTATTCATTCTTTGCATAAAACAGGTGGCTCAATGGTGCAAACCTCTATGCTTCACATTTCTAAAAATTCTATTTTAGATGTTGAAAAAATAGAAAGAGCCTTAACCATGATTCATACAACAAGCCCATCTATGGCACTTTTAGCAAGTTTAGATAATGCAAGAGCAACATTAGTTAGCCTTGAAGGGCAAAAAATGATAGATGATGCCATTGATAATGCACTTTATTTTAGAGAAAAAGCAAGAAGAATTAAAAATGTTGAAGTGCTATCTAAAAAAGATGAGGTCAATATTGACCCTACTAAAATATTTATCAAGGTTAAAGGTTTATCTGGAATAAAATTAGAAAAAATCTTAGAGAAAGATTATCTAATTGAAATTGAATCTGCTTCAGATGAAGGGCTTTTGGTGCTATCTAATATTGGAGGCAAAAGACAAGAATTTGATTATTTATTATCTTGCCTTAAAAAGATTGCCTCAAAAGAGTGGGCAAATGATGAAATTGGCGAAGTTGAAAAATTTACACCTCTTGTTGACCCAAAAATTATTATGAGCCCAAGAGTTGCGTTTTTCTGCAAAAAGGAAGTTGTTGACAAAAAAGAGGCAATTGGAAGAATATGTTCTGAAATTATTGCTCTTTGCCCACCTGGAATTTCAGTTTTGCTTCCAGGAGAATTAATTAGAGAAGAACATATGCCATATCTAACAAAATTTAAATCAATAGAAGTTGTTAAAAACTAGGAAAATTATGGAAAAAGATATTTCAAATATCAAAAAATTATACGAAGAAAAAGAAAAAAAATTGTCCCCTTATGCTTTAAAATCTTATGACACAAAAGGAAGAGAAAATTTTGAAGAAGAATGCGACTTCAGAACTCCTTTTATGAGAGATAGAGATAGAATACTTCATTCTAAAGCATTCCGTAGGCTAAAAAGAAAAACTCAAGTGTTTTTCAACCCATCAAACGACCATCTTATGACAAGATTGACTCACACACTTGAAGTTTCTCAAATTTCAAGAACAATTGCCAATATATTAAACTTAAATGAAACCTTAACAGAGGCAATTGCCTTAGGGCATGACTTAGGGCATACCCCTTTCGGGCATAGTGGAGAAGACGCACTAAACGAAGTTTCAAGTCGTGGTTTTTCTCATAATGAACACAGTGTTAGAGTTGTTAAACATATTGAAAAATTAAATTTGTGCTATGAAACAATAGATGGAATTTTAAACCACACAGGTCCAAATAAGCCAATGACTTTAGAAGGGCAAATTGTTAAAATTTCCGATAGAATTGCATATTTAAACCATGATATTGAAGACGCTTTAAGAAAAAAAATTATAAGGTTAAACGACATTCCTAAAGAATTTTTAGATTATTTTGGTTATAAGAAAAGCCAAAGAATTACTCGTGTTGTTAAAGACATTTATTTAAATAGCTATAACCAGCCTGAAATCAAAATGAGTGATGAATGTGTAAACTTTTTAAACAATTTAAGGTCATGGATGTTTAAAAATGTGTACATTAGTGATAAAACGAAACATAGGGAAGCACAAGTTAAGCAAATTGTTAAAGATTTATTCAATTATTATAAAGAAAAAGAGTGTGAACAATTGGCAATTGACTATGTAGCAGGCATGAGTGACGGATTTGCTCTAAAAACACACGAAGAACTTATTTAATGGCAGAAATTACATACCAAGAAGCAGTTGATAAAATTAAAAATTCGCTGGATATAGTTGATGTTATATCCAAATATGTTGTGCTTAAAAAATCTGGGCATAACTATTCTGGACTTTGCCCATTTCATAATGAAAAAACCCCATCTTTCGTTGTTACTCCATCTAGGCAAATATTCAAATGCTTTGGCTGTGGCGAAGGTGGAGATGTTTTAGCTTTTCTAATGAAATATCACAACCAAAGTTTTACAGAAGTTATTAAAGAACAGGCAGAAATTTTAGGAATAGAGCTTCCTAAAGGAGTTAGTGCCGATAAAATTGAAAAATCTAAAAAAGAAAAAGATGTTTTATTGCGTGCAACAAATGAAGCAATGAAATTCTTCCATACAAACCTCTTAAACAACCCAAAAGCCTTAGAATACCTTGAAAAAAGAGGTGTTAGCGAAGTTGCAATTACAAAATTTAAACTTGGTCTTTCCCTAAATTCAAATGATGCCCTCATTAAACACTTAAAAAAAGATTTTACAGACGAAGAGCTTATAAATGCTGGTCTTGTAGTTGAAAAAGATGGCAAAATTTTTGATAGATTTAAAAATAGAATTATAATCCCTATTTTTGATGTTTCAGACGCACCAATTGGCTTTGGAGCAAGAGCAATCATGGACGGGCAAAATCCAAAATATCTAAATTCCCCAGAATCTAAAATTTATAACAAAAGCTCTGTTTTATATGGCTTAAATTCAGCTAAAGACGCCATTAAAGAAGAAGATAGCGTTATTATTATGGAAGGCTATTTTGATGTAATTTCTGCTCAAGTGAATGGTGTTAAAAACGCAGTTGCTTCCTGTGGAACAGCCTTAACTCCACAACACATTAAACTTATCAGCAGATACACCCAATCTAGAAAAATTTACCTAGCTTTTGACTCTGATTCAGCTGGTTTGCGTGCTGCAAAGGCTGGTGGAGATGTTATTAAAGAAATTTTCTCTAATCTTGGAAATATTAAACAGTATGATTCAAGCTACGCTGATAATTCAAATTCTGTTTGCGAAATTAGAGTTGTAAGCCAAATTGGTGGAAAAGACCCAGACGAATTTATTAGAGAATTTGGGGCTGAAGAATATAAAACGCAAATTAAAAATGCACCATTATATCTGGATTTTGAGCTAAATCAAATTTATAAAAACCTAAAATCAGACTTAACTCCACAAGAAAAAGGTGAGTTTGTCCACCAAATAGCTGAAATCTTGAAAGAAATTAAAAATCCTGTAATTTTAGCCGAATACATTAAAGACTCAGCCTTTAAATTAAAAGTTGGGGAGAATATATTAAGAAAACAAGTAAAATTGTTACAATTTGAAACATATGAACCTGCACAAAAATCAACAGTTCAAAAACAGCCTAAAATAGTTGATAACAGTGCATCTTCAAGATATATCAGAATGGAGAATAATCTTATTAAACTAGCTTTTGTAGCAGCAACACCTGAGAAAAAAGTGTTCTATAAACAATTTATTTCAGACTATAAAGCCTTGAGTGAGTTGAATTCCAGCATTATTAGTGCCATTGACAAAAATCTTTGTGAGATAAATAATATTAGTGAATTAGCAAAAAAGATTATTTCGGAGTTTTGTAATAACACAGAAGAACAAAAACAAGTGGTTGATTTGATTTATTCCTCAAATGAGTATGAGAAATTAACCTACGAAGAATATACAGAAGCCCTATGTGAAACACTTTCAAGACTTAACAACATTAAAAGTGAAATTGAGAAAGAAAAAATTCTAAGTGAATTTATGTCAAAAGACATTTCAGAGAAAGAAAAAATAGAACTATCTAAGAAAATTTACGAAAAATACACCCTACAAAATTAAGAATGGAGCCGATTTAATGAGCAGAAGAAAAAATGCCGACAATTCTATGATTTCAGTTATGGACAAAAAAATCCCTGAAGATGATAATTTTTATGAAAATACAGACCTTGAAACAGATAATATTTCTAATATTATTCAAAATCAAGGCATTATGACTATGGAAGGGTCTATGTCTGGTGCATATTTTGATTCTCGTTCTGATATGGACGAAGATGAAAATTCAGACATGACAGTCCCAAGGGGTGTTTCTGTTGATGACCCTGTTAGAATGTATTTAAGAGAAATCGGAAGAATCAAACTTTTATCAGCTGATGAAGAAATTGATTTAGCAAGAAAAATTGTTGCTGGTGGAAAACTAGGTGCAATTGCAAAAAGAAAACTTGTTCAAGCAAACTTGCGTTTAGTTGTTTCAATTGCAAAAAAATATGTTGGTCGCGGAATGTTGTTTTTAGACCTTATTCAAGAAGGCAACTTAGGTTTAATCAGAGCAGCTGAAAAATTTGACCACGAAAGAGGATACAAATTCTCAACTTATGCAACTTGGTGGATTAGACAAGCAATTACTCGTGCAATTGCAGACCAAGCAAGAACAATTAGAATTCCTGTTCATATGGTTGAAACAATTAATAAACTTAAAAAAGTTACAAGAAAATTAGCTCAAGACTTAGCACGCAAGCCGACCGAAGAAGAGCTTTCAGCAGAAATGGGAATTTCAATTAATAAATTAAGAGAAATTATTAAAGTTGCTCAAGAGCCACTTTCTCTTGAAACTCCTGTTGGCAAAGAAGAAGACTCACGTCTTGGCGATTTTATTGAAGATAAAGACGCAGACGCACCAGTTAAAACTGTTGCTCATGAGCTTTTAAGAGAAGACTTAGCAGAAGTTTTATCTTCATTATCTCCAAGAGAAAGAGATGTTTTAAGACTTCGCTTTGGCATGGATGATGGCAGACAAAGAACATTAGAAGAAGTTGGTCAATTATTTGGCGTAACAAGAGAAAGAATTCGTCAAATTGAAGCTAAAGCTTTAAGAAAACTTCGCCATCCAAATCGTTCAAAAAGACTTAAAGAATATATTGAAGTTTAATAAATTAAAAGCCCTGATAACAGGGCTTTTTTATTACTCAAAAAAATTTGAGTTTTAGGAACAAAGAAGAAAAAAATGAGTCTTATAAAATGGTGCTTTATTTGTCTTGTTTTATATTTTGAATAAATTTTTTCCAATTTTCATCTAAATTCTGAATATAATAATGGGCATCTAAAACATCATCAAATGTAATAGGCAAGGCATTTTCCCCACTTGAAACAGTTTTTTCTATTTCATCCTCCCCAAGCCCTAAAAATGCCAGCCCAAAGCTTTTAAAACATTTTGAACATGCAACTTTTAAAACAAGAAGTCCGTTATCAGAGTTCATAATTTTTACTGATTTTTCATCAAAATCAGATAAACAATTTGAACACTTTAAACCTGAAATTAGCTTATAATAAACACTTTTAGACAACATCCCAAACTCCTTTGTTAAATTTTGTAAACAAACTCTTTTAAACTATAAAGTTTCCAAAAAACTAGACCGATAAAAAATATATAGATGACATTATGAGGTGTGATATGATTGAATTATTAAGTTTGACTTTATTTGCAGGTATTGTAGGCGTTTTTCTAATTGGAATTCCAGTTGTTATTGAAAAACTTTCCTCAGAAGAATTTTGCTCAAGGTATTTTTCATACCTTTCTGAAAGAACACTACATTCTTTCGGAAAATAACCCTATTTCCCTTCTAACTTCTTTCCCCTTTAACTATTACACTAATTAAGACAAACAGAGGACCTATTTTGTTCCTCTGTTTTTTTATTTGAAGTCTTAAGCTATAATATTATTGTCATGAAAAGGATATTTTTAATCTTACTAATAATGCTTTTCGCAAATTTTGCTAAAGCAGAACAAACAGCCCTAGCCCCTGTTTTAGAGGGTAGCGTTGTTATAGATGAGTATCCTGAAGAAGAGGAGAATACTCCTATTTATATTGATTTTATTGAATTAGAAGCACCAGAAGAATTTTATATAAAATCTGGCATTTTAAAAGAAATTGAAGTGCTTAATATGAAAGTAGAAACAAATTCTGGTGAAAAATACTTTGAAAAAGGCGATTTTAGTATTATTGGAACATCTAAAAAAGGACACGACACAGATACGCTTGTTTCAAACTTAAGACAAACCACAGAATTAAAATATAACAAAAAATATTTTGAATTATCTAGTGGATACCAAAGCAAATATCAAACTGCAAATGCTGAAAACTCAAGCCAATCATTGTTTTTCAACCCAAAACTTAAAGCAGGGCGTTTTTCTTTGGCTTTTGGCAACTGGGCAACACCTAGAAGCAGAGAATTTTACCAAGAAATTGGCTTAAATTACACTTCAAAACTTCTAAAAGGTGCAATTTTTAATATTTCAGGTGGAACAACTTTAAAAGAGGGCGAAATTTCCTCTCAAAAACTCCGTTTTTCAACAGATTTTTACTTGAAGTAATTACATAAATAAATATAAGAAGCAAAAGCCCAAAGCACTTGTGATGAATGAAAAATACACCACAGGATGAATTGTTGACATTATGCTTGTAAAACCAATTTTCCTTTCCATATCTTAATTATGCCTTTAAGCTAAAAATTTTTTATCATCTGGACAGAGGAAAAGTAGTCTTTTAAGAAGTTTTAAGCTAATGCAAAAAAACTAAATTTTAAGTAGAATAGTTGTATGCAAATATTCAAATATATTTTAAAAAGAATATTACAAGCAATTCCGATTCTTATTTTGGTTTCAATAATAAGTTTCTTTTTGATTAGACTATCTCCAGTAGACCCATTGGGCGAATTGAAGTTAAACCCTGCAATATCTAAAAAAACAATTGAATATGAAACAAAAAGATTAGGACTTGATAAACCAATTATTATCCAATATGCTTACTGGGCAAAAAGCTTCATATCTGGCGACCTTGGCACAACAACAACAGGAGAAAGTGTAGCTCAAAAACTTAAAGAAAGAACTTTAAACACACTTTTATTATCTGTTTTAACAATATTTTTTACTTGGTTTATTGGAATTCCACTTGGAATTTTGGCTGCATTAAAGTTTAAAAAATGGGCAGATAAAGCAATTTTATTTTTTGCAACAATAGGAATGGCAATTCCTAGCTTCTTTTTGGGAATTTTATGTCTAATTTTTGCCCAAAAAACAGGGCTTTTTCCTATTGGAAATTTAACAAGTAGCAATTTTCAATCTTTAACATTTTTTGGCAAATTTTTAGATATGGCACACCACCTCATCTTGCCTGTTTTTGTTCTTACTGTTATTTCAACAGGTAGCCTCATTCGCCAAATGAGGGCAAATCTTTTAGATGTTTTAAATAGCGACTATGTAAAATTTGCAAGGGCAAAAGGGCTAGACGAAAACAAAGTTATAATTAAACATGCCCTAAGAAACGCAATTAATCCTCTTATAACTCTTTTAGGATTTGAATTTGCAGGACTTTTATCGGGTGCAGCATTAACTGAATATATTTTCCAATATCCAGGTCTTGGAAGATTAATTTTAGAAGCAGTTATGAAATCTGATATAAATTTAGTTATGGCGAGCCTTATGATAGGTTCATTTATGCTTATTTTAGGAAACTTAATTGCTGATATTCTCCTAAAAATTACAGACCCAAGGACAGGAGGATAGATGAGAGAATTATTTGCTAAAATTTATAAAGATAAACTCACACTAACTGCAGTTATAATTCTTGCAATTTTGTATTTAGGAATAATACTTGCTGATTTTCTAGCACCCTATGATAAGCATTTTGCAGATAGAAACTTGTCTTATGCACCACCATCAAACATTTACATTATAAATGAAAAAGGCAAGTTATCTGCTCCATACACTTATAATTGGATAAAAACATTTGATTCTAAAAGCTTAACAATTAACTTTCATCAAGATAGAAGTCAAAAATATTATCTAAAATTTTTCAGAAATGGAAAATTGTTAAGCCTAGAAAATGGTGGAAAACTATTTTTATTAGGGACAGATATAAACGGAAGAGATAACTTTTCAAGAATTTTATACGGTGGCAGAATAAGCTTAACCATAGGCTTTTTGGCTCTTTTTATAACATTTCCTATTGGGCTTATTTATGGTGGAATTTCAGGCTACTTTGGTGGAAAAATTGATATTATAATGATGAGATTTGCAGAAGCCATTATGAGTATTCCAAGCTTTTATCTGCTCATTATTCTAGCTTCTATTCTCCCATCTTCAATGACCTCAACGCAAAGATTTGCCTTAATTGTTGTTCTTTTGGCTTTTATTGGCTGGGCAGGGCTTGCTCGTGTTGTTCGTGGTATGGTTTTATCAATTAAAACTGAAGACTATGTTAAATCTGCAATATCTTTAGGTGCTTCTAAATTTAGAATTATTATGAAACATATTCTTCCTCAAACATCAAGCTATGTAATTGTTGCAATAACTCTTTTAACTCCAAGCTACATTTTATCTGAATCTGGCTTAAGTTTCTTAGGGCTTGGAATACAGCAACCAGATGCAAGCTGGGGAAATATGCTTAAAGAAGCACAAGAATTTACAAATATAATTTCTCGCCCATGGCTTTTAACACCAGGATTTTTAATATTTTTGGCTGTTTTATCTTTTAATATTCTAGGCGACACTATAAGAGATTTTCTAGACCCTAAAAACAAAAATTAGTTTTTATACATTTTTTGGATGATGAAAGAAAATGTTTTATTCATTAAACTGAACATGACAAATGGGGATTTTGTAAGGTAGTTAAGTTATCTAATGAAAAAATTTAAATTCAGAATGCAAACTATTCTGGAAATTCGCGAAAAAAAACTGGATGATGAAAGATTAAAACTTGCTGAAATACAAAATATCCTCAACTCGCAGCTTGATATTCTAAACGAAATGCAGTTTAAAAGGCAAGAAATAGTAGGGAAAATTGATGCACTTCAAGCTCAACCTGAAATGAATATTCCTGAAATTGTTGCTCTTAGAAACTACCTAGAAAGAGTTCAATCAGATATTCAAACACAATTAGAATTAATTAAAAGAACGCAAATTCGTTTAGATGAACAAAAAATTGAAGTAGAAAACGCTTACAAAGACCTAAAATCACTTGAAAACTTAAAAGAAAAACAAGAAAAAGAACACTACAAGAATATTCTAATGCTTGAAGCAAAAGAAATCGATGACATCACAATTTCGAGATACAGGGGAGAACAATAAAAACTAATGACAGAGTTATTGCAAAATTCTATAAAACTAGATGAAAGTCTTAAAAATGTTCTAACTTCAAGACTATCAGCTTCT
>JAZSMU010000017.1:0-7697 GCA_045536045.1 Candidatus Gastranaerophilales bacterium
AGAGTTCGAGTCTCTCCAAGCCCACCATTAATAAAAAAAGACCACTTTTGTGGTCTTTTTGAATATTTTTTCTTATAAACCAATTTTTTCATTAAGCTTAAAGTGGTCAATAATTTTTATTATTGATAAAAATTCTTCAAACATTTGTGTATATTGCTTACTATCATCTGCCCTTTTGAACAGTGAGAAAACAGTAAATAAATTTTTTATTCCACCAAATGCTATGATTAAATTTCCACCATAAAATGCACAATAAGTTTCTTTGGCACTAAATGCAACCTTCAGTTCGTTTAATCTATCCATAAAGCTTGTTGTAATTAAGTATCTTGCCTCAATTTCATCATCTGTAAATACATCATATTTCTTTTCAAAAGTTACATCTTCTAGTGTTGTTAGCTTTAGTTCAGGAGATGGTGGGGTTTTTATAAGTTTGTCTGGCTTAATTATTGTGTGCCCTTTAAATTTTTTGTTCATTTCAAGAACTATAAAGGCACCTTTAAAATATGTATAACTACTTCTATTTTTTCCACTCCCTTTTTCTCTTGCGTATTTTGCTTCAACCATATCAATTCGGACATCTTTATGTTGCCCAACAATAACATCATCTGCATTAAACCTATTCCAATTTTCTGGAATTAGTTTTGCTAATGACATAACATGTGGGTTTTCATAGTGTCCATGTTGCCAAGATAAATTTCCTATACATTTGCAAACTTCTGGCATAATTTCTTTTTTTATTTTTATATTTGCATAGATGTTAATTATCCCTTGTATTATAAATGGAATTAAAAATATTCTAATATCTGGACCTGAATTAGAGGCATTAAAATCTACGTTTCCCCGACCAACTATTCTTACAATCTTGCCATTTTCTCTTATGATTTGATTATTGCCATTATGAGTTATTCCTCTAAATGTTGTGTAGAGAAATATTAATGCACAGATTAAATATCCTCCAATTATTATTCCTGCCAATATTTTTCTAATTTTTTCATATTTTTGTGCAACAGGAAGAAAAGTTGTTTTGTAATTTTTTGCAAAATTAAGTTTCATCTGATTATATTCTTTAATCAATTCTTGTTGCATTATAGACCCGTCCTTTCATTTAATTTAAAATAATCTATTAATTTAATAATTGATAAAAATTCTTCAAACATTTGGAAATATTGCTTGTGGTCATCAGTTTTTTTAAATAATGAAACTATTGAAAAAGAATCAAATGGGTTATCAAAAGCAATAATAAGTTTTTCATCATGAAATGCACAAGAAACACTTGTTGCTTCAAATGCTGTTTTCATTTCGTTTAATCTATCCATAAAACTTGTTGTAATAAGGTATCTTGCTTCAATTTCATCATCTGTATAAACATCAAATTTCTTTTCAAATTTCACATCTTCTAAAGTTGTTCGCTTTAGCCCCGTCAAGTCCCATTTTATTAGCCTATCGGGTTTAATAACCGTGTGCCCCTTAAAGTCTTTGTTCATTTCAATAACAACATAAACACCTTTAAAATAAGTTATCGTTCTTCTGTTTTTGCCATATCCTGTTGTTTTTGTATATTCAGATTCAACTATATCAATTCCCACATCATTATAGTAGCCCATAAATACATCATCTATTGATACTCCATTATAGTCGTCTGGAATTAATTTTGACAAAGCCAAAACATGTTCATTTTCATAAAAACTATGATTCCAAGTTAAATCACCAATGCATTTGCACACACTTGGCATAATTTGCTCTTTTATTTTCTTTTCAATTTTATTTGTAAGCCAATTCTGTATTGCAAAAGGCGCAATAAGTCCACCCAAGATTATCATTATTGTGCCTTCATCATTAGGTGCTTTTCCGCTGTTTAACTGTGGTAAAATTACGCAATAATAAATAAATAATCCTGTTAACGTCCAGATGATAATGTATAAAATAATTGATATTATTAAAAAAATTTTTCTTGTTTTTTCATGTTTTTTGGCAATCGGCACAATTTCAGACCTGAATTTTTTGAAAAATTCATTTTTCATTTTGTTATAAGACTTAACTGTTCCTTGTTGCATGAAATCTCCATTAAAAAAGGCAGGGTTTCCCCTGCCTAAAAATTAAATTCTTATTTTAAATAATCGCTTGCATTAATTGATTTTGTTTCTTCTTCAGTTGCTGTAAAGAATTCTTGACCTTTAACGCCTATTATAGCTGCAACCATTGAAGATGGGAAGATTTCAACAGCATTGTTAAGTTCATTAACAGCTGAGTTGTAGAATCTTCTTGCTGCTGCAATGTGTTCTTCAACTTCGTTGTATGTTTGCATTGCAGTAATCATGCTTGTATCAGATTTTAATTCTGGGTAATTTTCAACTGAAACCATAACTTGACCCATTAAGTTTTTAATTTTAGAGTCTAATTCAAGTTTTTGTCCTGCTAAATTTGGGTCATTAGGTAGGCTTAATGCTTGAGTTCTTAATTTTGTAATTTCTTCAAATAAGCCTTTTTCGTGTTGCATAAATTTGTTTGCAAGAGTTAAAATGTTTGGAATTAAGTCATATCTTTTTTTAAGTTGAATGTTAATTCCAGAAAATGCTTCTTTGGTTTTGTTTTTAATTTTAATTAAAGATACATAAATACTGTAGAACCAAATAATGAATGCTACTGGTAATAATCCAATAATAATAAATTCCATACTACTAACCTTTCATACTCTAATTTCTATATTCTATTTTTCTTTTCCCTTTTTGGGGTCATATAGATATATGATAAAATTACCAATCTGTCTAATTTTTTAGTTTAAAAAATATTCTAAAATAAATTTATGTACAATTCGTCTTGGTATAATTCTTTAACTAAACCTTTCTTATCTCCACCTGATTGGATTTTTGCTCCTGTGTGGATAATATTATATATAACAATTTTCACATCTTTAATTTTGTATTTTTTAAAGCCTAGTGATGAAAAAACTTTTGGTTATGTTGTTTTTGCAATTCAACTAATTTTAAATCTTGCTTGGAGTCCTGTGTTTTTTCTAATGCAAAATATCCCTCTTGCTCTTGCTATTGTTTTATTATTAGATATGGCTATATTGCTTACAATTCTTGAATTTTATTCTGTATCAAAAATATCTGGGCTAATTTTAATCCCATATTTTATTTGGTCATTATTTGCAACTTATCTAACTTTAGGCTACCTAGTCCTTAATTAGTGCTCTTAAGCTCCAATATCGCCTTTAAGAGAATATTTTTACTACCTCTACAATAGTTTCATATTTTTAAGTTGTTTTTCAATTTCTCTTTCTTCATCAAGTGTAAGTCCAAGACAGCTTAAAAATGCTGGATTATATCTTACATAAAATGCAAAATATCTTTCATTTAATTCTTTTTTATCAAACTTAACACCTTTATTTGACATTGCCTTTAAGAAATTTTTAATAATTTTTTGGTTGTCTTTAAATGTTGCAACTCTTTTTTCTAAAGGAATTGATTCGTCATCAATATAGACATCATAATATTCTGCATTAATTAAGGAATATAAAAGCTCTTCATAAAGTGGTTTTTCTGCTTTCCCAGATTTTCCCATATCAACAAGATTTATTCTTTTAGAAGATTTATCCACAAGCAAATTATTTGAATTTTGGTAATCAAAATAATACCCTGCCCTGTGTGCTGTTTGATATTCATCAATTAATTTTTCATAAGAAGATAGTGGCAAACTTGCAACTTTATGAAGTGTGTCTGCGTATTTTTTCTTTCTTGAAATATCTCTATAAGGCACTTCGCCATCTTTTAAATCGCCAGCTTTTTTATTGTAAATAACAATATGTGGCTTGTTTCCAATTGATTCGCCCTTTTGTTTTTTTAAGACTTGAACTTGAATTTTGCTGTTTCCTTTTTTAATTTCATAAAGTCCAACTTCTTGCCCAATATTAATACTTAATTTTTTATCTTCTGTATCTATATAGCTAGATTCTTCCCAATTAGCTTTTTTTGCTTTTTCAATATCTTTAGTTTCTATTCTTAAAACATAATCATCACAATTTGGAATTTCAAACACTGTGTTAGAATTTCCACTACCTAATGCATATTTTTTATTGCTAATTATTTTGCCTATATTTTTAGCTTCAAAACTATTTTTAGAAGCCCAAGTTTCAAACGCACCTGCCTTGCCTTTAAAGCTAACATTAGATTTTTCAAACACATCTTGAGTTAAGCCTTTTTTTAGGGTTGGTGTCGCCCCTTTATTTATTTGAATTTTATTATTTGTAAAACTTATTGGTAAAAAATTAATCATATTGCCTCTATATAATATATAAAACAATTGTGGTTTTTAAATTGCTATATTTAATCGTGATTTTTTTATAAATAGCACAATTAATTGTGATAAATCGCACGATTAAAAATCCTTAAAAATTAAGAAAAATTAACATATTGACAAAAATATTTATTTGAAATATTCTTTAAATAAGGAAATAAATCACGATTAAAAAGGAGATGAATTTAATGGCACAAGAAAAACCGAAACAAACAACAACAAACGCTGTTAATAGCATTGAAGCTCTTAATCAACTAATTGATAGAGCAAAAAAAGCACAAGAAATTTATTCAACTTTTACTCAAGAACAAGTTGATAAAATTTTCAAAGCTGCTGCAACTGCTGCCGACAAAGCACGTATCCCACTAGCTAAAATGGCTGTTGCTGATACAGGCATGGGTATTGTTGAAGATAAAATCATCAAAAACCACTTTGCAGCTGAATATATTTACAACAAACATAAAAATGCAAAAACTTGTGGAATCATTAAAGAAGACAAAATAAATGGAATTAAAGTTGTTGCAGACCCACTAGGTGTTATTGCTGGTATTATTCCAACAACTAACCCAACATCAACTGCAATTTTCAAAGCTTTAATTTGCTTAAAAACTAGAAATGCAATCATTTTCTCACCACACCCAAGAGCAAAAAATTGCACAATTGCTGCTGCTAAATTAGTTTTAGATGCTGCAATTGAAGCTGGTGCTCCAAAAGATTTAATTGGTTGGATTGATGAACCATCTATGGAATTATCTAACGCATTATTACACCACGAAAATATTGCTTGCATCTTGGCAACAGGTGGTCCTGGAATGGTTAAAGCTGCATACTCTTCAGGCAAACCAGCTCTTGGTGTTGGACCTGGAAATGTTCCAGCAATTATTGACGAAACTGCAAATATTCAAATGGCAGTATCTTCAGTTCTTATGTCAAAAACTTTTGACAACGGTATGATTTGTGCTTCAGAACAATCAGTTGTAGTTGTTGAAGATGTATATGAAGCAGTTAAAAAAGAATTTGTATACAGAGGTGCTTATATGCTTAACCAAAAAGAAGCACAAGCTGTTGCTAAAATTATTTTAACTGAAGCTGGCACAGTTAACCCAGCAATTGTTGGTCAACCGGCATATAAAATTGCAGAATTAGCTGGAATAACTGTTGATAAAGATGTTAAGGTTTTAATTGGCGAAGAAAAATCTGTTGCAGTTGAAAATCCATTTGCACATGAAAAACTTTCTCCAATTCTTGCTATGTATAAAGCAAAAGATTACAAAGAAGCAGTTGATATGGCTCATAAATTAGTATTAATTGGTGGTGCTGGACACTCTGCAGCTTTATATACAGACACAAGAGTTAAAGACAGAGTTGATTTCTTTGCAAAAACTATTCCAACTTGCCGTCTATTAATCAACTCTCCATCTTCTCAAGGTGGTATAGGTGATTTATATAACTTTAAATTAGAGCCATCATTAACACTTGGTTGTGGTTCTTGGGGTGGCAACGCTGTTTCAGGTAATGTTGGCGTTGAACACTTATTAAATTATAAAATTGTTGTTGAAAGGAGAGAAAATATGTTGTGGTTTAGAATTCCACCAAAAGTTTACTTCAAAAGAGGTGCTACAGATTTAGCTCTTCGTGAATTGCAAGGTAAAAAACGTGCATTTATCGTTACTGATAGATTCTTGTTTAACTCAGGTGCAGTTGATGCAATCACAAATGTTTTAGATGAAATCGGCATTGACCATCAAATCTTCTTTGATGTTAAACCAGACCCAACTTTATCAACAATTCGTCAAGCAATGGAAATTGTTAAACCATATGAACCAGATGTAATTATTGCATTGGGTGGTGGTTCTCCAATGGACGCAGCTAAAATTATTTGGTTAATGTATGAACAACCAGACACAGTATTTGAAGATATTTCTATGAGATTTATGGATATCAGAAAAAGAATTTGTCAAATTCCTGAATTGGGTAAAAAAGCTACAATGGTTTGTATTCCAACAACTTCAGGAACAGGAAGTGAAGTTACACCATTTGCAATTATCACAGATGATGAAACTCATGTTAAATATGCAATTGCAGATTATGCACTAACTCCAAATATGGCAATCGTTGACCCTAACTTTGTAGATGGTATGCCAAAAGGCTTAACAGCAGCATCTGGTATTGACGCACTTGTTCACTCACTAGAAGCTTATGTTTCTGCATTGGCTACAAACTTTACAAATTCAAATGCACTAGAAGCTATTAAACAATTATTTAAATATCTTCCACGTTCATACAACGAAGGTGCAAATGACCCAATTGCAAGAGAAAAAGTTCATTATGCAGCAACAATTGCTGGTATGGCTTTTGCAAACTCATTCTTAGGAATTTGCCACTCAATGGCTCACAAATTAGGTGCAATGTATAATGTTCCTCACGGTGTGGCTAACGCATTGTTAATTAATCAAGTTATCAAATACAACGCAAACGATAAACCTAAAAAACAATGTATCTTCCCACAATACAAATTCCCTAATGCAAAAGCTAAATATGGTCAAATTGCAGATGAGTTGAATTTGGGTGGTGCTAACGATGATGAAAAAGTTCAATTATTGTTAGATAAAATCACTGAGCTTAAGAAAGAGCTTAATTTGCCAATGTCTATTAAAGAATTTGGCGTAGATGAAAAAACATTTATGGCAAACTTAGAAGAGCTAGTTGAATTAGCATTTGACGACCAATGCACAGGTGCTAACCCAGCTTATCCTTTAATGGATGAAATTAAGCAAATTTATTTAGATGCCTACAATGGAGTAGTTTAGTTGAGGCAGATGAATGAAAGGCGAATTGTCAGAAAAGGTCATAAAACGTTTAACGCTTTATCACTTTATACTCAATGAATGCGTAGATAACGGGCTTGAATATATATCAAGCCCACGCATCGCTGAGTTATTAAATATTGATAATTCCCAAGTTCGCAAAGATATTGGTTTAATTAACCACAATGGAAAATGCAAAATCGGGTATGAAGTTGCAACACTAAAAATTGCAATTGAAAATGCACTCGGTTTTGAAAAAAACAAAGATGCCTTTATAGTTGGAGCAGGGAATTTAGGAACTGCCTTGATAAAATACCAAGACCTTAAGGACTATGGACTAAATGTCCTTGCTCTTTTTGATAGCGACCCTTTAAAAGTCGGAATGAAAATAAACGGAAAAGAAATTTTCCATATTTCCAAATTATCTAATTTGGCTACAAGACTTAATGTTGATATTGCAATTTTAACTGTTCCTAAAGAAATTGCTCAAGAATGTGCAACTTTTTTAGTTAAATCAGGTATCAAATATATTTGGAATTTTACTCCAAGAATATTGAGAGTTGAAAAAGGCGTCAAAGTGTGGAATGAAAACCT
>JAZSMU010000046.1:0-5975 GCA_045536045.1 Candidatus Gastranaerophilales bacterium
TTTTGGCTAAAGCCTTAACATATGTTGTTTTGCCTGTTCCTGGTGGACCATACAAAAATATGCTTCCAAGTTTTCTGCCACCTCTTGCTTCAATAAGGTCTGGATTTTTAATTCCTGCAACAATTTTTTTAGTTGTTTCAATTAATGTTTCAGGAAGTGCCATTTCGTCTAATCTTTTAGCACCAGATATATCTTCAAAAACTTCACTAATTCTTCCTGAACCTTGTATTGGTGGTTTTGGAAAATTGCCAAATTTCATTCTGCTAAGTGCCATATTTAAAATTGCAAAACCTGCTATCCAGCCTAGAATATTTACAATTGGATTAGGCTTCTTTTTGGGTGCTTGAGGTGGCACATTATTTAAAACAATAACATCAGGTTTGTCTTCTATAACTTGTGGAGAGGTGCTATTTGGTTGTTTTTGGGCAGCTTCATTAAGGGCTTTTGCCCCTTCTTTAGACCTTATTATGAAATTATTTAAATCTAAACTTTGAATAGCCACAACATACCTTCCGATTTTACAAAACCTGTAATGGCAAAATATTTACATTTAACCTTATTTTTTTAAGTTTTGTAAATTAAGATAAACACGCATTAAAAAAAGAGGACACCTAAATGCCCTCTTTTCCGTATCTTTTGTTGAATTATTATTTCATTAATTCGCCAACAGATTTGTAAACAGCCATTCTTTTTGCTGCGTCTGATTCAGCTTGTTGATATAAAGCTTCAGCAGCTTCTGGGTTTGTTTTAAGAAGAGATTTATATCTTCCTTCAGACCTAATGAAGTCTTGATAGCTTCCTTTAGGGTCTTTAGCATCCCAAGTAAATGGTGTTTCGCTTGCAGGATTGTATCTGTATAGTGGGAAATATCCTGCTTCAACTGCACGTTTTTGTTCAGTTTGAGTTTTGCTCATGTCAATTCCGTGTGCAATACATGGAGCATAAGCGAAGATAATTGATGGACCATCATAAGCTTCAGCTTCTTGGAATGCTTTTAGAGTTTGACCTCTGTCAGCACCAAGTGCAACTGATGCCACATAAACATATCCATAAGACATGCTCATTAAGCCCATGTTTTTCTTATAAGTTGGTTTACCACCTGTTGCAAATTTAGCAACAGCACCTGTTGGAGTTGATTTAGAAGCTTGACCACCAGTGTTTGAGTAAACTTCTGTATCAAGAACAAGGATATTAACATTTTTGTTTTGTGCTAATACGTGGTCAATACCGCCGTAGCCGATATCGTTTGCCCAACCGTCGCCACCAATAATCCAAACTGATTTGTCTGTGAAGTAGTCTTGAAGTTCGCGAACTTTAGCTAAATCAGCACAGTCAATGTCAGCATATTTAGCAAGAACTTCTTTAGCTTTATCTTGAGCTTTAACTGCTTCTTCAGTTTTTGAATTATCAAAGTGAGCAATTGCAGCTTCAAGAGCTTCTTTAAGGTCAGCTGGAGATTTTTCGCAAGCAATAACTTTTTCAACATAAGTTTTTAAAGTTGCTCTGTTTGCGTCAACTGCTAATCTCATACCGAAGCCAAATTCAGCGTTGTCTTCAAATAGTGAGTTTGCCCAAGCTGGTCCTCTACCATCTTTGTTTGTTGTGTATGGAATAGTTGGGAATGTTCCTGAGTAAATTGAAGAACAACCTGTTGCGTTTGCTACGATTGCGTTTTCACCGAACAATTGAGAAACAAGTTTAACGTATGGAGTTTCTCCACAACCAGCACAAGCACCTGAGAATTCAAACAATGGTTTTCTAAGCATTGCACCTTTGATTGTTTTTGTTGTGTTTTTACCCATAACGTTGTCTGGAGCTTCATCAAAGAATTTTTCGTTTTCTTTTTCGCCAGCAGCAACTTCTTTTTCAATAGTAGACCAAGAAAGTGCTGGAGCTTCAGGTTTATTGTTGTTGATTGGACATTGGTCTAAGCAAACGCCACAACCAGTACAGTCATCGCAATATACTTGAACTTTAAATTGTTCGCCAGCTGCGTTTGGTTTAGCATCAACTGTGTTGAAAGATTTTGGAGCATTAGCAACAGTTTCTTTTTCAAACAATTTTGTTCTAATAGCAGCGTGTGGACAAGCTGAAGCACAGATACCACATTGGATACAAGCTTCTGAGTTCCAATGAGGAACACGTGGAGCTATACCTCTTTTTTCTAAGCAAGCTGTGCCTGTTGGAATTGTGCCATCAACTGACATAGCACTAACAGGAATATCATCACCTTTTTGTCTCATTGAAGGTTCAATGATTTTCTTCGCAAATTCAGAAGCATCGTCTGCAATTAACTTAACTTCTTCAGCACAAGCTCCACCAACAGTTGCTGGAACAACAACTTCTTCAGTTGCGTTAACAGCTGCGTCAATAAGAGCTAAGTTCATATTAACAATGTCATCACCTTTTTTCTTAAAGGTTTTAATTGTCATTTCTTTCATACCTTCTAAAGCTTGTTCAAATGGAATAATTCCTGAAACTTTGAAGTATGCAACCATCATAACTGTGTTAGCACCTTTGCCACGTAGTCCTGGTTGTTCTTTAATAAGTTTTTCAGCATCAACATTGTAGAATTTAATTTTTTTGTTGATGATAGTTTCTTGCATATCACGTGTTAAGTGATTAAATGCTTCTTCCTTGCTCCAAGGTGAATTTAATAAGAATGTTCCACCTTCTTTAATGCCTTTTAATAGGTCATATCTGCCGATATAAGCGTGAGCTGAGCAAGATACGAAGTCTGGAGCTGTAATTAAGTATGTTGATTTAATTTGTTCATCACCAAATCTTAAGTGTGAAACTGTTACACCAAAAGATTTTTTAGAGTCATATGCAAAGTATGCTTGAGCATCTTTGTTTGTGTATTGACCAATGATTTTAATTGAGTTTTTGTTAGCACCAACAGTACCGTCTGAACCTAAGCCCCAGAACATGCAGTTTGTTGTGCCAGCTGGTTCTGTAACGATAGTTTCAGAATAGTCAATTGATTTGTGAGTAACATCATCTTCAATACCAACTGTGAAACCATGGAAACCATTGTTTGCCAAGTGTTTGAATACACCCAATACCATTGATGGAGTAAATTCTTTAGAAGATAAACCATATCTGCCACCAATAACTTTGATTTCTTTGTTTTCAAGAGCTGCAACAACATCCATATAAAGTGGTTCGCCAATTGAACCTGGTTCTTTTGTTCTGTCAAGAACTGCAATTCTTTGTGTTGTTTTTGGAAGAGCTTTGTTGAATCTTTCAACATCAAATGGTCTGTATAATCTAACTTTAACAAGACCGTATTTAGTGCCTCTTGTTGAGTTTAGATAGTTAATTGTTTCTTCAATTGTTTCGCAGCCAGAACCCATTGCAACGATAACGTCAGTTGCATCTTCTGCACCAACGTAGTCGAATGCGTGGTATTGTCTGCCAGTAACTTTTGCAACTTTGTCCATATATTCTTCAACGATATCAGGAGTTGCATCGTAGAATTTGTTAACAGTTTCTCTGCCTTGGAAGTAAACGTCTGTGTTTTGAGCACCAACTTTACAAATTGGAGCTTCAGGACGCATAGCACGAGCTCTGAATTCTTCAATGTATTTTTCTTCAACTAGGCTTTTAATTTCTTCATAAGAAATTTCTTCAATTTTGTGAACTTCGTGAGATGTTCTAAAGCCATCAAAGAATTGTAGGAATGGAACTTTTGATTTGTAAGTTGCTAAGTGTGCAACAAGAGCCAAATCCATTTCTTCTTGAACTGAGTTTGCAGCCAACATTGCATAGCCTGTGTTTCTGCAAGCCATAACGTCTGAGTGGTCGCCAAAAATTGCAAGAGATTGTGCTGCCAATGCTCTAGCTGAAACGTGAATAACGTGTGGCAACATTTCGCCTGCTGCTTTGTGCATAACAGGAATCATCAAAAGTAAACCTTGAGATGCTGTGTAAGTTGAAGTTAGAGAACCTGCTGCTAAAGAACCATGTACAGCACCTGCTGCACCTGCTTCAGATTGCATTTCTGCAACAATAACTTCTTTGCCCCAGATGTTCTTTTTGTTTTGTGATGCCCATTCATCAACCCATTCACCCATTGTTGAAGATGGAGTGATAGGGTAAATTGCGGAAACTTCGCTTAGTGCGTACGCTACATGGGCTGCAGCATAGTTACCGTCAACTGTGATTGTTTTTTTTGACATATCTATCTGTCCTCCTTAATTACTTCCATAATTAAAAAGTTACTCCAAACATGCCAAAAATACAAGAAAAATCTGTTAAAAATACTATTTTTTTCTACTCGTTTTTTTAAACATTTAATTGTGCTTTTTGATTTTTCTTATCTTGAATTTTGTCTTTAATTTTAACTGCTAAAAAGCTAGTAATTCCTGCTGCAGCTGCTGCACATAAATAGGTGCACCAAGCGTATCTATTAGATTTTGAAACTTTTTTAGCAAGCTCTGGTGTTTTGGATAGAACTTCTTTTGCAAGCTTGTTGCCTCTAATTGATGCTACACCTTCTTCAATTAATATAGGGGTCATAGCCAAGAACGATAGTTTGCCTGCGTTATTTCTAACAAAATTGCTTGCTTTTTGTCCTGTTGTTAATTCTTCTCCTTCTTTAGCTTTTTGTTTTTTGCTAAATGCACCAAATAACGCTATTCCAAGAGGTGCTAACATTCCAATAATTCTTAAAGGACCTTGAGTAAATTTTCCTAATTTTGAGGCAGAATTCATAGCATGCCCAATTTCATGGAAACCTGCTGTTGTCAGCTTTCCATCTGGTAATAATATTTTTTTCAATGTGCTATGGCAATATGCATTCAAGCCTTTAGAAACTTCATTTGTTTTTCCTGATAAGTTGATACGTAAAGCATCAGTCAATTTTTGTTCATAGATTGGTTTTATTTTCCCTTGAAATCTTTTCATTGTGGTTTGCACCATATCTTCAGTTATGTCTTTTGCATTTTGTGAATTTACAAACAAAAGCTCATAGCCGTTTTTCTTAGCTCCACTTTTTTCAAAAGCATCTTTTATACCTTGTTGAACAATTTTTGTATCAGCTTCTGATAGCTTTGTTTCATTAACAAATTTTTTAGCAAATGCACTTGCACCAGCAAGTTTTAAGGCATTACCAGACACAATGCCAACTCCTGCACCTGCTAAAACTCCTAGTGCAGATTTTTTTCTTTTTTAGGTTGCACCACTTGAACTGATTTTACTTCCATAAATCCCTTACCATTTCTTCCTTAATTTAATAAAAACAAATTAGGTAAGAAAATTGCTCTTTTTTACTTTTCTTGACATTAAAAATTAAATTTGCAAAGATGATTTTAGGAATATTTAGTGAGGAAAAATGAAAAAAATTTGTGTATTCTGTTCTGCAAGTGGTGGAATTGATGAGAGTTATTATAAAAGTTGCGAAGAGCTTGGAAAATTAATGGTTGAGAACAATTTTTCTCTTGTTTATGGTGGCTCATCTTTAGGGCTTATGGGTCATATTTCAAAAGTTATTAAAGAAAATGGTGGATATTCAATTGGTGTTATGCCAGAAAAACTTTATAATATGCTTAAACATGAAGGAAATTGCAATGAGTTTCATGTGTCAGCTGGTATGAGAGAAAGAAAAGCAAAAATGGATGAATTATCAGATGGTGTTATTGCTTTAGCTGGTGGTTTTGGAACTTTAGAAGAAGTTTCAGAGATGATAGTTCAAAAGATTTTAGGCTACAATTCAAAGCCAATTGTCTTTTTAAATACAAATGGTTTTTATGACACATTAATTAAATTTTTTGACGAAATTATTGAAAAAGATTTTGCACAAAAATCTGCTGGAGATGTTTATTATTTAGCACAAACTCCAGAAGATGCAATAAATTACATCAAAAATTATGTTCCAAATTATAAAGAGAAAACTTTTGACGATATTTATGTGAGTGCAAAATAATTAAAAATAAGCATTAAAAAAGCCTCTTTGAATTTATCAAAGAGGCTTT
>JAZSMU010000045.1:0-12835 GCA_045536045.1 Candidatus Gastranaerophilales bacterium
GATGATGTTAAAGAATATATTTTAAAAGATGGAAGCTACTTAGCAATTTCAGATTCATCAACAGATATGAGTTATATGAATTGGAAATTGACAAATTGGAAAGCAACTCCAAAAAACCCAGCAGCACATTATGTTCTAGCCCAAATTTTAAACAATGGAAATAGTAAATATTCAAGAGAACAACTAGAAAAAAATGCAGGTTTAAAAGGGATTTCATTTGATTTTGACGCAAATGGTTTTTCAATAACAGCAAACGCAGATTGCTTTGGGAAAGACACTATTGAAGTTATAAATCAACTTAAAGACACAATTTATTCTCCAAACTTCACCCAAAAAGAATTTCAAAAAGCAAAAGATAAAATTGAAGCCTATATGAAAACTCTGCCAAAAAGTGCTTCAAATACTCTAATTGCCCAATTATATCCAGACTATTTTGCAACAAGCGAATCTATTTTAAAAGGCTTAAAAACCTTAACTTTGTATGATGTTAGAGAACATTGGGCAAATTTATTAGATGGTGCTTCTTCAAATTTTGTTATAACAGCACCAATAACACATGAAAAAAATCTTGAAAATCAAATTACTTCAGCAGTTTACACTCCTGATATGAAATTTCAAAAACACAGAGGTAAATTGAATGAAATTTATAAACCAACAGTTAAATCTGAAGTTTATATAGGTCAAGAAGAAAGAAATCAAGCAGAAATCTTTAAAACTTATTCATTTAAAATGACAGGAAATATTAAAGATGATGTTAAATTTGAGCTATTAAGCACAATTTTAGGTGGAAACCCATCTTCAAGGCTGTTCCAAGACTTAAGAGAAAGCAAAAAATTGGCATACCAAGTTGCAAGTCAAGTTCAAAGTTTTGGAAACACTGGCATTATAACTCTTTACACCAAAACAACAACAGATAATAAAGAGCAAAATGATATCAATTATGATAATGTTCAAAAATCTTTAGACGGTTTTGAATATCACGCAAACAAACTTAAAACAGAATTTGTAACAGATGAAGAATTGGAATCTGCTAAAAAATATTTAAAACAAAGTGTTGCAAAAGAAATGGAAATATTATCTAGTCGCACTTCTTTGCTTGCAATTAACGCAGATTTGCCATATGGAATTAAAAGAATAGACGAATATTTTAAACAAATTGACCAAATTACAAAAGAAGATATTCTGCAAGCAGCACGCCATGTATTTTCTAATAAACCAGTTTATTCAATTCTTGCAAGCCCTGACACAATTAATAATCAAATGCCATATTTAAACACACTAACAGCCTAAGTGTAAATTTAATTTAATATTTCAGAAATAAAATTGCACATGTAATCAACTTCATTTTATAATTATTCTTGAGGTTATGATGCAGGTTGATATAAATCCACAAGATATTTTAAAAAGGCTTCCACCACAAAATTTAGACGCAGAAAGAGCTGTTTTAGGTGCAGTTTTAGTTGATTCTGCTGCAATGAACAAAATAGTTGAAATTTTGACTCCAGAAGCATTTTATTCGCCTGCAAACCAAATTATTTACAAATGTTTTTTAACTTTATACAACCAGTCAAAACCTATTGATATTTTAACTGTTGGAGATTATTTAGGAGCAAACTCACAATTAGAAAAGGTGGGCGGAAGAGAGTATTTATCTGAGCTTGCAATGGATAATGCCTTAGTTTCCAACATTGCATATTACGCAAACATTATTAAAGATAATTCAACAAAAAGAAGGTTGATTTTAGCTGGAAGTAGCATTGTTGAAAATGGTTACAGCCTGCCTAGCACACAAGAAGCATTAGAAAATGCTGAAAGATTAATCTTTGACATTGCTCAAGAAAGAACCTCAAATGAGCTTTTGCCAATTTCAGATTTGTTAATGAAAACCGTTGACCAAATTGAATATAGATTTAATAATCAAGGTGCATACACAGGCGTTGTTAGTGGTTTTCATGATTTAGATAAATTAACAACTGGTTTTCAAAAATCAGACCTTATTATTCTTGCAGCACGTCCTTCTATGGGAAAAACTGCTCTTGCCCTTAATATTGCACAAAACGCAGCAATTAGAGGCAAAGTTCCAACTGCAATATTCTCTCTTGAAATGTCAAAAGAACAATTGGTTCAAAGGATTATTTGTGCAGAAGCCGAGCTAGATGCACAAAAAGTTAGAACAGGACAACTTGAAACAAAAGAGTGGGAAAAAATTACAAACGCAATGAATACACTCCATTCAACGCCAATTATGATAGACGATACTGGTGGTCTTAGTGTTTCAGAAATTCGTGCAAAATTAAGAAGATTAAAAATGAAATGCCCTGACCTTGGGCTTGTTATAATTGACTATCTTCAGCTTATTGAAGATAAATCATCAACAGATAGAAACCAACAAATTTCATCTATTTCAAGGTCTTTAAAAGCCCTTGCTCGCGAATTAGAGCTTCCTGTTATTGCTCTATCTCAGCTATCACGTAAGGTTGAAGATAGAAAAGACAAGACTCCAATGCTTTCAGACTTAAGAGAATCTGGTGCAATTGAGCAAGACGCAGATGTTGTTATGTTTGTTTATCGTGAAGAATATTACGAAAAAGACAACCCAGAGCTTAAAAATAAAGCACAAATTGTTGTTGCAAAACAAAGGAACGGTCCAACAGGACAATTTGACCTATTGTTTCAAGGTTCTACAACGAAGTTTAAAAATAAAATTAATCAACAAATTGACTAAAGGTTCTCATCTGAGAGCCTTTAGCTTTTAAAGAGTAAATCTTTTTTAATATTTGAAATATTTTTAGCAAAAAAAATTATTTACACGCATTATCTAAAGTGGAAAATTTTATAAAGGATGGTTTATGCAAATAGCTAAAATTTCAACAAACTCAATTGCAAATTTCAAAAATTTACCAACGTTTAAACAAGAAAAAAATAATGTTATAGGAAAAAAAGATAGTTTAGCACTAGCAAATAGCCTAAATGCAACAGCTTCAATTAACAAAGCACTTGTATTTAAAGGAAAATCTGGCACCTTAATTGCTGAAGAATTTTGGCCAAATGGCAACAAAAAAAGCGAAAAATATTCAAATGGTGGCGAAAGAGCTTGGTTTGAAAATGGACAATTACAATTTGTTAAAAAAGCAAGTGGCGCTACAACAGAATTTTATGAAACAGGAAGAGCAAAAAAAGCAACTCTTCAAGACGGAACAATCTGTGAATGGTTTGAAAACGGACAAAAAAGCAAACAAGAAACAAAAGACGGAACAATTGAAACTTGGTTTGACAATGGACAACAATATAGCCTGCAAACAAAAAGTGGTGCATTGGTTATTTGGAATAAAAATGGCGAATTGGCAGTTGTTAAATCTTCAAATGGAACGCTAGACACTTGGGGCGAAGGCAAACGCCACACAACACACATAATTGAAAAAAGCATTGCAGACACACCTATTGATGATGAAGAAAACTAAAAAATAAAATTATTCATTAAACTTCGGGCTTTGGTTTAAACCAAAGCCCTCGTTTTTTATAAAATTAATTATAAATATTTCTATAAACTCAACAAATATTTTCCATAATCATTTTTATTGAATTTTTTAGCCAATTCATGAAGTTGCTTTTTGTCTATAAAGCCCATTCTATATGCAACTTCTTCTATGCAGGCAATCTTTTTAGCAGTATTTAATTCCATAGATTGAACAAAGTTACTAGCTTGCAAAAGACTTTCATGTGTTCCAGTATCCAGCCAAGCAAAGCCTCTTCCTAAAATTTCAACATCTAAAGTTTTATTTTTTAGATAAATATTGTTCAAATCTGTGATTTCTAATTCACCTCTCCAAGATGGTTTTAAGCTTTTTGCATATTTAACAACTTTAGAATTATAGAAATAAAGACCAACAACGGCATAGTCAGATTTTGGAAATCTTGGCTTTTCTGCAATTGAAATAACTTTGTTTTCTTTGTTAAATTCAACTACACCGAAGCGTTTTGGGTCTTTAACTTGATATCCAAAAACAACTGCTTCAGCTGTGTTTGTTTTGATTTTATCTTTAACATTTTTAAGCATTGAAGAAAAACCGAAGCCATGAAAAATATTATCTCCAAGAATTAGAGCAACGGGTTCATCTTTAATAAAATCTTCTGCAACAATAAAGCTATCAGCAATTCCTCTAGGAACTTCTTGAACTTTGTAAGACAAATTAATTCCCAACTCTTTGCCATCACCTAAAGTTTTTCTAAAATTTTCTAGGTCAGCTGGATTTGTGATAATTAAAATATCTTTAATGCCAGCAAGCATAAGAGTTGTTAGAGGATAATAAATCATTGGTTTATCATAAACAGGCAAAAGAATTTTAGATATTGGTAGGCTTGCTGGATAAAGCCTTGTTCCTGCTCCACCTGCTAAAATAATACCCTTCATCTATTCTTGCTCCTCTTTTGCTTTAGGGTTATTTTTTTCATCTAATGCTTTTCTAACATCAGCCTCAACAGAAGCTAATAATTCCGGATTAGCTTCAAGCATTTCTTTAGATTTATCTCTACCTTGACCAAGTTTTTCGTCATTGTAGCTATACCAAGCACCGGCTCTTTTAATAATTCCAAGAGCTTCTGCAACATCCATTGTATTCCCAATTTGGCAAATTCCTTTTCCGAAAATAATGTCAAATTCTGCGATTCTGAATGGAGGTGCGACTTTATTTTTAACAACTTTAACTTTTACTCTGTTACCAATATCAACACCATCTTTTTTAAGAGTGTCAATTTTTCTAATATCTAAACGAACTGAAGAGTAATATTTTAGGGCATTACCACCTGTTGTTGTTTCAGGATTTCCATACATAACACCAATTTTCATACGAAGTTGGTTAATGAAAATAACTGTTGTGTTTGTTTTACCAACAATTGCAGTAAGTTTTCTTAAAGCTTTGCTCATCAAACGTGCTTGAAGTCCCATTTGTTGCTCATCCATTGCTTTATCAATTTCAGCTTTTGGAACAAGGGCTGCAACAGAGTCTATAACAATAACATCAATTGCACCAGAGCGAACTAATTCTTCTGCAATTTCTAATGCTTGCTCACCTGTATCAGGTTGAGAAATTAATAATTCATCAACATTAACACCCAATGCTCTAGCATATTCTGGGTCTAGGGCATGCTCTGCGTCAATAAATGCTGCAATTCCACCTTTTTTTTGAGCTTGTGCAACAATATGTTGAGCCAAAGTTGTTTTACCACTTGATACTGGTCCATAAACTTCAATAATTCTTCCTCTAGGCACACCACCTATACCTAACGCCAAGTCAAGAGCTAAAGCTCCTGTTGGAATTGCATCAACATTAATTGAAACTTTATCTCCAAGCCTCATAATTGAGCCTTTTCCAAAATCCTTTTCAATTTTATCTAGTGCAAGCTTAAGAGCCTTGTCTTTGCCTGACTCTTCTTTTTTAACTTCAGCTTTTTCTGCCATTTTATACCAACTCCCAAAATTTTATGTTTACTATTAATTTAAATATTATATAATAAATTTTATGAAAACAATAGAACTTAACAATTTTGAAATAGGTGGAGATAAGCTAACAATTCTTGCTGGCCCTTGTGCAATAGAGTCTGAAGAAATTGTTTTCAAAACTGCCGAACACCTTAAAAATATTACTGAAAAATTAGGCATAAATTATGTCTTTAAAGCAAGCTACGACAAGGCAAATAGGTCTTCTATTGAATCATACAGAGGGCTTGGCATTGAACGTGGTCTTGAAATTTTGGCTAAAGTTAAAGAAAAATTTGAACTGCCAATTGTAACAGATATTCATGAGGCAAACCAAGCTCAAATGGCTTCTGAAGTTGCAGATATTATTCAAATTCCAGCATTTTTATGCAGACAAACAGACTTGCTTGTTGCAGCAGCTAAAACAGGAAAAATTGTTAATATTAAAAAAGGGCAATTTTTAGCTCCAAAGCAAATCTTGCCATTAGCTAAAAAAGTTGAAAAGTCAGGAAACAATAAAGTTTTAATAACAGAAAGAGGCGTAAGCTTTGGATATGGAAATTTAGTTTCCGATATGAGAGGAATTAAAATTATTCAAGATTTGGGCTATCCTGTTGTATTTGACGCAACTCATAGCGTTCAACTGCCACAAGGAAATGGCTCATCAAGCTCTGGAGAAAAAGAATTTGTCCCACTTTTAGCTAAAGCTTCTGTGGCTTCTGGAGTTAGATGTTTGTTTTTTGAAATTCATCCAAATCCAAAAGAAGCACTTTGTGATGGCGACAACATGCTAAGCCTTGATGAAGCTTCAAAAGTGTTCAAAGATGTTAAAGAAATTTTTGATGTTGTTTCAAAGCAATAGAAAGTAATATGCCTGAAATATGCAATTTTTAGAGTTTTTTGCAGAGTTTTAAAGCAAAAAATTATATTTACATGTTTTATCTTAATAGGTTTGAATTAAATTCATTTTTAAATTAAAATTCTATTAAAACAAGGCAAGAAAATTGAAATATTCTAATTATTCAGCAGTTATAATAGGAAGTGGTATTGCAGGACTTTATCTTGCATACAAATTGTCTTTAAATAATAAATTTAAAGACGGCATTTTGCTTGTTTCAAAAAGAGGAATAGGTGTTTCAAATTCTAAATATGCCCAAGGTGGAATTGTCGCAGTTTTAGGGCAAAATACAAGCGATTCAACAGCTCTACATGTTAAAGACACGCTTGCTGCTGGAGCAGGTTTAAACGATTTTCATGTTGTTAGCTATATATCAGAAACATCTGAAGAAGTTATTAAAGATTTAATAAAACTTGGAGTAAATTTTGATAAAGATGAAAAAGGCAAACTAAGATTTACTCTAGAAGGAGCACACTCAACTCCAAGAATATTGCACGCTGGTGGAGATGCAACAGGAAGAGTTATAGACGAAAAATTAATTGAAGTTGTTCAAGCCCAAAAGAATATAACAATATATGAAAACACTTTAGCAGTTGAGCTTTTGTGTGATAAAGAAAAAAATTGCAAAGGCGTTATTGTATATAGAGAAGATTCAGACGACTATGAAGCAATTTATTCTGGAGCAACAATTCTTGCAACGGGAGGTTGTGGGCAAGTTTATAAACACACAACAAACCCAAAAACAGCTCTTGGCGATGGAATAGTTCTTGCAAAACAAGCAGGTGCAAATATTAAAGATATGGAATTTGTTCAATTCCACCCAACTGCACTAAATATTAAAACAGATAACAAAATGCCACTAATTTCGGAATCTGTTAGAGGCGAAGGTGCAATTTTGGTTGATGATTTCGGAAATGATTTTATGCCAAAATATGACCCAAGAGCTTCTTTAGCACCACGTGATGTTGTTACAAGAGCAATTATTGAATATTTGAAAGAAAATCCTGAAAGAGAAATCTTTTTAGATATCTCAAACATAGAATTAAGCAAATTTAAATCACGTTTCCCAACAATTACTAAAATATGCGAAGAAAACGGAGTTGATTTAAGAAAAAATTTAATTCCTGTGGCTCCATCTGCTCATTATTTAATGGGTGGCATTTGTGCAACAGTTCAAGGCGAAACCAATATTAATAACCTATATGCAATTGGAGAATGCTCAAGAACAGGGCTTCATGGGGCAAATAGGCTTGCTTCAAATTCGCTTTTAGAATGTGTTGTAACAGCCCACGAGCTTGCTATGTTATTAGATGAAAAACCACTAACAACAGTTAAAAAACTTGATGAAAATATTAAAAACACGCTAAATATTTATGATGAACATATTGAATTAGAAGAATTTGATTGCCAAAGCATTCAAGAAAACATTAAAGAAATTATGTGGAAAAATGTTGGCATTGAAAGATGCGAAAAGGACATGCTTGAGGCTTTATATGAATTAAACAACATCAAAAAAATGTTTAACTCAAAAAAATACATTAATTTTGAACATTACGAAACAAGGTCTATGCTTGAATGTGCAATAATAATTACAGAAAGTGCCCTAAAACGCAAAGAAAGCATTGGTTCGCACTTTAGAATTGATGAAATTATTAAAAATACGGAAGAAAAGAGAGAAGTTAAAGAAAATGAAATATCTATTAAATGATTTTATTTTAGAAGAACATGTTAAATCGGCACTAGCTGAAGACATTGGCTATGGCGATATTACAACAGATTTTGTTGTTGATGAAAACAAAGTTATAGAAATTGACCTTAAAACAAGAGAAGAGGGAATTTTTTGTGGCGAGGCAGTTTTTAGAAAAGTTTTTGAAATATTAGATAAAACATGCGAAATTGAATTTTTTATTCATGATGGCGAAAAAATACAAAAAGGAGATAAGATTGCAACTATAAAAGGCTCTGCTAGAGCTATTTTAACAGGAGAAAGAGTTGCACTTAACTACACTCAAAAAATGTCTGGTATTGCAAGCTACACCAATAAATTTGTTGAAAAAATCAAAAATTATAAGGCACGCATTGTTGATACAAGAAAAAATACACCGAATTTTAGAATGTTTGAAAAATATGCAATCAAAACAGGTGGAGCCTCTTTGCATAGATTTAATTTATCGGATTGCACAATGCTTAAAGACAACCATATTGCAAGTGTTGGCTCAATTACTGGAGCAGTTAATAAACTTCGTGAAAATTTATCCCATGCTCATAAAATTGAAGTTGAGTGCGATACATTAGAGCAAGTTAGGGAAGCAGTTAGCTTAAATGTTGATATTATTATGCTTGATAATATGACTTTAGATGAAATGAAAACTGCAATTGAAACCATAAATGGCAGGGCAATTGTTGAGGCTAGTGGTGGCGTAACCCTTGATTCTATTGAAGAAATTGCCAAAGTTGGTGTAGACATTATTTCATCTGGAGCACTTTGCAATAAAGCCCAAACACTAGATTTAGGATTTGATTATCATAAATGCTAGACAGAAAAGTTTTTTTGTAATATATTATTTTTGTTGAAAATTTAATAATAAGATATATGCCCTGGTGGTGGAATCGGTAGACACGTTGGACTTAAAATCCAATTGGGGTCAAACCCAGTGCCAGTTCAAGTCTGGCTCAGGGCATTTTAAAAAAGCTCACACAAGTGGGCTTTTTTTATTTCTTAATTAAACAAAAGTAAAAAACCTCGCAATTTCTTGCAAGGTTTTTCGTGGAATAGAATATATGATGATTGTTAATTGTTTTTAGTCTGCTGCATCTTGGTCTAAACTTGCTTCAAGTTTTTTAGCTGCCTCAGGTTTATCAGTAAAGTCAATATTAGCAACTTTGCCATCTATAGTAGCGCCATCTTTTACAACCACTTTAGATTCTTTTTCTGCTATTTTTCCTTCGCCAGTTAGAGCATCCATAGGAACTCTGAACCAAGAGCCTCTATTTGGTGTAAATGATAGTTGCTTATTCAATAACAAATCGCCTGCTGCAGTGTTGTCTTTAATATTGATATTTGGGTCGCAAATTACTTGGAAATCATACAATTCCATTAATCTTTTTGAAGATGGTAGGTCTGCGTATTTTTCAGAAATGTTTTGTTTAATTTTTTGAGTAATTAAATCTGCCAAGTCTTTTGCACCGTATTCATCTGCATATTCTTTAACGTGTCTATTTAGACCTTGAGCAAATGGACCAACTAGAACAACTTTGTTAATACAGTCGTTGATTTTGTTGATTGAAATTAATGAAACTGCGTTTGCATAATCATTAACTGCGTGGATTCTAGCTTTTTTAATTTGTTCAGGAGAAATTACTGTTTTGTTTAATGTATATTTAACTTTTCCTGTTTTATCGCTTTCTGTGCGAACAAAATATTTTGAATTATCAATATCACGAACTAGGTCGTGGTCAGCTTCTGAAACATACATAAAGTCATCTGATACAATTCTTGCATCACCAACTCTTAGAACCATATTCATAAATTTATCTGCGTCTTCTTTGTTCATACCTAAATCAAGAGCTTGGAAGAAGCATTTTAAGTGAGATTTAACACTTACACCTTGACGACCTAATTTTCCTAAAATTGGAATTGTTTCTTGAAGTTTTTTATTGTCGTCATATGTTAATTCTGCAAGAGCTTTCTCTGGGTTAGTTGATTTTAATGTTTTTCTAATTGTATTTAAGATTTTTTCATACATTAAAACATTACCAGTTAAATATGAGCTACTTTCAGAAGTTTCAAACTCAACATACTGTTTACCATTGTCATCTTCTTTAACTTTGATATCAACAGAACCAAAGCCGCCACCTGTCATAACACCCATAATGTAGTCGCCAGTGTTCAACAAGCCTTGTTTTGCCATAGATTGAGCAATACCTAAACCTGTTCCACCTAAGTCTTTTGTAACAACAAGTTCAAAGTCATCTGTAACATTAAGGTCTTTGCCCCTGCCTCTTCCTTCTTTAACTTCTTGTTCATATTTTTTGAAATCAACTTCTACTAAAGAGTTTCCTTCAGTGTCTCTTAGGTTTGGAATAAAGGCAATTCTATCGTCTTTCATATGAGTGAATGTTGTTCCTGGAACGAAAACTGCTGCACCTGCAAGTTTTTGTTCAGATTCTGGTGCTTTAATTTCGCCAAGTTTCATCATATTTTGAACTCTTGTGCTGGCATGCTTAATTTGAAGGTGAAGCCTGTTGATAAATGTTCTTTGACCACCATCAAATTCGCCTGTAACAGGGTCTAGACTCTTTCTAAAGCCATCTGTTGAGTTATTTAAAAAGCCTTCTTGTTTGTAATATTCAGTTTTACCATCATTAGATGTAACTCTTACTTTACAAGAACCTTTTGGGTTAGAAGCTCCAATATCTACGATAACTTTGTGCGTAAACGCTGGAGTTGTGTTGTTAATCTTCATAATTCTACTTCCTAATCTGTTAATGCTTACTTAGAAATAACTCCTAATAAAAAAAAGTTGCTAGTTTTTAAGTGTGTCGTTAACAAAAATTAATATAATAAAAAAAGCCGACATAATGCCGGCAAAAATTGGGTATGAGTAAGGAAGAAAAAAAACTTGTTAAATTAAGCAAAAGTATTAAATGTTTTCTCAACGTTCTTTTGAATAACTGCTTTAACAGCTTCCATTTCTTGAGTTAGAGCTTCTTGCTCAGTGTCTAGCTGTTTCAACTGCAATTCAAGTGTTTTGTCGTCTGCCTGAATTCTTGCAGTTTCTGCATTTAATTCTTCTACTTTTTTATCGTATTCATTTTTATCATATAAATATTGATTCCAAGCACTATCATAGCCTTCGTCATCAGTAACTTTTGTTACAGCTAAGCCATATTTACCACCAGCCATACCTAAAGCATCAAGTCCTGGGTCATTTTGAGCAAACTCAATTTCTAAAAATCTACCACTACCATTTTGACTCATAGTAACAGGTATATTATCTCTAGAATCATCTTGATAAATATTTGAAGAGCCCAATTGTCTTGAACGAGTAACAGACACAGTGTGTGTACCTTTTACACTTGGGTCAGTATTTGTTTGCCAACCAGTAATTGTTGCTCTAACACCGTTAGCGTCAACAAAAGAATATGCCATTTGAGAATAATCTGTTTTGATAGGAGGAGTTGGAACTTCAAGAGCAGCCATTTGAGCTACAATGTTAGCACTTTCAAGTGCCAAAACGCTTCTAGCTTGGTTGACTTGTTGTCCTTGATATTCAGTATTTGATTTTCTTGCAGTAAGATTCAAGAATCTTGCCTGCGAAGCAGCCATACCCATTTTTCAGCTCCTTGTTATTTTTTCTTCGTAATAATGTATTCGGTATTTTTTTAATAATCTTTAGGATTTAAACAACAATATTTACATTTTGTTACAATTAGAAAAAATGTTATAAATAGGGCATTTTGAATATGTTTGTGATAATATTTTTAGAGAAATGATTAAGAAAATTTGGAATTATATTTTAGGTTTAATAATTTTATTTAGCTTTTATTACCTTTCAAAACTTATAATAGAAGGTATAAATGTGCAATTTCCTGCAACAATTTTAGGGCTAATTTTGCTTTATTTGGCATTAAATTTAAAAATTATTAAACTTGAATTTGTTGAAAATATTGCAAATTTCTTTATTAAAAATATGTCTATTTTGTTTGCACCATTCATTGTTGGGCTTATTGCAGACAAAAAACTACTTTTTGAAAATTTAATCCCAATTATTGCAATTGTATTTACAACAACTGCAATAGCAATGGTTTTATGTGGTCTTTTTGTTGAGATTGGCTTAAAACATTTCTCTTCTAAAAATAAGGAGGGCAAAGGTGCCTAACTTATTCGGATTTCTTATAACAATTTTTATGTTCAAATTATTTGAATATTTAAAAAAATATCCAATTTTAAAAAAAATTCCACCAATTTTAAGTGCTGGTTTTGTCATAATTTTAATTTTAGAAAATTTTAATATAAGTTTTGAAACTTACAATGAAAGTGCAAGCTTTTTAACATTTTTGCTCATTCCAGCAACAATTTCATTAGCAATTCCACTATTTAAAAACAGAGAAATTCTAACTAAAAATAAAAGAATTATCTATTCTGCCCTATTTTTTTCATCAGCTTTTGGTGTCTTGGGTGTTTATCTTGTTTCAAAATTATTTAAAATAGATTTTGTTATTTTAACTTCTTTAATTCCAAAATCCACAACAAGTCCAATTGCAGTTGAAATATCAAGAATTATTCAAGGAAGCCCATCTTTAACTGCTTGTATTGTAGTTATAACTGGAGTTTTTGGAGCAGTTTTTGGGCACAAATTATTAAAGCTATTTAAAGTTAATAATGATATTGCAATTGGTTTATCTATTGGCTCAACAACTCATGTTATGGGAACATCTGCTTGTAGCGAAAAAGGTAA
>JAZSMU010000029.1:0-25458 GCA_045536045.1 Candidatus Gastranaerophilales bacterium
AAAACTCTAAGTTTTGATGTTGCAACACTTTTGGTTACTCATAAAGAAAAAAAATCAAAAATTTACATCAATTCTCTTCATGAAACAACAGAAAGCCTGAAAGAAGCTCTTCAATTGAGGCTTTTGCTTTGCTATAAGAATATTCAAAACGACAAAACTCCTTTTGAAATTAATCTAAAAAATATTGATTTAATTCAAAATACTCGTCCAACAAGGCAAATTTTTGACCTTAAAGTTTTCAATTTTGATAAAATTTCAGCACCAATAAAAGTTGGAGATGATTTTTTTGGAATTATTGAAATATACAGGCAAAAACCTTTTACAACAGAGGACAAGACCTGTTTTCAAACAATTACAAATCAAATCCCACTTCCTTTAAGAAGTGCAAAATTATATGAAGAAATTATTGAAAAAAATAATATTTTAGAAAAACTTGAAAAAATTAAATCAGAATTTGTTTCAATTGTTTCTCATGAATTAAGAACGCCACTAACTCCTATTAATAATAGTCTTGAAATTGTTTTATCTGGAGAGGCTGGAGAAATTACAGAAAACACCAGAAACTTTATTAATATGGCAAAAAGAAATATGGTTCGTCTTGGAGAAATTATTGAGGATTTGCTAGATTTGTCCAGAGTTCAAACAGGAAAAATGGATATTGAGTTTAAGGAAATTGAGCTAACACCAGCCCTTGAATTAGCAAAAGAAACATTCACCCAAAGTGCAGATAAGAAAAATATTGAGCTTAAATTCATAACAGAAGAAAATCTTCCAAAAATTTATGCAGACAATAAAAGAATAGGGCAAATTTTATCTAATTTAATTACTAATGCAATAAAATTTACGCCAAATGACGGCAAAATTACTGTTGAAACAAAGAAAATAAGCTCAAATGAAATTGATTTTGATAAATTAATTGCTCCAAAAACAAGAATTATTAATGACTATATAAAAATTTCCGTTAAAGACACAGGAGTTGGAATAGAAGAAGAAAATATAGTTAAGATTTTTGATAAATTTTCTCAAATTGAAAACACATTGTCAAGAAAAGTTGGTGGAATTGGGCTAGGGCTATCTATTGCAAAACACCTTATAGATAGCCACTTAGGAGCAATTTCTGTAGTTAGCGAAAAAGACAAAGGTGCGAATTTTACGGTTTATATTCCAATTCTATCTGATGTTATTAAGTTTCAAATTGATGTAGCCAAAAAGCTAAATGGAGCTAAAAACAACACTCTAATTTATATAAAAGAAAAAGAAAATTCAGACTTTTTCAACAAAATTAAAGAAAATAACCTACTTAAAACCACAAATAAAACTCTAAGTTTAAATTTAGTTGACGAAAACCATTCTCACACTTGGCTTTTTACTCCAGACCTTGAAAGAAATGTTTTAGATTTCAGCGAAAAAGCCATTCTTGGAGAAATAGATAAAAGCTACACTGATGCTGAAAAATATGATATAGTGTTTAAAAAGGGTGATTTCGGGCAAGTTGAAACGATAGAAACCTACAATTTAATAAATAAGATTTGGGAGAAAAAAATTGGCTAAAATTTTAGTAGTGGATGATGAACAAGATATAGTTGAAACTATGGTCTTTATGTTAAAGCAAAAAGGCTATGACTGCATTTGGGCATATGATGGCGAAGAGGGCTTAAGACTTGCGAAAGAAGAATCTCCAGACCTTATTATGTTAGATGTTATGATGCCTAAAATTAATGGCTACAAAATTTGCAGGCTTTTAAAGTTTGACTCTAGATACAAAAATATTCCGATTATTATGGTTACTGCAAGAGGACAAGAGCAAGACATTGCAATTGGCGAAGAAACAGGTGCAGATGAATACATTACAAAACCTTTTGAGTTTTCTAATGTATTTGAAAAAATTGAAAAACATTTAAAGGTGAACTAATTGGATTTTATCAACAATAAAACTATTGAAAAATTAAAATACGACCTTGTTAGGGATAATTTTGTTACTTTTGAGGATATAGAAAGTGCTCAAGAGTTAGCTTATGCACAAAATATTAACATTGGGCAAGCACTCATAAATTCTGGAGTGATGGACGAAGAAACGCTTTTGAAGTTTTTAGAAGACAAGCTTCATATCCCATATGTTGACCTTGATGGCTACGAAATTGATAAAAAATGTTTAGAATTTATTAGTTTTAAAGAAGCTTTGGCATACAAAATTTTGCCATTATTTCAAATAGAAGACACTCTGACAGTTGCAATGAGCGACCCACTTGACCTTTTTGCAATTGAAAATATTATAGAAAGAACTCAGAAAAACATTGAGCCTGTAATTACTAGCGAATCAGGCGTTTTAAGAAAAATCAACGAATATTATGAAACAACGAGCAAAGTCAAAGATATTCATTTTGAAGACAACAAAGACTATGATTGGAGAGAAGAATTACACGCAAATGATTTAAGCGAAGATAATTTACACAACTTACTTCGTGCAATTTTAAAAACTGCAATTGTTAGGAATGTTCATGAAGTATTTTTTGAAATAGGAGATGAGGGTTTAATCGTTAAATTTAAAATTAACCACGAAAACCAAGAAACAGGAACTATTCCAAACCTTTTGGTTAATGCCTTTATTTCAAAAATCAAAACTATTTCTGGGCTAGACCCAATGGTAAATGAAATTCCTCAATTAGGAAAACTTGATTTCAATGTTGATGGAAAAACGCTAACAGCAAGTGTTTCTGCTTTCCCTACAATTGCAGGCGAAAGAGTATCTTTAAAAATTTATCATCCACCAAAAGATATTAACAACATTTTTGATTTAGAAAAAATTAATTTCTTAAAAAATGCCTTAAATAATTCTGGTGCAGTTTTGGTTTGTGGTGGCTCATTGAGTGGCAAAACTCACTTAATATACTCAATTTTGTCATACCTAACACCCGAAAACAAAACTGTTATGACCTTAGAATCAATTGCAAAATATAAAATTAAAAACATCTTCCAATGTGAATTAAGCGAAAATGTTGGTTTTAACTTAGATAAAGCAATGCGTTTTGTTGAGTTTCAATCTCCAGATATTATTTATTTTGAGGGTGTTCCAACAAGGGATGGTCTTGAATATTTTACATCTCTAACTCTTAAAGGCAAAACGGTTTTAACTGAATTTATGGCAGAAAACATTGAAGACCTCAGAAACAAATTCTCATATCCAGAATTTTCAATGTTTAAATCAACAATTTCTGCCCTAATTTTTATACACAACCAAAACAGCATTGAAATATTCAACAAAGAAGACATTCAAAAATATTTATCTTAATTTTTGCCATTCTCTTGATTTTGAGCAACCATTCTATCAAAAGCCTCTTTGCCTGCAAATTGAATTAAGGCTTGTTTAGCACTCCAAAGCTTTGCAGCTTCGGCTCTTTCGGTGTTTTGAGCATTTCTATAATAAACATCAGCTATAATAACTTCTTCTCTTGGTTTATTTTGAGAATTTAAATATATAGCTTCTCTTTTTTCTAAAGCTTTAAATGCAATATTATAAGCCTTTTCGCACTTTTTATATTCTAAATAACTCAAGAGCAATTTTTCTTGGAGTTTATCTATTTTTCTAACTAAAAGAACCATGCCTGTATCTGAAACTTTTGTATATTTGTAATTCATGTCAGCGTCAGTTGTTCCTAATTTGCCAAGAAGAGAACCGCCAACAAGAGCAGAGCTTGCAACAAAAGGATTTGAGCTAAACGCTGTGCCTGCTATTGTTGAAAAACTTGCAATTGGTTTTATTATTTTCTTTAAAGCATTATCAGAAGTTTTATCCCCATCTGGGTTTGAAAGTTTGTAAATGGCATATCTAATTGTTTCGCTTCCTTGTGCAACTCCCACCCATAAAACTTCTAAATCTCTAACAATTTGAGGGTTTTCAGCTTCAAGCTCAGAGATTATATCTTCTGAAATTTTCTTTAAACTCAAATCTGCATAAGTTAAATTTTTATCGTTATTTTCAATGCTTTGAGCTTTTTCTCTGACCCAAGATGTTTTAGATTCTATAACAAGTGGTGTTTCAGGATTTTTTGAAGTGCCAAGCCTATTTTCAATATCTTTTGGCGTTAACTCAATATTAGAATCCTTTGCAAACGCAGAAATATTCAAAAGCAAACATAAAATAAGCAAAATTCTCATCATAATTGGACCTCGCTTTTAATTTTTTTAATGTCTGTTTTTAATGAAGTTGGGTCAATATTGTTTGTATCAAAATTATATTGAATAAGCTCTAGTTTAGAAATTGTATCAGCACCAGCAAGCCTTTCTAGGAGAATTTGATATTTTTTAACTTCTTCAATAACTTCAGATTCTCTCATCAAAGCCTCATCCCAAAGGGCAGAAGAAACCGTTATTTCAAGAGTGTCGTTCATTTCAAGGGCTTTATTGTAGTTTGAATTATAAAGAAGAATATCTGAACGAACCTCACGAAGCCTAATTAAATTGCCCTTATAGGCATAATAATAAGTAACAATATCATCTTGAAGCTCCTCTATAAGCCCAGCAAGCTCAACCATTTCTGTATCAGTTAGAGGAGATTTTTCCATTTTTTTCAAATTTTCTTTATTTATTAAATTGTTTGCAAGTCTAGCCCCAGCGTAAGACGCCGTTTGAACAGCATAATTTGAACCTAAAAAAGATGGTAACATTGAAGCACCAGAAATTATTGCACTAAGGCTTTTTGCCATAAAAGAAGAATGGACTCTTCTTTGCTCTTCTGGAATTGCCAATTTTGATAGCGAAAATCTTATAATAGGGTTTTTTGAAACAGTTGCATTCCAAATATTTTCAATATCTTTCATGTCTGTTTCTTGTTGTTTTTGAATTAAAACTTGAGCCTCTTCAATATTTTCAATAAACAATTTACCTTTAATTGATTCTGGTTTTTTAGAATAAATTATTTGAGGCTCTTCAACATTTTCAAGCCTAACTTCTTCTAGGGCATAAGATTTGTGTGCAAAAAATAGCACAAAAGATAAGAAAAATATTTTTAAAATGTTTTCCCTCATGCTAACTTTATAACACACTCAAGATTAATAGTCTAATTCTGAGCCCATTTCATCTTCTTCATCATTTAAAGAAGATAAATCTTGAACATAAGTTGAATCAAAATCATCTGGCATTTTATCTAAATCTGGCCAAATTGTTCCATCATCAAAACGAGTTGCTTCAAGATTTTCAGCATTTGATAGGTCAGAATCAGTTAAATCTGCTTCGTTAAACACTGCTCCTGCCATATCAGCTTCAGAAAAATTGCAATAATTAACAACGGCATAGCTAAAATTAGCACCATTTAGAATAGCACCTGTGAAATCGCATTCAACTAGATTTGCTCTTGAAAAATTTGCCCCTGTTAAATCGCAATTCGCAAAATTAACTTCAGTTAAGTTTGATTGATTAAAATTAACATCTGTTAAATCTTGAGAAGAAAAATCTTCTCTTTCTATATCCATATCATTCATTTCTAAGTTGATATTCATATTTAACTCCACTAACTATATAATACCGATTTGCTGTGCTAAAAGGATAGCTTGAACCCTATTTTCAACATTCAACTTTTTATAAATATTATTCAAGTGAGATTTAACTGTAACTTCTTTAACAAAAAGTTTTGCTGAAATATCAGAGTTTGTTGCTCCTTTTGATAATAATTTTAAAATTTCTGTTTCTTTATTTGTTAATGATTTAACAAGCTCTAAAGATTCGCCGGAAACCACCTTTGGTTCAGCTTTAGCTTGTGCACCCCATTTTGTTCTTCTTAAATTAGCTTCAATTCTGGCTAATAAATTAGGTAAAACAAAAGGTTTAACAATGTAATCATCTGCACCAAATTTCAAACCTGAAATTTGTTTTTGGGCTTCATCAACTGAAGTTAGCATAATAATTGGAATTTTATTGTATTTTTCTTGGCTTCTAATTAATTTTAAGGTTTCCCAACCATCCATAATAGGCATTACAACATCTAACAAAATAATATCAATTTCACCTGCCTTTGAAGCTAAAAGTTTAATGCCATCTTTCCCATTTTCAGCAACTTCAACCTCATAGCCATACATTGGAAGTGCATCACTCAAAAGTTTTGCATTATCATCAATTATTAAAATTTTGCCGAGCCCTGTCATATCCTACCCCAATATGTTATCATTTATTGCTTTTATAGCAGCTTGCGTTCTGTCATCTACTCCTAATTTTTGAAGAATAGAGCAAACATGAACTTTTGTTGTGTTAACTTTTATATTCAATTTATCAGAAATTTCTTGGTTTGAATGACCCTCTTTAATAAGCTCTAAAACCTGTTTTTCTTTTTCTGTTAAATTATATTCGCCTTTAGCTTTTTTGATTTCAGCTCTATGATATTTTTGTGGTTTAGCTGAAAAATGAACATATTTTGTAATTGCTGGGTCAAACCACATTGAACCTTCATTAACATCTTGAATTAATTGAATTAATTTTTCTGGCTTAATATCTTTAGAACAATATGCATTAATTCCAGCTTCAAGACATTTATGAACTTCAGCTTCTTCACTATGAGAAGTTATAACAATTATTTTAACATTCTTGTGAAGTCTTTTGATATCTGCCGTTGCTTTAACACCATTAATATGAGGCAAACCTAAGTCCATTAAAACAATATCAATATGTTCTTTGTTTAAAATATCATAAGCAGTTGGTGCATCAGGTGCTTCAAAAATTTCACCCACAAAATCTTCATCCCTCAAAGATGTTCTAAGGGCAAATCTGGTGAGTGCATGGTCTTCAACAATTAAGATATTAATCTTGTTCATATGTGAATTATAGCCTATATTTCATAGGTAATGCAACAATTTTTCTATATTCTAGTTAAAATTCCCTTATCTGCTATAGCTTTTTTTAGAACATCAATTGGAAGCTCATTAAAATGGAAAATTGAAGCAGCCAAAGCAGCAGAAACATTCGTTTTTTCAAAAACTTCAATAAAATGATTTACATTAGCTCCTGCCCCACCAGAAGCAATAGTTGGAATATTAACCAAATTTGACACTAGCTCGTTCATTTTGATATCAAAACCTTCTTTTGTGCCATCTGCATCCATAGAGGTTAAAAGAATTTCGCCAGCACCTAATTCTTCCATTCGCTTTGCATAATCTGCCAATTTTGTGCCTGTGTTTTTTGTTCCAGCATTAATGAAAACATAAAAATCATCATCAACAAATTTGGCATCAATTGCAACTACGATACATTGAGAGCCAAAATATTCAGCACATTCTTTAATTAGAGTTGGATTTTTATAAGCCTCAGAATTAATTGAAACTTTATCAGCTCCTGCCATTAAAATTGCTTTAATATCGTCTAATGTTTTAATTCCACCACCAACTGTAAATGGAATATGGATTTCTTGTGCAATTTTTTCAACTAATGGAATTAAAGTTTTTCTTTTGTCTAAAGTTGCAGTGATATCAAGAAAAACAAGCTCATCAGCACCTGATGCTGAATATAATTTTGCAAGCTCAACAGGGTCGCCAGCGTCTTTTAGGTTTTTAAAATTGACACCTTTGACACATTTTCCATCTTTAATATCAAGACAAGGAATAATTCTTTTTGTAATCATTAGTATTCCAAATTCATTTTAGAGAATTGAATAATTTGGTTTTTACCTTTTTGTTTAGCACTATATAGTGCGTGTTCTGCATATCTAATAATAGAATTTGCATCTTCTTCCATATTTTCTAAATATGGGAACGCACTAATTCCACCTGAAATTGTAACAGGGTGTGCTTCTTCTTCATTTGCTGGGATAAATTCCATTTTTTCAATATCTTTTCTAAATCTTTCAGCAAAAATATAAGCATTTGCTTCTTCTGTATCTGGCAATAATAAAATAAATTCTTCGTCGCCATAACGAGTTAAAACATCTTCTTTTCTGATTAATGATTGAAGCATTTGAGCAACTTTCTTTAACAGAACATCACCCCAATCATAACCATACATATCATTAACTGTTTTAAAATAGTCAATATCAAATAATATGCAAGAAACAACTCCGCCATAACGTCTTGCACGAGAAATTTCAGCTTCTAAACGGTGATGGAGATATTTTCTATTATATAAACCTGTTAATTCATCAGTCATAGAAATTCTTCTTGCTGCATTTTTATATTTCATCACTTTAGATAATGCCAAAGCTCTTGCTTTAATTTCAACTTCATTAACTGGTCGGCAAATAAAGTCGTATGCTTCAGCTCTAAGTGTCAAATTTTCTGGAATAGAATCTACAACGCATAAAACACCAGAATCAAATTTCATAATTTGACCAACTTCTTTAATTTTTTCAATGTCACAATCTAAAACAACAACAGCAGGATTAACCTCTTTATAGTCTGCAATTTTAGATTCATCAAAAACACGAACATCAAAATCATCAACAGTTGATAAGATGTTTGCAATTTCACTTTGTGCATTTGGTGCATAAATTATAGCGTTCATAAAAACTCCTTTTTTATTCAACTGAATTATAACATATTTTTTAGCGATTTTTTTAGATTTTTCAAAAAAATAATCCTCCATTTATACCATTTTTTTTGTTGTCAAATTTTTTATACTCTAAATACAAGGATTTTCCCCAAGGAGACAATGTGTCAACCCCATTAAAAAGACGCACTGATTATTGTGCACCCTTGAAGCGCAATGATTATGGGCAGATTATAAAAGTTGAAGAGTTTACTAAACGCACCAAAAAGAAAAAAGGAAACTTCTTTCTTAGTGCCTTTAAAATGCTTTGCAAACTTTCATTTTTAGGGGCTTTTGCATACTATGTTGTTCCATATAATTATTTTCATTATATAGAACCAATGTTTGCAAACAGAATTTTAAATAGACACTTAGAATTTAGAGCAGAAAACTATCTTTATTCAACAAATAGCTATATTTATAATTCAACTATTGGAGCTCAAGAAAAATTTGGCTCAATAATGGCTAAAGATAATATTAAAAGCACAAATCATATCCTTGTTGGCACACCAAAATATTCAAGCGAAATGGCACCAGTTGTTCCTTTAGGGAAAATGGAAAGACTTGAAAAATCACTTTTAAAAACGGTTGAAGCACACCCTTATTTTAAAACTGCAATTTATGTTTATGATTTCAATAGTGGAAAAGCTGTTAGTATAAACGGAGAAAATTCTATTCCTGTTGCAAGTATGATAAAAATTCCAATTTTGTTTGAATTATTCAGACAAATTGAAACAAACAAAGACTTAAATATAAACAATAAAATTATTTTTGAAGAAAAATACAAAACTGCTGGCTCTGGAAGACTTCAATATGGCTCTAGTGGTTACACAACAACACTAGATAGGATGGCGAATTTGATGATAACAGAATCAGACAACAGCGCTTCTAATTTGCTCTTAGACTACATTGGTGGCAAAGACGCATTAAACAGAAGCTTTAGAAATTGGGGCTTAAAAGGCTCTCAAATTTCAGATTGGCTCCCAGATATGGCTGGCGAAAACAAAATGAGTGCAAAAGACCTTGCAACAATTTTATATAATCTTGATAACCCATTATTTTTAACAACAAAAAGCAGAGAGCATATTAAAGATTATATGGGCGAAGTTAAAACAGACACTCTTCTTCCTCAAGGTCTTGAAAATGGCTCTATAATTTATCATAAAACAGGGGATATTGGAACATTTGTTGGCGACGCTGGTGTAATTTACACAAAATCTGGCAAAAAGTATGTTGCAGTTGTTGTGGTTCAAAGAGCCTACAATGACCACAGGGCAAAAGAATATATTCAAAATATTTCTAAAACTATTTATAACTTTATTGAATATAGAAATAAATAATTAATCTGTTAATTTAACAAATGCCCAAAGTTTACCATCTATATCACGCCACCTTAAATAGCCTGTTTTTTGCTTGTTATCCCAATTAATTAGTTTAACCATAACAAAATTTCCACGAACAAACCAAGGTGTTATAAATTTTGCAATTTCATAATTATCAACAACTTGTGCATCATTGTCTGGTGCAGCATATAAAATTCTATTATCTTTTTTTACATCTTTAAAAGCGTAAAGCCCATGTTTTTTGCCATAAACAAGTATAAACTGACCCCAAGTGTAGAATTTAGTGTTGTCATTAAGCTTTAAAAACAACCTCTTATCGCCATTGCCATAATAAACTTCAGCCCAATCGCCATATTCTTCATAAGTGGCTAAAATTGCATAATTTTTATTTGGAACATAAGCAACAAAAGGATTACTTTCACAAGTTTTGCCATTGCACAACAAATCTCCATCTTGTGCCCATTTAACTTCTAAAACTTTTTTTGAATTTTCATCAGCACTTTCATACAAAGAAAATTCACGAGGTGCAACAATAGCCCCAATACCCCAATTTGAAACAGAATTTAAATAATTTGGAATATAAGTTGCATTCGCAGTATTTTGAATGAATAAAAATAATAGAACAATTAAAAGTTTTTTCATAAAGACATTATAACATTTTTTCTAACTTGAGTATCAACTTCAAAAATTTCATCTAAAGTTGGATTTTTAATTATTGTATGTTTTTCCATTTCAGAAGAAACAATTTTTGGAATATCTAAAACTTTAATTTTTTCTTTCAATAAAAGAGAAACTGCAGCCTCATTTGCAGCATTTAAAACAACAGGCATTGTTGAGCCTATTTTTCCAGCCTCAAAAGCGAGCTCTAAGCAAGGAAATTTCTTATAATCTGGCTTTTCAAATGTCAAAGTTTGCCCAATAAAACTAAAACTTTTACTTTCAATTCCCTTTAAGCGAACAGGGTGAGTTAGGGCATATTGAATTGGAATATGCATACTAGGGTAGCCTAATTGAGCCAAAGTTGAACCATCTTTAAACTCAACTGCACTATGGATAATGCTTTGAGGATGAACAACAACATCAATTTTATCAAAATTAAGCCCAAACAGATGATGTGCTTCAATAACCTCAAGCCCTTTATTCATAAGAGTTGCACTATCAATTGTGATTTTTTTGCCCATAGACCAATTAGGATGGTTAAGAGCATCTTTCAAGGTTGCATTTTTAATTTGTTCTTCGTCCCAATTTAAAAATGGACCACCACTTGCCGTTATAATAATTTTTTCAACTAAAGAAAAATCTGGAGCACATTGAAAAATTGCACTATGTTCGCTATCTACAGGCAAAATTTCAACTCCTTTTTCTTTCGCTTTAGAAATAACAATATCCCCTGCCATAACAAGAGTTTCTTTGTTAGCAAGTGCAATATCAATATTAGCTTCAATTGCACGCAAAGTTGGTTTTAGTCCTGCAATTCCATTTGTTGCAGTTAAAAGCATATCATTTTCAGGGTTTTCAGATAATTCAATTAAACCAGCTTCGCCAGATAAAACCTCAAGGTTAGGAAATTCGGATTTAATTTTAGAAACATCTTCACTTCTTTCAACAGAAACTCTTTTTGGTTTAAATTTTGCAATTTGCGTTTTTAACTTTTCAATATTTCTACCTGCGGCAAGTCCCAAAACCTGAACATTACCCTCTAGCTTTTCAATAACCTCAAGAGCTTGAGTTCCAATTGAGCCTGTTGAGCCTAAAATAGTAATTTTTTTGTTGAATTTTTCCATATACTAATTCTATACCAAAAACTTTGACAGAGTGCAAAAAATCGTGTAAATTAAGGGTATGGATATGAATTCTGAATACGAAATTATAACTTTTTCTGTTGGAGATACAAAAGCAGGAACAAAAATGGGCAAAATGCAAATTCGCAATTTGTCTGATAATTCCGTTCTTAATTGCGTTTTATGGGAAGAAGCAATCAACAGAATTGACGAAAAAAAGTTTCGCACAGGAAATGTTATTAAACTTAAATCAGCAACTTTTAACGAAAAATTCAACAACTGCAATGTTGTTTCATTTGACATAATTTCTGAGGCAAAACTTGGTTTACCAGAAGAAGTCAGAGAAAAAATGTTTAACGATTTAATTTCCGAAATAGAAAATTTTAAAAACAAAGAAGTTGGAAATTTTGTTAAAGGCTTGCTAGTTGAAAATGCCGAAAAATTTAAGATTATGCCTGCTGCAAAAACAATGCATCACAACTATCTTGGTGGACTTTTGGTTCACACAACAGAATGTTACGATTTTGCAAAAATGCTTTATCCAAAACTTAAAAATATTGATGAAGATGAGCTATATGCAGCTTGCATTTTGCATGATTTAGGTAAAATACACGAATATTCAATAAACACAGAAACAGGTGCTATTGAATATAACGAACAATTCAAAAAAGATTGGATAACACACTCTCAATATGGTTTCACAATTTGCATGTCAAATGGTTTTGATAAAATCGCAAAAATGATTGCAGCTCACCACGGCAGAGCAGATTGGGGTGCATTAATAGATTTAAACGAAAAAGACCTTGAACCATTTTATTACATAGTTCACCATATTGATGACTTAAGTGCCAAATTTGGCAAAATTACCATTAAAGATATATAGAGGTTTTTATGAAAAAAATATTCTTAACTCTAGCTTTGATACTTTCAGCAGTTTCAACTGCTTTTGCATATCAAATTCAAGCAGGAACACAAACTCAAAGGCTTGAAAGAGGAACAAAAATAGGGCTTGAAATGGCAGAATCTGTTACAAGCACAGATTTTGAAACAGGCGATATGTTTAGTGCAACAATTAGAGAAGATGTTAATATAGATAAAAACATAATCCTACCAAAAGGTTCTTTAATTAGAGGAAGCGTTGGCAAAATTGTTCCATCTAAAAGATTATCTCGTGCAGCAAATTTAAGTTTAACTTTTGACCACGTTGTAACACCACAAGGAAGACAGTTGCCAATTAGGGCAATGTTATGTTCTCACTTTAGATTAACTCCTGATGGCTCAATTACAACAGGAGGAAACTATGGAACTGCCCTTGTTGAGAATTGGGATAACACAATTGATTATATTCAAAGGTCAACTCAATGGGGCTTAAACGCTGGAGATAAACTATTTCCAGGAGCAACAATAATTACAACACCTGTTGGTGCAATTGGTGGAACAATTTTTGGCGTTGGCTATATTTTCTACGAAACAATTGCCGATTTATTTAAAAAGGGAGATGAAGTCATTATAAATCAGGGCGAAAAATTTGATATTATGCTACTTGATTATCTTGATGTTCCAATAAATCAATAATGAAAGAATTAATAGAAATTTCAGATTATTTAAAAAAAGCAGGCAAAACCCTATCTATTGCAGAATCTTGCACAGGTGGGCTTGTTAGCTCATACTTTACAGACATTTCTGGTGCTTCAAATTTTATTTTAAAGAATTTTGTAACTTATGCAGAAAGTGCCAAAATTGAATTTCTAGATGTTTCAAATGAAACCCTAGAAGAATTTGGAGTTATAAGCGAAAAAACTGCATATGAAATGGCACTTGGGCTAATAAAAAAGCAAGGAGCAGATTTTGGAATTTCAACAACAGGAATTTTAGGTCCTGATGATATTGAATTTAAAGGCAAAGTTCTTCCAAAAGGGCTTGTTTTTATTGGAGTTTCTAGCAAAGACAAAGTCAAAGTTTTTAAATATATTTCAGACAAAAATTCACGTCAAGAAATCAAAAAAGACATTGTTGAGGTTGCAATAAAATATTTTAACAACTTTTTAAAAGAAACCGAATAGCAAAAAAGCCTTTTTATAGGTTTTCATAGAATATGAAAATTAATTTTTCCCCTATTAAATTCAAAGGCTATGACGCAGCACCAATTAGAAACCTGTATATGCAAGGTGTTCCATACGAAAACACTTATGGAATTTTTAATGAGCTTAAAAAAATTGGAAAAAAAGAAAATTTTGATGTATTTATTCATAGCGACTCTCAAATACATAAATCTCTAGAAAATGTTGGAATGGAAGAATATGAAGAAGATATTTGGTCTCAAGATAATAAAATTTTAAGACCTGAAGCAGACGGCACAAAGGTTTTAAGTCCAAAATTAAGAGTTATGGAAAGTGTGTTGCCTATTCAATTTGCAAATTTGACAGGCAGAAAACTTGAGGCAACAGAAACTGTTTTTGAAGGTGGAAATCTTTTCGTAGGCAAAAAAGATGATGGCGAAGAATATATTTTAACAGGAAGCAAAAATCTCTTTGTTAGTAGTATGTTTGAATTTTTAGAAGAAAAAGGTGTTGAAAGTTTAGACAGAGAAGCATTAAAAGAATTTAGCAATTTTGGCAAAATCACAACAAAAGAAAACGGCGATGGCGACTTAATTCATATTAAAGAATGGCACGATAAAAAAGAAATTTACGATAAAAAAGCCATTGAAACTATGGCAGATGAATTCGGAGTTAAAAAAGAAAATATTTTTATTATAAACCAACCAAATTTCCATATTGATATGAATATTCGCCCAATTGGCTATCCGTATGTTTTAGTTAATGACCCAAAAATAGCAATTCAAAATCTAAAAAATGTTGCACAAGGAAAAGCCTTAGCTGAAATTACTCAAGATTATGAAGAATTAAGAAAAAAGGATTACTGCGAAGTTGAAACAACAATAAAAGAGCTTGAAAGCTATGGTTTTAAGCCAATTAGAGTTGGTGGCGTGTACGCATCTGGCGAAGTCAATTTTTTAAACGCAATTGTTAATAAACACGAAGATGGCACAATTAGCTACATAACAAATTCAAGCAATTGCAATAAGCTAGGCTATAGCAAACTTGAAAAAATATTTGAAAAAGAATTGAAAAGCAAAGCACCAAATATCAAAAATGTTTATTTTGTTCGTGGCGAAAAAGTTGGAGACAAAAAACTCAATATTGGAAACGCCATGATGGAATCATTATTAAGGGCAAATGGTGGTATTCATTGTATGACAATGGAAGAGCCAGATTTTAGCAAATATTAAATAACCAAAAATAAGCAATAAAAAAACGCCCTCATAAAGAAGGCGTTTTTTATAATTTTTAAACTAGATTTGAACTCCAGCTTCTTTAACAGCTTCAGCCAATGCTTCAACTCTTCCGTGGAATAAGAATCCACCTCTGTCAAATACAACTTGGTTAATGCCAGCTTTTAGAGCTTTTTTTGCAAGGTCTGCACCAACAGCTTTTGCAGCTTCAACATTTCCACCGTGAGTTAAACCTAATTCTTTAACTTTTGAGCTTGAAGAAACCAATGTAATTCCTTGAGTGTCGTCAATGATTTGTGCATAAATGTGCTTCAAGCTTCTATATACAGCCAATCTTGGACATTCTGGAGTTCCAGAGATTTTTTTTCTAACTCTTAAGTGTCTTTTTTGAATTCCGATTTTTTTGTTTTTTAATTTAATCATTTTAATTTTCCTTTCAACCAAAACAGTTTTTGCGACTTACAAATTGCACAATCCGTTTATATTGGCTTATTATCCTACTTCTTACCAGCCTTACCAGCTTTTCTTCTAATGAATTCACCTTCGTATTTAACACCTTTGCCTTTGTAAACTTCAGGTGGTCTTTTTGATCTGATTAATGCAGCAACATCACCAACTAATTGTTTATTTGTTCCTGTAACAGCAATTTTTGTGTTAGCATCTACTGCAATTTTAACACCTGCAGGTGGTTCAATAATAACTGGGTGAGAGAAACCAAGTGCCAAGTTGATTGCAGTTCCTTGCATAGAAGCTCTGTAACCAACACCATTGATTTCTAAGTTTTTAGTAAATCCTTGTTTAACGCCAATAACAGCATTATTAACAAGAGTTCTAAATAGACCATGTAAAGAACGAGATTTTCTATCGTCAACTTTTCTAGTTACAACAATAGTTTTTTCTTCAACTTTTACATCAAGCTCAGGAGCAACTTCAACTTCTTCTACTCCTAATGGTCCTTTAGCAATAACTTTATTGCCTTCTAATTTAATTTCTACACCTTCTGGAATTTCAACAGGGTGTTTTCCGATTCTAGACATAATATCTCCTTTTGGTATAACTACTACTTTTGATTAAATTTTTCTACCAATTACATTTAATCAACAAAAACTACCATACGTAGCAAAGAATTTCGCCACCAAGTTTTTCAGCTCTTGCAGCTCTATCTGTCATTAAACCTTTTGAAGTTGAAACAACAGCGATTCCAAGACCGTCCATAACTTTTGGTAGGTTTTTAGATTTTGAATAAGTTCTAAGACCTGGAGTTGAAACTCTTTTTAAGCCTGTGATAACAGGAGTTGTTCCAACATATTTCAAAGTAACGTCAATAACTTTGAATTTGCCTTTTTCAACTAATTCATAGTTTTCAATGTATCCTTCCTCTTTTAAAAGTTTAACAAGCTCAACTTTAAGCTTTGATGCAGGGATTTCAACATTTGGATGTTTTACAGTGTTTGCATTTCTGATTCTTGTTAAAGCATCAGCAATTGGATCTGTATTCATATTCAATTTTCCTTTCTACTTACAGGCACATCCTGCAGTTTAGTACATAAATATCATATTATAAACATGTTTGAATGCAAATAAAATTTTAGGGAAATGTTAAGAAAATCAACATTTTTGAGGTTCTTTTTTAAAATTTTAAACAATAAAACACTCACACATAAAGTGCGAGTGATTTATCTCAATGTTTATTTAATGTTTATTACCAAGATGATTTTGTAACACCTGGAAGAAGACCACGGTGAGCAAATTCTCTTAAGTGGATTCTGCAAAGACCAAAATCTCTATGGAAACCGTGTGGTCTGCCACAAATTGAGCATCTGTTGTGCAAGCGAACTTTTGGATATTTACCTTTTGCTGCCAACTCTTCTCTTTTTTGTTCTTTTAAAATCATTGCTTTATTAGCCATTTTTTATATTCCTTTATTATTAACTACTTTTTGAAAGGCATTCCCAATTTTTGAAGAAGTAATTTTGCTTCTTCATCAGTTTTTGCTGTTGTGATAATTGAAATATCCATACCTTGAATAGTTTCAACTTCATCATAATGAATTTCAGGAAACAAAGATTGTTCTTTTAAACCAAATGTATAGTTTCCTCTGCCATCAAAAGATGTATTAGAAACACCACGGAAGTCTCTAATTCTAGGAAGAACAACGCAAACTAACTTTTGGAAGAAGTCATACATTCTTTCTCCTCTTAGAGTTACCATACAACCAACTGCCATACCTTCACGAACTTTGTATGTAGCGATTGATTTTTTAGCTTTAGTTGTAACTGCTTTTTGACCAGAAATTTTTGTTAATTGTTTAACGATAACTTCAGCCAATTTAGCATTTTTACTAGCTTCACCACATCCCATATTAATAACGATTTTTGCCATTTTTGGGATTTGCATTTCGTTTTCAAGTTTAAGCTCTTCTTTTAATTGAGCTCTGATTTCTTCTTGGTATCTTTTCTTTAAATCAATTGTTTTAACTGCCATTTTTTACTTTCCTTTTCTTCGCGAAATTCTTACGCAATAGCGTCTTGCGAACTTCGTTTATTAATCAATTTCCTTTTTGCATTTTTTGCAAACTCTAACTTTTTTACCATCTTTAACTTCGTGGCCAATTCTTGTAGCCTTTTCACAAGATGGGCAAGAAAGCATAACTTTTGAGCTTGGAATTGGTTTTTCAACTTTGTTTAAACCACCTTGAATACCAAACATTGGGTTAGCTTTTTGAGCTTTAGTAACTAAGTTAACGCCTTCAACTAAAACTGTTCCGTCTTTTGCGATAACAGATTTAACGTTTCCAACTTTACCTTTGTCTTTACCTGATGTTACGACTACTCTGTCGCCTATTTTTACATGTATTTTTGCTTTTTTGTCTGCCATTTCTCAGATTCCTTATCTTCTAAATTACCTCTGGAGCTAGTGAGATAATTTTCATATAGTTTTTATCTCTTAATTCTCTAGCTACAGGGCCAAAAACTCTGGTTCCTCTAGGGTTGCCGTCTTTGTTAATAATAACAGCAGCGTTGTCATCAAATCTGATAACTGAGCCGTCGTTTCTCTTAACATCAGCTTTTGTTCTAACAACAACAGCAGTAACAACATCAGACTTTTTAACTGTCATATTTGGTGTTGCTTGTTTAACTGTTGCTATAATAACATCGCCAACACTAGCATATTTTTTGTTTGAACTGCCCATAACACGAATGCATAAAAGTTCTTTAGCACCTGTGTTATCTGCAACTTGTAATCTTGTTTCTTGTTGTATCATTTTCTTTTACCTTTATATTAATTGGCTTTAGTAACCACTTTTGATAGCGTCCAACAAATGGATTTTGAAATTGGTTTGTTTTCAATAATTTCTACAACGTCACCAACATTGCATTCATTGTTAACGTCGCAAACTTTGTAGTTTTTAGATTTTTGTTGAATCTTTTTGTATTTTTTGTGAGCTACATGTTCAACACATTTAACTACAACAGCTTTGTCCATTTTGTCACTAACTACTGTACCTTGTTTTACTTTTTTAGGCATAATTACACCATTTCTTTCTGTCTTATAATCGTTTTTAATTGTGCGATAACTCTTTTTGTTTCTTTGATTTTCGCAGGATTTTCAAGTTGTTTCATTTTGTTGTGTTGCATTCTTAATGAGAACAACTCTTTCTTTTGATTTAAGACTTCTTCTTTTAATTCTTCTATTGATTTTTCTCTCATTTCGTTGAGTTTCATGTCTTTATCCTATACTTTTTTCTATAATCTTAACTTTTACTGGCAATTTTTGTGCTGCTAACTCTAGAGCATGAATTGCAACTGCTCTATCTGCATATTCAATTTCAAACATAACTCTTCCAGGTTTAACAACGGCTACCCAGTATTCAGGTGCCCCTTTGCCTTTTCCCATACGAGTTTCAGCAGGTTTCGCAGTGATTGGTTTGTCTGGGAAAATTTTAATCCAAACATTACCACCTCTTTTGATTTCTCTGGTCATAGCACGTCTTGCTGCTTCTATTTGACGGCTTGTAATCCAAGCTGGACCACAAGAAGCTATACCATATGAACCGAACTCAAGAGAAACGCCTCTTGTTTCATGGCCTTTCATATTGCCTTTCATTCTTTTTCTGTATTTAGTTTTTTTAGGCATTAACATTGTTTTTTGCTCCTATATTATTTTGTTTCTTCTTCACGACGTCTGCGTGGACGAGAACCTTCTTTAATGTTGCTTGGTTTTGAGTTTTTAGTTTTGATGTTTTGGTCTGCTTTTTCGCCAGGCATTAAATCACCTTTGAAAATCCAAACTTTAACACCGATTTTACCCATAACTGTATCAGCTTCAGCAAAACCATAGTGAACATCAGCTCTTAAAGTTTGAAGAGGAATTCTTCCTTCTTTAGCCCATTCACTTCTAGCAATTTCAGCGCCACCTAAACGACCTGATACCATAACTTTGATACCTTGTGCGCCAGATCTCATTGTTCTTTGCATTGCTTGTTTCATTGCTCTTCTGAAAGCAATACGTTTTTCTAATTGAAGAGCTATATTTTCAGCAACTAATTGAGCATCAACATCAATTCTTTGAACTTCAACTACATCAATAATGACATTGTTGTTGTTGATAAGCTTTTGAACAGCTTGTCTAAGTTCATCAATTCCTTGACCGCCTCTACCTACGATTACGCCAGGTTTAGCAGTAACAACTGTGATGTTAACGTTTTGTGCTTTTCTAGCTATAACAATTCTTGAAACACCAGCTGTGTAAAGTTTCTTTTTGATGAACTTTCTGATTTTAGCATCTTCAGCGATGTTTTCAGCATATTTTTTCTTTTTTCCACCAAACCATTGGCTAACCCAAGGTTCAATAATCCCTATTCTAAATCCTGTTGGATGTGTTTTTTGTCCCAATGCCTTATCTCCTAGTTTTTAGTTAATTTTACTGTTAAGTGTGATGTTCTTTTGAATCTTTTATACATTCTGCCTTGTGCTCTTGGTCTGCCTCTTTTTAAAGTAACAGATTCGTCTGCATAAATTTCAGAAATTTTTAATTCGTCAACTTTTGCACCAAATTTTTGAGCTGCATTTGCAATAGCTGCTTTAAGATTTTTTTCAACAACTCTTGCTGCAAAATATGGCATGTATTTTAACATACGACCTGCTTCAACAGCGCTTTTGCCTCTAACAAGGTCAATTACTCTGCGGATTTTTCTAGCAGGCATTTTTATATCTGTTTGTTTTGATGTTGCTTGTTGCATTGTTATAAATCCTTATCCTTACTTGCGTTTCGCTACAGCTTTTGAACCAGCATGACCTCTGAATAATCTTGTTGGTGCAAATTCGCCAAGTTTGTGACCTACCATTTGTTCTGTGATATAAACAGGAACATGTGCTTTACCGTTGTGAACAGCAATTGTATGTCCTAACATATCAGGAACAATCATTGAAGCTCTAGACCAAGTTTTAATAACTTTTCTTTCTTGAGTTTCATTTAATTTATTAATTTTTTTGATTAAAGAGTCGTGTATATATGGACCTTTTTTTAAAGAACGAGCCATTTAATTCTCCCTTACTTTCTTCTTCTTCTAACAATTAAATCATTAGATTTTTTCTTACTATCTCTTGTTTTAGCACCAAGAGCTGGTTTGCCCCAAGGTGTTTTTGGATGTCCACCAGGACCAGTTTTACCTTCACCACCACCGTGTGGGTGATCGCAAGGGTTCATTGTAACACCACGAACTGTAGGTTTAATACCTAAGTAACGAGTTCTGCCAGCTTTACCTGTTTTTAGGTTTTTAAATTCACTGTTGCAAAGAGTTCCGATTGTAGCCATACATTCTTTTCTAACCATTCTCATTTCTGAAGATGGAAGTTTGATTGTAACAAAATCGCCTTCTTTAGCCATTAATTGAGCACTAGCACCAGCTGTTCTAACCATTTTAGCACCACAGCCAGGAGTTAGCTCAATGTTGTGAATAATTGTACCTAGTGGGATGTTTTCCATTGGAAGTGCATTACCAACTTTGATTTCAACATCTGCACCAGCAACAACAGTGTCGCCAACATTTAAGTTTTCTGGTGTTAAGATATATCTTTTATCACCATCTGCGTAAACAACTAGAGAAATTCTAACGTTTCTGTTTGGGTCATACTCAATTGAGCTAACTGTTCCAACTACGCCGAATTTATTTCTTTTGTAGTCAATTACACGATATTTTTGTTTATGTCCACCACCGATATGACGAGTTGTGATTCTACCAGTGTTGTTTCTACCACCAGTTTTTTTAATTGGTTTCAATAGAGATTTTTCAGCAACTTTTGTAGTTACGTCTGAATAATCTGGTCTAATCATACCTCTTTGGCCGGGTGATGTTGGGTTTATCTTACGGTTTGCCATTTTATACTCCTGTCAATTCTTCAATCGGATCACCTTCAATGGTTACGATTGCTTTCTTGCTAGATTGTGTTCTGCCAAATTTCATTCCCATTCTTTTTTCATGAGATGGCATATAAACAGTTCTAACTTTCTTAACTTTTCTGCCTGGGTAAGCAAGTTCAATTGCTTGTGCTACATCAACTTTCGTAGCATCTTTGTCAATGATAAATGTATATTGAGCCAATTGAATTCCCATCATAGATTTTTCTGTGATGTGTGGCTTTTTAACGATATCATATAACTTTTCTTTATTTGTTCTGGTTTTACTCATTTTATTTAGCCAACCTTTCTGTTATTTCTGAAATAGCAGATTCAGTAACGATTATTGTTTGGGCTTCAATCAAATCTTTAACATTTAAGTTTGATGGAAGTAACAATTTAACGCTTGGAATGTTTCTTGCACTTAATTCAAGATTTTTGTTTTCTTCTGCTTTTAAGTCAGCAATGATTAAAATTTTGCCTTCAGCTTTAAGGTCTTTTAAAACTTTAACCATATTTTTTGTTTTAACTTCAGTTAATTCTGAGAAGTCTTTAACAACAACTGTTGCTTCAACTTTTGCACTTAATGCAGATTTAAGAGCTAATTTTCTAGCTTTTTGTGGAAGTGATGTAGCATAATCTCTTGGTTTTGGTCCAAAGATAACACCACCACCTGCGAACAATGGGCTTCTTAAAGAACCTGCACGAGCTCTGCCTGTTCCTTTTTGTTTCCATGGTTTTCTTCCACCGCCACGAACTTCTGCTCTAGTTTTTGTGCAAGCTGTTCCTTGACGTGCATTGTTTAACTGTCTTTTAAGAGCAAGGTGCATAACATGAATGTTTGGTTCAACACCGAAAACATCAGCATTAAGGTTTACTTCTCCAAGTTGAGCCCCTTGAATATTTAACAGTTGAACTGTTTTTTCTTGATTTTTAGTAGCTTTCTTAGTCATTTTTTACCTCTAGTTCCATTTAGTCCTTGAAGGCTTAACTGTAACTAGTTTTCCTTCAGGTCCAGGTAGAGCACCTTTAATTAGTAACAAATTTTTGTCGGAGTCAATTCTCACAACTGATAATTTAGAAACAGTAACTTTTTGGTTACCCATATTTCCTGCCATTTTTTTGCCTTTGATAACACGGCCAGGAGTTGTTCCAGCACCAATTGAACCTGGAGCTCTGTGGTTTTTAGAACCATGAGCCATTGGTCCTCTTCCAAAGTTATGACGTTTAACTGTACCTTGGAAACCTTTACCAATTGATTTGCCTGTTACATCAACTTTTTGAACATCAGCTAAAATAGATAAATCAATTTTGTCGCCAATGTTGAAAGAAGCTGTGTCTTCAACTCTGAATTCTTGCAAATGGCGGAAGTTTTCTAACTTATTTTTCGCAAAATGCCCAATTTCAGCTTTTGTTAAGTGTTTTTCCTTAGCTGGAGTAACACCAACTTGAATGGCATTGTAGCCATCTGTTTCTACTGTTTTAATTTGTGTGATAACCATTGGGTCTACTTTAACAACGGTAACAGGAATGCATAATCCTGCTTCGTCGTAAACCTGAGTCATCCCGAGCTTTTCGCCGATAACACCAAGTGTCATAATATTTACCTTTCTTCTTGCGGGAGCTGCTATAACTTTGTTTATTAACTCTGTTATCTAACGCAGTTCACATTTTGTATTAACTGTTGGGGCTAAGCCCCTTTTAATTCGTCTCTCACGAATTATAGTTTTACTTCAATATCAACGCCTGCTGGCAAGTCGAGTCTTGAAAGTTCGTCTGTTGTTTGAGCTGTTGGGTCATAAATATCAATAATTCTTTTGTGTGTTCTGATTTCAAAATGTTCACGAGATTTTTTGTCTACGTGTGGTGAACGAAGAACACAGAAAATTCTTCTTTTTGTTGGAAGTGGAATAGGACCTGCAACAGTTGCATCAGTTCTTTTCGCTGTTTCAACAATTTTTTGAGCAGAATTATCAATTAGTTTATGGTCATAAGCCCTTAAACATACTCTGATTCGTTGTCTTTTTGCTGTGGTAGTCATTTTCTGCCTTATTTTTAATGTACTGTAAAAATAACATATTACAAACAAAATTTGCCGTCAACAGGTAATTTTTAATATTTTTATTTTTTATTTACAAAAGTTAAAATATGACAATTTTTTTTATTTAGAAGCCTTAAAATAATATGAAAATTACATCTTTACAAAAACAAAATTTCAAAGGCTACGACGCAGCACCCATTAAAAATTTATATCTTAGTGTTTTAGAAGCTAATGACGAAAGAGATTTGTTTGATGACATTCAAAATGTTGCCAAAAGAGAAGGTATCGGACTTTGGACAATAACAGGAGATAGGCTTTTTGAAGGAAGAGAGCCAGAAACTTGGGTTGGAAGATATCCTGCAGATATTTGGTTACAAGATAGAATATTTTTTACAGAAGGAAATGGATGCACGCAAGTTCACCCTGCAAAAAGCTTATCAGGTATACATCATGGAATAAGCAACGATTTTGAAGTAAAAAACAAAATTAAGACTTCGGATACATTTTTAAGCACAGATTGTGGAAATTTCTTTGTAGGTAAGAAAGAAAATGGCGAAAAATATGTTTTGGCAGGAGCTGAATCAATTTCAGACGCAAGAAAAATCGCTGAATTACAAAATATAAAAAAAGAAAATATCCATATTATTCCACAGCCTGCTTTTCATATTGATATGATTGTTCGCCCTATTGGCTTCCCATATATTTTAGTTCACGATGAAGATTTAGCTTTAGAAAATGTTGATAAATTAAATACAACAAACGAAATAAAAGCAAGACTTAAAAAAGAAATTACAAAAGATAGGGAAAATATTTTAAGAGGAAGAAAATTTATATCAGGAAAAGAATTAGCAAAAAAACTTGAAGCACAAGGTTTTAAACCAATTTTAATTGGTGGGCTTTATGGGGTAAATGTTAATTTTATGAACGCAATTGTTCACAAAAGAAATGATGGCAATCTTGTTTATATAACAAACGGAAGCGAAAATTTAAGTAGAGAAAAAACACAATTACAAAAAATATTTGAACAAGACTTGAGGGCAAAAGTCTCAAACATTGCAAAAGTTGATTTTATTTTAGGAGAAAAAGCAAAAATCACAGGTGATAATGTCATTGGCGATTTATTAATGTTTTATCAAGGTGGGGTGCATTGCCTAGCAGCCGAAGAGCCTGATTTTGAGAAATGGGTATAAAATCATTGAAAAAATAGGCTTAAATATAATAAAACAAAAAGACGGGCTCTTAAATGAGTCCGTCTTTTTAAATTAGAATGCGGCAACGACCTATCTTAAAAGGTGTGCTGCCCTCCAAGTATTTTCGGCGAAAAAAGTCTATTGGGCCGTGTTCGGGATGACTCTGCCGAGCAAAAGTTGACTAAATGTCAAGTTTTGTGAGAGGGGGTGGTATCTTTTTTTAAACAATACAAACAAAAAGACGGGCTCTTAGATGAGTCCGTCTTTTTAAATTAGAATGCGGCAACGACCTATCTTCCCAGGAGGCTGCCCTCCAAGTATTTTCGGCGAAAAAAGTCTTTACGACCGTGTTCGGGATGGGAACGGGTGGTATCCTTTCTCTTGGTCACCGCAAAAGCTTTTGTGTATTCAATTGTCAATCAGTTGTACACTGGAAGTTGCACAGAATATAAAGAACCAATATGGTGTTATGAAAATAATTTCATTTTCAGGAAAAGCCCTCGTCCGATTAGTAACACTCGGCTGCATTTGTTGCCAAACTTCTACCTGTGTCCTATCAACGTTGTGATCTGCAACGGGACTTACTAGCTTATGCTATGAGAGATCTCATCTTGTGGTGGGCTTCGCACTTATATGCTTTCAGCGCTTATCCACTTGGAACACAGCTACCGGGCGTTTACCGTTGGCACGATAACCCGTACACTGGAGGTTCCCTCTTCTCGGTCCTCTCGTACTAAAGAAGACTCCACTCAAATCTCTTGCGCGTATACCGGATATGGACCGAACTGTCTCACGACGTTCTGAACCCAGCTCGCGTGCCGCTTTAATGGGCGAACAGCCCAACCCTTGGAACGTACTACCGCTCCAGGATGCGACGAGCCGACATCGAGGTGCCAAACCTCCCCGT
>JAZSMU010000006.1:0-71639 GCA_045536045.1 Candidatus Gastranaerophilales bacterium
ACTTTTGGAGATGACTTACATAGCTCAGGCTCTGTTTTTTCTAAGATTTTACAGATGGCAAATGCTGGAGAAACCTCTTTTCCATTTACTGATGGAAAAAATGAATTTGATTACATTGAAATAAACGAACTTGCAAAGCAAATTAAGGCAGTTGTTGAACAAAAAGAAATAAAAGGAATTATTCATTGTTGCTCAGGAAAGCCAACAGCTATTAAAGACCAAGTTGAATATTTTATTAAATTGCATAATTTGAATATTAAACCTGATTTTGGAAAATATCCAACACGCCCTTATGATTCACCTTGTGTTTATGGCGACAATTCAAAAATCTTAGAAATTTTAGCAAAAGCTAATCTTTAATCTTTTTTAAAGTTTTTCATTTTTGAAATTAACCAAATTGTTGTTATGGCTGTTAGGATAATTGCAATTATTTTTGAATTTGCAAGGCTTAAATTGAAACCAATTTTTGCATTCAAAATAAATACATAACTTATAAACATGCAAAATATTGCTGGAATTAAGGTTATAAAATAATTTTTACCCTTAGTAAATAAGTAAACTGAAGAAATCATAAATACAATGAGGGCGATTAATTCGTTTGCAAAAGTAAAATATCTCCAAATTATAAAAAATGCTTCATTATTCATTTTTGCAAAAATTAAAATTGCAGCAAGTAAAACCGTTATAGGAATCATAATTGCTAAGCTTTTTTTAGTACCATTTTGAAATTTGCTAAATACCTCAGAAATCAAAAGCTTCAAGCTTCTAAGAGCTGTATCTCCTGATGTTATGGGTAAAATTACTATTGCAATTGTGATTAAATATGTTAAATAATGAGGAAGAAATTTATTTGCAATAATGTTTAAAACATTCGCTTTGCCAACAAAATACTCAGGAACAATTCCTGCTGAATATACACTCATTGCACCTGCTGCCCAAACCATTGAAATTAAACATTCAACACACATCATTCCATAAAATATTTTTCTTCCTTGATGTTCATTCTCAACTGTTCTTGAAATTATTGTAGATTGAGTTGCATGAAAACCAGAAAGCATACCACAACTTACAGTCATAAAGAAAATTGGAATAATTGCGTGCTTATTTGGGTGATGATTTAGTTGTGAAAAACTAAATTCAGTTAATTCAATTCCATGAACAAAAAAGCCAATAAAAATAAGTAAAGTGCCAATTAATAAAAGTGCGCCAAAATATGGGTAAATTTTTCCTATAATTTTATCTATAGGAAACAATGTTGCTAATATAAAATAAAATGCAATTGCCACATAAATAACTACAATAATTGGGTTTGATAGGGAAAAATCTGAAACTTTAAAGAATTTTTCTGCAATAAGGTCGCCTGAGGTGTAAACAAAAACTGCAGTTACCAAAAGCAAGAGAATTGATGTCATAAGCCCAAAAAATAAATAGCAGTTTTTGCCTAAATATTTTTTAGAAAGCTCTGTTATTTGTGCACCTGAATTTTTCAAAGAAATCATTCCAGAAAAATAATCATGAACGCCACCCATTAAAATACACCCAATTGGAATTAATAAAAATGCAATTGGTCCAAATAATATTCCCTGAACTGCACCCATCAAAGGTCCAATTCCTGCAATATTTAAGAGTTGAATAAGCTCATTTTGTCTTAAATTTAAAGGAAGAAAATCTATACCATCTCTCATTGAATAAGCTGGTGTTTTGTCGTTTGTTGGCTCAAAATTTTTTTCAACATATTTTGAATAAAAAAGATAGCCAAAAAATAAAATCACCAAACCAAATATAAATGTAATCATTTTTCCTCCAAATTATAACTACATTCTACATCTGAATTATTTTTTTAAAAAGATTTATCTTCTAAATTTCCAATTGGATAATTTTATTTTTAATTTTTGATTTATGTTTTGAAAATGAGTAAATATACAACGCAAAATAATGAAATAAATGATTTAATTGAAAGAATTTCTTCCCTCGTTGAAATAATGATAACTTCTGGAGTTGCAAAGCATAATATTGCTTATGTTAGAAGCCTTGTTATTTCGCTAGATAGACTTAAAAAGGTTTTGAAAAGCTTGAATTAAAGATGTGTTAAAAGTAGAATGAGTTTGATTTGGTTGAGGGAAAATTGAAAAAAATAGTTTTACTTCTAATTTATATATTTTTATTTGTGCCAACTTTTGCTAGAGCTGAGGACAATTCTGTTTTTGAGCTTTATATTCAAAAACAAATTGAAATTGAAGACGGTAGAGGGATTTTGAGAGCAATTGTTTATGATGATACTAAATTTATTAGAGAACAATTGGTTAATGGGCTAAATCCAGACATGTCTATTGGAAAAATTCCTGTAATATTTTTTCCGATTTATTTAAATAAACCTCAAAGCCTTTCTCTTTTTCTTGAATTTGGAGCAAATCCTAATAAAACTTTTATGAACGAAAGCCCATTGAATTTTGCAGTTTATAGGGATTCCTTTGATTCTCTTGTTGAGTTAATTAAAAACGGTGCAAATATAAATTCAAAAAATTTAGGCAAAACCCCACTGGATTGGGCTTTAAAAGAAAAAAATTATAAAATGGCTGAATATTTAATTAAAAATGGAGCAAACATTTCAAGCAAAAACAACAAAAAAATTAAAAAACTAAAAAATTCTGAATTATTAGAATTAATCAAGGAATAATTGTTAAATTTCTTTACATTATAGCAATTTTATTCCTTTATGTTACTTATAGATTACGTGAAATTGAAGAAGGAATAAATATGAACACAACAGCTATTGGTCTTACATTTACTGGAAAAGCAAGAACAGCAGGCTATAACAACCAACATCACAATCATCAAGTTGCTGGTGGTGGCTTTAATAAAGCACAATTCAATAAAAATAAAGCAGCCATGAACATGCCACACAATAGAGTGTATTCTCAAACAGATACATTCCATAGAGCTGCACCTGGCACTGTTAAAAACGGTAATGGCACAAATTCCCATGTAGTTGTTGAACATACTTTGCCAGCACAAGTCTTTACAAAAGAGGCAATAGCAGGAATTTCTGACTATATTGGTGGAACAGCATCAACTGGAAAACCAATTGACCCAACAATTATAGAAAGATTTATTGCTTTCTTAACAGCATTATTTGTTGCTCTAACAGGAACATTGCCAAACCCTAATGCTCAACAAATCAAACAAATGACAGGAACTATTTTGAACCCTCCTGCAATTTATGAAGAATATACTCCTCCTGAAGACGACATTATTGATGTTACTCCTGACGATGAAATTCCGGATGACACAACTAAACCAGATAAACCTGTAGTGCCACCTGAAGATACAACTCCTGTTGTGCCTCCAGATGATGGTGGTAACGATGATTACCCTGTTGGTCCAACACCAGGTGATGATACAACAGACCCACCAACAACTGACCCTGTTGACCCACCAGTAACCGAAGACCCAGCAGGCGACAAAGATGTTGACCCACTTCCAGACGATATTGTTGTGAAACCACAAAACCCAGACCCAGTAAACCCAGATGATATTCCAGGTTCAACTTTACCAGACCCAGATGATAATCCAATTGTTGGTGGTGATGACACAACTACGCCTGACCCAGATGGTCCTAAAATTGAAGTTGATACTGATGATGATTTTTCAGGAAATGATGTAGATGACCCATCTCAAGGTGGTGTTGATACTCCACCTGTAACTGAACCAGAGGACACTACTCCTGTAACTCCTCCAGCAACTGAACCTGAGGACACTACTCCAGTTACTCCACCTGTTACCGAGCCAGAAGAAACTGAGCCTGAAGAGCCTGTTACTCCACCTGTAACTGAGCCTGAAGATACAACTCCAGTTACTCCTCCAGCAACAGAGCCTGAGGATACAACACCTGTAACTCCTCCAGCAACTGAGCCTGAAGAGCCTGTTACTCCTCCTGCAACAGAACCAGAAGAAACTGAACCAGAAGAGCCTGTAACTCCTCCAATTATCAGAGATGAAGAAGACGAATTTTAAGCTAAATTTTAAATAATAAAAATAGTTTACAAAAATAAATATTTTGTAATATAATGATAAGTATATTTATTATCTAAAAGGAAGTTTTTAATGACGGATGAATTAATTCAAGAAATGGACGATTCTAAACAACGTGTTTTGGTTGTTGATGACGAGGCTAGTATCAGAAGAATTCTTGAAACACGCCTTAAAATGGTAGGTTATGAAGTTGTTACTGCAGCAGATGGCGAAGAAGCAGTTCAACAATACAATAAAACTAACCCAGACTTAGTTATTCTAGACGTTATGATGCCAAAAATGGATGGCTATGGCGTTACTAGAGAAATTAGAAGAACATCTGATGTTCCAATTATTATATTAACAGCTCTAGGTGATGTTTCTGAAAGAATTACAGGTCTTGAGCTTGGTGCTGATGACTATGTTATTAAACCATTTAGCCCTAAAGAGCTTGAAGCTAGAGTTAAAGCAGTTTTAAGAAGAACAAATGCGAAAGATGTTGCAACTCCTGCTGGAAAACCTGCTAAAAATGTTATTACAACAGGTCAAATCAAAATTGATACTGCAAGACGTCAAGTTTATAGAAAAAATGAAAGAATACGCTTAACAGGTATGGAATTTAGCTTACTTGAACTTCTTGTAAATACTGCAGGTCAAGCATATTCAAGAAACGAAATTCTACAACACGTTTGGGCATACCCACCAGACCACAGAATTGATACTCGTGTAGTTGATGTTCATATTTCAAGATTACGTTCAAAACTTGAAGCAGACCCAGCTAACCCAGAGCTTATCTTAACTGCTCGTGGTATTGGATATATGTTTGCTCGCTTAAATTAATATGACTATTGATTTAATAAAAAGAATTATCGCCGATAATGGATTAAATGTCCTTGTTATCGGCGTTTTTCATGGAGATGAACCACAGGGAAAATATTTTATAGATAGGTTTTTGGAAGAAGCTCAAAAATTGCCAAATAAAAACAACCTATATTATATTCCTTGTTTAAATCATTCTGGTGTTCGCAAAAATAAAAACGGAGTTGACTTAAACAGAAATTTTCCAACCAAAAATTGGGAATTAGGCGAAAGTAATTCAAATTATTTCGGTGGTTTTGAGCCTAATAGCGAAGAAGAAACACAATTTGTTGTAAATTTGATGAATGAAATCAAATTTGATGCAATAATTACAATTCATTCGCCTTTTAAAATTGTAAATTATGATTGCAATTCTTCAAACACAGTTAAATTAGCAGAAAAAATTTCAGAAATAACAGGTTATCCAACTCAGCAAGATATTGGCTACCCAACGCCTGGAAGCTTTGGCACTTATGCTGGTGTTGAAAGATGTATTCCAACAATAACTATTGAAGTTGATGAAGAAATTGACCCTGCCCTGCTTTATCCAAAATTCAAAGAACTTTTTGATTATTTAGAAAATGAATTAGAATTTTAATTTAAATCTTCCCTAAATGTTATTTTTTTATTTTCGTGGGTGGCTTTAACGATATAAACTTTGTGCCCTAAATATTCCATCATAGAAGAATCGTCAGTAAAATTTTCGCCTTTTAATTTTTCGTGTGCTTTAAGTATTTCTGAATATTTAAAGGCTTGAGGAGTTTGTGCGTGGAAAACAGTTTCTCTTTTTGGAGTTGAAACAATTTCGCCTTTGTCATTGCAGATTTTAATTGTATCAACTGCAGAAGCTCCAACTACAACTGCACCAAACTCTACAACTTTTTCAATTGTTTCTTTAATTGTTTCCTCTTCAATAAATGGCCTTGCTCCATCATGAATTAAAACAAAATCTTTATATTCACACTTTAAAAGCCCATTATATACTGATTCTTGGCGTGTTTTGCCACCTGTTGCGTATTTAATTTTATTATTTTTAATAGTAATTTTTTCTTGAATTTCTAAAGAAGTTGGAATAATTATTTCATCAACAAGTGGTAAAAATTTTTCAATTGTTATTTCAATTATCTTTTTGCCGTTAATTTCTTCTAAAAGTTTATTAGAGCCAAAACGGTTTGATGTGCCACCTGCTGTAATTATTGCCGAAATTTTAAAAGTGTTCATAGCTTTTATCCTCTAAGATTTCTTTATTATCAACAAAAACACCTTGTTTTTCAATAATTTCGCCAATTTTAACCAAATTAGCTCCTAAATTTTGCAAATTTTCAAAATCATTTTTAGAAAAAGCACCAACAAGGGCAAAATCTTCCCCTCCAAATAATGTTGTGTTGAAGTCGTCTGTTGCTTTTGGAATTGAAGTGTAGTTTATGGAAGCTCCAACCCTGCTTTCTTTAGTGATTTTATTTAAACAATCATAAAGTCCGTCTGAAGAGTCCATTAGGGCATATTTTTCTTTGCAATTTGCAGATATAATTTCTGCAGTTTTTGAGTATAACTCTGGTTTTTTATGGTATTTTGAAAATTCTCCAATGTATCCTTTGTTTAATTCTAAAAGCCCCAAATGGCTTCTTCCAAATATTCCTTTTACTGCAATAACATAGCCTATTTTGGCATTTTTTCTAGATGAGATTTTGCAGTTTTTTGCATTTCCTAAAATAGATATAGAAATTGCTATTTTTTCTCCTCTGGTTAAATCCCCACCTAAAATTTTGAGTCCATATTCTTTGCTGATTTCATCTATTCCTTTATAAAAATCTAAAATAAATTCTTCATCTAATTTTCCAGACAAAGAAATTGTTGCCCCGTATGGTTTTGCTCCAGAAGCTAAAATGTCTGAAATATTAACCAAAAGTGCTTTTTCCCCTACTTCAAATGGTGTCATATATTTAAGACTAAAATGAACATCTTCAATTAAAGTGTCTTGGCTTATGGTTAAGCCGAAATCTTCAATATAAGCACAATCGTCCCCAATTAATTCAGAGTTATTTAATGTGTTTTTTATGATATTTAAAAATTTTTCTTCTTTATTCATTAATGTTCTCAATTAAGGCTTTCATACCTTCTATATAGCTATTAAGCCCAAGCCCTGCAACCGTTTTGAGTGCATAATAAGATACAAATGAGTGTTTTCTAAATTCTTCTCTTTGATTAATATCTGAAATATGAACCTCAACAGTTGGAATATTAACTGCCTTGAGTGCATCTAAAATCGCTATGCTTGTGTGAGTGTATGCAGCAGGATTTATTAAAATTCCTTGAAAATTATTTAATGCACTTTGGATTTTATCTACAATTTCGCCTTCGTGGTTAGATTGATAAAATTCAATTTCGCAAACTTGTTCAAAATTTTTTCTTATTTCTTCTTCAATTCTTTTAAGAGTAAGTACGCCATAAATTTCTGGCTCTCTAACCCCTAGCATATTTAAATTTGGACCATTTATAACTAAAATTTTCATATTTTCTCCTTAATATAAAATTTTACCTTGAACAAGGATATCATCATCAATTTTTGTAGTTTTTTCATTTTTAATTTTTATTGCAAGATTTATGTCGTTTTTTTGAATTTTATCTGCATAGGAAATGCCATCTCCAATTATTTTTGGAGCTATAAATTGATACATATAATCAATTTCTTTAGCTTTTAAAAGCTCTGAATTTAGCCCACAACCAGCTTCAACAAGAATTGATGGAATTCCCATTGAATAAAGAGTTTTCATTAGTTTGTCATAATTTTCAAAAAGAATTTTTTCAATATAATCTGGCAATTTTCTCTCTGAATTTGTTGAATAAATTATTCTTGCTCCGTCTTTTTCAAAGACTTTAAAATCAAGTGGAATTTTGCCATTTTTATCTAAAATTATTCTAGTAATTTTCCTTTTATCCCCCTTAAAAGAGGAATTATCTGCTAAAATTGTTCCAGAAGCAGACATAATGGCATAGTGAGAATCTCTTATTTTGCGAACAAATTTTCTAGATTTTTCTCCTGTTATCCATTTTGAGCTTTTATTTATTGTTGCAATTTTTCCATCTAAAGTTGTCGCAATTTTTGTTGAAATATATGGTTTTCTCTCTTCAATATTTTTTAGAAAAACCTTATTTAAGTCTTTTGCTTCATTTTCTAAAATTCCAACAACAACCTCAACTCCTGCCTTTCTAAGCCTTTCAATTCCAGCCCCAGCAACTTTTGGATTTGGGTCTTTTATTGCAATGATAACCTTTTTAATTCCTTTTTCAATAATTAAATCTGCACAAGGTGGAGTTTTGCCAAAGTGTGAGCAAGGCTCTAGGTTTACATAGAGGGTGGTATTTTCAAAACTTCCTTTGTATTTTTTAATACAATTGACTTCTGCGTGTGCTTCGCCGTATTTTTTGTGATAGCCTGTTGATAAAATATTTCCATTAGAATCAACCAAAATCGCCCCCACAAGAGGATTAAGGTATGTATTCAGTTTTGCCTTTTTAGCTAAAGAAAGGCATTTTTTCATTATTTCATTATGGCTATTCATATTAATAATCTGAGTATGTAAAATTATCTGTTAAAAGTGCTGAAAGTTTTCCGAAAGATTTTGCAATATTTGAGCTTGAATTGATTTCAGATACTGCATATCCTTTGTTTATTGCTCCAATTATTGCAGAATAATTGTTTGGAATTTTGAAATAAACTTTTTGATTAAGAGTTTTTTCAACATCATCAATTTTTATTTCGTCATTTTCCATAACCCTGTTTGCAATAATTTTAATTTTGTCTTGATGATAATTTAGCTTTTTAAAGACATCAAAACATCTTTGAGTGTTTCTAATTGCTGGCATATTAACTATCATTGGGTGCAAAATTATATCTGAATTATTGAGTGCAGTGATTGTTCTTTCGTCAAAGCTTGAAGTTGTGTCAATTATAATGTATGAGAAAATTTCTTTTAATACATTTAAAAGATTTGTAATGTCTTCGCTTGTAACATCTTGTGCCTCAATCAAATCTTGAGGGTCTGAAAGAATGTAAAGCTCAGTGTCTTTGTATTTTTCAAAAGTTGATAAAATGTCATCATGATTAATTTTTTCTAAATTTTTGATAACATAGCTTGCGTTAAAAGTTGGTGCAAGTTCTAAAAATGTTGTTATATCTCCTAATTGCAAATTTAAGTCAATTAGGGCAACTTTTTCTTTTGTTTGGTTGGCAATTTCATGTGCAACATTTGTTGCAATAACTGTTTTTCCAACCCCACCTTTGTTTGAAAAAACAGTTATAACCTTGCATTTTGTCATATCGTTAATGTTGCCCTTAATAAGGCTAACCATTTTTTGAACAACTTTGACAAAATCTTTTTCAATTAGAGGTTTGATAAGAAAATCTCTAGCACCTGCTTGAAATGATTTAACTATCATTGAAGAGGCAGTGCTGTAGGAAGTTACAATAATTTTTGTTTTTCTTAATTGATTTTGAATTTTTTTAATTTCATCAATATTTTTTTGAGAATTTTCAGAAATATCTGCAATAATAAACTCTGGCTTGTTGTCTAAAACAAAGTCATTAGCAGACCTAACATTTTTAAATGTGCCAATAATTTCAATATCTTCAACATTTTCAAGATATTTTGAAATAAGTTTTAGCGAAATTTCTTCTGGTTCAATTAAAACTGTTTTTATTTTTTCTGTCATAAAGCCCTCTAATTAAATATATTTAGCTGTCCTAAATCCGTTTTTATTCCTAAATGGTTATATGCAAGCGTGGTAACTTTTCTGCCTTGTGGTGTTCTTTGGAGTAGCCCTTTTTGCAAAAGATATGGCTCATATACATCTTCAATTGTCCTAATGTCTTCACCTAGTGCAACTGCAAGAGTTTGAATACCAACAGGTCCACCATTATAATTTTTAATAACGAGAGTTAATAGCTCTCTATCTGTTCTATCTAGCCCCAAATCGTCAATATTGAGGCTGTCTAGTGCTTCTTTTGCAATGCTTTCAGTAATCACTCCATTTGCTTTAACAATTGCCCAATCTGAGCATCTTTTAATTAGTCTGTTTGCAATTCTGGGCGTTGCACGAGAACGCAGGGCAATTTCTTCTGCTCCTTTTTCGTCAATATTGATTTTTAAAATTTCTGCACTTCTTTTGATTATTTTTTTAAGCTCATCAGTTGTATAAAATTCCAACCTATGAACAATTCCAAATCTATCTCTTAAAGGTCCTGATAGTGCTCCTGCCTTTGTTGTTGCACCAATTAGTGTAAATTTTTTAATTGGAACTCTCATTGTTTTAACACTTTGAGATTTTCCTGTATTAATATCAATGAAAAAATCTTCCATTGCTGGATATAGAATTTCTTCTGCAATTTTATTTAGCCTATGAATTTCGTCTATAAAAAGAATTTCGCCATCTTTCAGACTCATCAAAATTCCAATAATATCTCTTGGGCGTTCAAGTGCTGGAGCTGAAGTTATTTTAATATTTACTCCACTTTCATTTGCAATAATGTTTGCTAATGTGGTTTTTCCTAAGCCTGGTGGGCCATATAGCAATAAGTGGTCTAAGGTAACATTTCTAACTTTGCTTGCCTCAATTGAAATTTTTAGTGTTTCTTTTAAATTTTCTTGACCAATATATTTATTAAAAGATTTTGGACGAATATTATTTTCAAAACTCTTATCAAATTCAACAGATTTTGGAGTTAAATCTGCTGATTTTTCAACAAGTTTAGTCTTTTTTTCTTTTGTATTATCGTCAGAAATTATCATAAGATAATTTTATCAGAAATTGCCCTTTTAAACAAAAAAATTAACAAAAAATTATAGTTCAGAAATCTTTTTATAGAGCTCAATTTCTTCTTCTTTTAAAGTTTCGGGTAGAACAATTTTAATTTTTAAATTCAAATTGCCAACTTCATTATCTCTTTTAAGTCCTAAACCTTTGAGCCTTAATATTTTATCTGTGTTTGTTTTGGCAGGAATTGTTATATTAATTTTTCCACTCGGAGTTATAATTTCTTTTTTTGCACCTAAAACAGCTTCATCTGGCGTGATATTCAAAATTTTAACCAAGTTAAGCCCATCTAGCTCATAGTCCTTGTCTTTGATTTTAACTGTTAAATATAAATCTCCAACAAATCCTCTTTCGTCTTTTCTGCCTTCGCTTTTGAGTCTAATTTTTTGCCCCTCTTTAACATTTTTTGGAATTTGAACGGTTATTTTTTTAGGATTATTTATAAAGCCAACTCCAGAACAATGCGAACAAAAAGTTCTTTTTGAACCTTTGCAATATGGGCAAATTTCCATATTCTGAATAGTTATTGTTTTGCTTTTGCCCTCAATAATATCTTCAATAGTGAGCTCTAGTGTGCTATACAAATCAAGATTTTTAGGTTTTTCTTGAGTTTTTCCTCTTTGACCTCCCATAAAATCAGAAGAAGAAAAGCCTTGATTAAAGTCATTAAAACCATAACTTGAGCTTTTTCCAGACACCATATCGCCAAAAATTGCACTAAAAAAGTCTGAAAAACCTCCAGAAGAAAAACCACCCGAAGAAAAACCTGAATTGCCTTTTCCAAAGCCCGAAAAATTAAATCCCTCAAAGCCAGGAGGTGGTGTAAAACTTGCACCATCTTGCCAAGAAGAACCCAACATATCATATCTTTGGCGTTTTTCTTTATCGGATAACACTTCATAAGCTTCATTTATATCTTTAAATTTTGCTGAAGCGTCTGGCGATTTATTTACATCTGGATGATATTTTCTTGCAAGTTTTCTAAAGGCAGATTTAATTTCCTTGTCATCTGCTTTTTTATCAACTCCAAGAATTTTATAATAATCTTTGTATTGCATAATCTAATATTAATACTAAAAAAATATTTTTTTAAAAAATTAATTTTTTGTTAATACTTCATCAATTGCATCATAAACTTCTTTTGCTGTTGTTTGTTTTGTGCAATTTTGGTGTTTGAATTTGCATTTTCTTTTATGGCATGGTGTGCAAACTTGGTCTTCTTTAGGGAATGTTAAAGCATTTGGAGTTGAAAATGTGTGTTTTGAAGTTGCACAAAATATTGTTGCAACTTGTGGTTTTTTGTCTTCATTTTGAACAGCCCAAGCAATGTGTGATGCTGAAGAATCTGGGCTTATAACAAGGTCTGCTCGTCTAATTAATTCAATATATTCTTCAAGGTTTGTTTTGCCTGCCATAACGCAAGCTTTGTCGCCCTCTATAATTTCTCCAATTAATTCAAGGTCTGCCATAACTCCTGAAAACACAATATTGTAGTCATTTTTTAAATATTGATATAGCTTTTTCCATTCATTCTTGTCCCAATGTTTGTTATCCCAAGTTGTTTTTGGTGCAAAAATAATTGTTTTTTTGTTTGAATCCAAATCTTTTAAAGCTTTTGTAATTTTTTCTTGAATTCTTTTGCTTGCAGGTGGCAAAAAGCTTTTTGGCTCATAGTTTTCATCTAAATATTCAAGCCCTGAATTTTGAATTAAATCTAAATATCTTTGAATAATTGAATAATTCCTATATGGTCTTTTCGCTTTTGGTTTAACAAAAACATTACCACCCAATGTTGCAAATTCTCTATAATCTGTGTAAACAACTCTGTTTTTAGCCCCACAAAATAGCATAATAACAAGGCTTTTAAACATTCCATGTAAATCAAATGCCCAAGTGTAGTTGTTCTTTTTTAATTTTTTCCCAAATTCTAAAATTTCTTTAATTGTTTCAAGCTTTAACCAAGAAGATTGCCACTTTTTTAATGGAATTGTATAAACATTATCTATGTTTGGATTTCCAGCAAGCATTTTTGCGTTTTTTTCATCAACAACCCAATCAATTCTTGCTTTATTATATGTTTTTCTGAGTAAGTCAGCACAAGGTAGCGTGTGGATTAAATCTCCAATCGCACCAAGTCTTACAATTAAAAATCTCTCGTGTTTTTTATCCATACTTTGTTTGAAAAAGCTTAGATTTCTTCAGTGTCTTCTAGGCTTTTTTTCTTAATGTTATGAACAACAGCGTCCACTAACATTTCATAAGATTTATTTTCTTTAATCTTTTCAGAAAATTCTTGAACCAATGTTTCACGCACCATATCTTCAATGCGTTGAGCATCTTTCATGATGTCTTTTTCTTCTTCAGGAATAAGAAAATCTATATAACGAGATTTGATTTTTAAATCTTGCATGTGATTTTTGAAAGCCAATTTCAATTTTGGACTAACGTCTTTTAGCTTTTTAATTATTTTTAAATTGCTTAAATCCATGTTTTTAACCTTCTGTCATGATTCACACTATATATAAGTTCCCTAAAAGAAAAAAATGACTTTTTAGGAGCGAATATTGCAAAAAATTTACAATTGCTAATAATATCTTATCAAATTTTGAAAAATTATCAAATAATTAACAAAATATAAATATTTTTGAATATTCTAAAATCAAAATATATAATTTAAATTAAACTGTTTTTGTGGTTAGATATATACAAAAGGGGATATATGATGGCAGATAATGAAAATAAAAACTCTTCAAATCCTTTTGAAGAAAATGTTGAAAATTCAGAAGTAGTTGATGAAACTCCTGAAGTTGAAGAAGCTGTTGAAGCTCAAGAAGACGAGCTTTCAAAAATAAAAGCTGAATTAGATGAAGTAAATAATAGATATTTAAGGACTTTGGCTGAATTTGATAATTATAGAAAACGCCAAGCACAAGAAAGAGAAAGCCTTTTAAAATATGGTGCTTCTGAAACTTTGAAAAAGCTCTTGCCTGTTTTGGATAACATTGAAAGAGCAAGAAAATCTTTTGAAACAACAGAAGATAAAGAAATGATAATTGGTGGTTTTGAAGTTATAGTTAAAAATTTGCTAGATGTTCTAACTAAATGTGGATTAGAAAAAATTGAAGCAGTTGATAAAGAGTTTGACCCAAATTTCCATGAAGCAGTTAGCCAAACTCCTACTGATGAAAAACCTGAAAACACTGTTGTTTCAGAGCTTCAAGCTGGATATAAAATGGGAGATGTTGTTCTTCGCCCAACCTATGTTACTGTTGCAGTTAAACCAAGTGAGGGTTAGATGGACTATTATGAATTGCTGGGAGTAGAAAGAAACGCATCTGAAGATGAGATTAAAAAAGCTTTTAGACAAAAAGCTAGAAAACTTCATCCAGATGTTAATAAAGCACCAGACGCTGAAGAAAAATTTAAAGAATTAGGTAAGGCTTATGAAGTTTTATCTGACCAAAATAAAAGAGCAATGTATGACCAATATGGCGAAGATGGGCTAAATAATGCAGGTTATAGTCATGGTCCATTTGATTTTGGTTTTGGCGATATTTCAGATATTTTTTCGCAATTTTTTGGTGGTGGCATGGAATTTTCTGGAGGATTTTCTTCCCGTCATTCTAACCCAAATGCTCCTCAAAGAGGCGAAGATTTAAGATTAGATATTGAAATTTCTTTTGAAGAAGCAGTTTTTGGAGTTGAAAAAGAAATCAAAATTGACCACCTTGAATATTGCGAAGAATGTGGCTCATCTGGTGTTGATAAAAATGCAAAAGAAACAGTTTGCCCAACTTGTGGAGGTAGGGGCAAAGTTCAACAAAGCACACAAACAATTTTAGGCTCATTTACATCAGTTAGTGTTTGCCCAGCATGCCACGGAACAGGCGTTAATCCTTCTAGTTATTGTAGAAAATGCTCTGGAAGAGGCTTAGTTAAAAAAGAAAAAACAATCAAAGTTAAAATCCCTAAAGGAGTTGACACTGGTTCAAAAATAAGACTAACTGGCGAAGGAAATTTTGGTAAAAACAAAGGACCTGCTGGCGATTTATACATTGTTTTGCATGTAAAATCTTCAAAATATTTTACAAGAGATGGGTTCCATATTCTTTCAGATTTGCAGATTGAACATTCTCAAGCAGTTTTAGGTGATAGTGTTATTATTAAAACTCTTGAAGGCGACAAAGAAATTAAAATTCCAGCTGGTATTCAAAGTGGCGAAAGCATTACACTTAAAGACTTTGGCGTTCCTGTTTTGGGAAGAAATGGTCAAAGAGGTAATCACTATGTTACAATTACTGTTGTAACGCCAGAAAAACTTTCAAAAGAAGAAAAAAGGCTATATGAAGAGTTATACAAGCTTCAAAAAAATAGGTTTGAGAATAGCGAAGAGAGTTTAATTGAGAAATTAAAAGGTCAATTTGCTCAAAGATAAGGAAGATAAATGTTTAAGAGATTTCTTTCAGTTTTAACAGTTTTGTTTGTGTGTGTAGGAAGTGCTATGGCAACAAATTTGCCAAATGACCTTTGGGATTATATTCAAAAATCTTTTCCAGATGCAAAACAAAGGTTTGATTCAGTTGTTGAATTAAAGAATGGAAATCTTTATATTCCACTTGCACCAGCTATTTTAGAACAAGTTGAAAATATTGAAATTGAGTGGACATATCCTAAAACTACAACTCTAAAATCAAAACCTGAAGTTGTTGTTTTTAACAATAACTATGTTTTATTAAAGGCATTTAAAACTAAAGAAGGCAATTGGTCTTTGACTCAAAATGAAAATCTTCCATTCAAAGTTCGTTTGGGTATCATGCCTCAAGATATGCTTGTTCCTATTGGGCTTCAAGTTCCTGAAAGTTTAAAAGTTGTTTTGGGTGATTTAGTTGTTCCTAATAAGAGTGATGTTTCAATTGAATTAGATGAAAGTGATTTATCCTCTGATAAAGATAAAAAAACTGCCCAAAGAAGAAATATGGTTAGAAGTGTTAAGCCAATTCCTGAGTTAAAGAACAAAAAAATGTTTGTTTCAAACTATGATTCAAAATTTATCTCTGTATATGACCTAGACAAATCAGACGCTTTGTATGAATTAAAATTAAATGGCTTGCCATATAAAATAATTTCTTCAAATTCTTCAAAATTTGCACTTGTAGCTTATTTTGGTGGCAAAGATGTTGAAGTTATTGACCTTAAAAATGAGAGAATTGTTTCAACAATTTCGTTTAATTCAATTCCAAAAGATATTGTTTTAGATGAAGAGAAAAACCTTGCCTATATTGCACTTCCAAATTCAAACTTAATTAGTGTTGTTGATATGAATAGTGCAAAATTGGTTAAAGAAATTAAAGTTTCTCAAGCTCCAGACAAACTTTTCTTGTCTGATAATGGCGAATTTTTGGTTTTCATTGACAACAAAGGGCAAAAATTATACAAACTTGAATTTGGCGAAGAATATGTTTCTCGTTATATTGCAGACTTAATTAATCCAAGCAAAGTTGTAATTTATGGAAATTCTGTTTTTGTAACATCAAGAACAGAAAATAAAATTACAAAATATTCTTTAGAAAATGGCGAAAGAGAAGCTGAGGCTCTGCTTCATCAAAAGCCAATTGATGCTATTTTAAGTGGAGATAAAATTTTTATTCTTTGTGCAGCATCAAGTGTTTTAGATGTTTATGACATTTCTAAAAACAAAATTGTTCAAGAAATTAGACTTCCTCAAGGTGGATTTTATTCAAAAATAAACAAAATTTCAAATATGGAAAATGTCATTATTACGGGCATTAAGGTTGATAAATTTATATTTTTTGATTTAGCTAATGCAAAAATTATTAAAGAACAACCATTTTTGTTTGATGTAGGCAATGTTGTTGTGGTTGACAAATAATGGAAGAAATTAGCATTTTACAATTTAGCGAACAAGCACAAGAAGTTCTAATTTCTCTTGAAGCAACTCAACATGAGTTTTGGAATATTGACAGAAAAACTGCAAATTATTTGTATAATTTTATTCTTAACAACAACATTAAAAACGCAATAGAAATCGGCACTTCAAATGGTTATAGTGGAATTTGGCAAGCAAGTGCAATTAAAAAAAATGGTGGAAAATTTTCAACAATTGAATTTTGGGATAAAAGACAATCTGTTGCAATTGAGAATTTCAAAATTTGCAACTGCAATGATGTAATTACAACATATCTTGGTTCTGCATTTCCAATTCTTGAAGAAATCAATATTAAAGTTAATAATGGCGAGCTTGAAAAATTTGATTACGCCTTTATTGATGCAAATAAAAAAGAATACATTGAATATTTCAAACTTTTAGACCCCATTTTGGTTTCTGGTGGATACATTTTTGCCGATAATATGCTTTCTCACAAAGAAAAAGTTCAACCATTTTTAGATGCAATTTCATCTAATGAAAACTACGAAATTCTGCTAATGGAAATGGGAACAGGTGTCCTTAAGGCTAGGAAGAAAAATTAATAATTGAGATAAGAATTATTTTGCTGTTCTTGCTATAATACTTCTATGAAGAATTTGATTTTAATATTCTTTTTTATAATTTTAGGCTTTGCACCCGTCTTTGCTAATGTGCAAATTGATAATGAAATTGCTAATATTGAGCTTACTTTGTATGGTTTTGATTACAAGAAAGAATCTGAAGCTGATAGGCTTAATAGAATTGAAAAAACTATTTTTGGTAGTGTAAATTCTAAAATTTCTTCAGAACAAAGAATAGATAAAATTAAGTCTGCACTTGGTTTAGAGGTTAAAAAAGAAACCGAAAAAACTATGGCAGAATTACAAAAAATTGAAGCAGATGAAATTGCAAAAAATGCTTCAATAAATTATCCTGTTATAGATTCTTTAGAAGAAGAATTTTTGAAAAAACAACACAAACAAGAAAGTATTTATAAAAGAGTTGAAAGATTAGAAAAAACTGTTTTTGGTGCAGTTCAATCTGGAGATTTAGATGCCAGAGTTGAGAAACTTAAAGCCTCATCAACCTATACTGTTTCTGGTGGCAGTATAAATCCTCAATTTTTCAAAAAGAAAGATAAAGATTTCTACACTTCAAATTATGATGATTATTTAATTCAAATTGCAGGTCTTGAAACTTCTTTATTTGGCAAAACATTTTCTCAAGACCCATTAGAGCTTAGATTAAACCGTTTAGAGAGAAAAATTTTTCAAAGAGATTTTTCTTCAGATAGCGAATATTTGAGGCTTCAAAGGCTTCAGGCTGCAAGTTTGGCTAAAAAAACTTCCAAATATTACGATTCAAATAAGTTAAATAAATACTCATCTACAGGAATGCAATTTGCCTCATTTATCTTAATGTTGTTGGCATTTATTCTCTAAATTTGGTAAAATCTACTTAAATATATTTCGGAGTTTATTTTATGCAAAATTTAGAAAAAATGTTGTTTGATTCAGTTGAAGCAAATACGCCAGAAAAAATTAAAAATAATAATTTTTTTGATATAAAAAATGAAAATGAATTTGAGTTTTCCCTAACTAAAGAAATTATTGATGAGTATAACCTTTGGGATTGGTTCAAAAATTATAAAAAAGAAGCTCAAGTTTCAACAGCTGGTATTCGTGGTGCTCAAAATGTTTTATACCCACACGATACTCGTTTTCCAATAAACACACTTGGAATTACTTTGGCAACTTTGGCTAAAGCTCTTGTTTTATTAGAAAAATATCCAAATGACGACATCATTAAGCTTGTTGGAAGAGAGGTTCGCTATAACTCTCCTTTGTTTTTAGATATTATTTCAAGAATTCAAGCTGGAGTTGGTGTTAAAACTTTAATTCCTGTAAACAAAGAAACAATTCCAATTTGGCTTGCTTCATTTTTAGCTTTTAAGTTGGATTTATTGGGTGGTGAATATATCACAAGCTCACATGGAATTAGCGTTAAAAATGCTACAAAAGACTTAAATAATCAAGGTTCTCAATTTTTGCCAGATGAGAGCATGGAATTTGTTAACAAAATGGAAGAAATTTTAAATTTTGCAGTTCAAAATGGCGAATATAAAATCAAATTTTCTGCTGTTAATGACAAAAATTTAAACTTTGAAATTTTTGAAAAATTAGAAAATGGCATTAATCTTTATGTTGAATATTTAAAATCTGGCGTTGCAAGTGGTAACAATATTGCTTCAATTAAAAATTATTCAGACAAAATTATAATTGATTCTGTTGGTGGCTCTTGCTACAAAACACTTTCAAAAATATTAGATAAACTAAATATCTCAGAAAAATTTGTTTGGTTTAATACAAAAGAAGACCCATTTTTCCACTCAATTGGAAAAGACATTAAAAAAGATAAAGACGGGAATGATGTTTTCTATGATTGGAGTTTAGATATTGGAGTTATTTCAACTGATAAGGCTGGTAATAATTATTTTCCTGTAATTAAAACTCTAAACTATGAAGAAAAATTGAAAGATTATAAGGCAGGAACTGTTGTTTTAGTTACAGACCCAGACCACGATAGGCTTTCTGTTTTGCAAATTGATAAAAAAGAAGATGAAGAAAAAATTAAAGCACTTGGAATTGATACTTATCCATTATCAGAAGATAAAATCTTATCTATTTATAGTGCCAACCAAGCATTTTTAATGATTATGGATTTTTGGGCAAAATCACTTAAAGCTTCTGGTGAGTTTGATAAACATACAAGATTTATAGTTAAAACAACCCCATCTTCTCGTTCTTGGGATGAGTGGGCAAATGCGAACGGAATTAAGGTAATCAACACTCCTGTTGGCTTTAAAGAAATTGCAAATGTAATCAAAAAAATTGAAAAACAAATTGAAGATGGTGTTTCAGATATTGAAATTACTGATATTTATGGTCAAACAATAAAGCTTGGCTCAAATCCTAGAATGATTTTTGGTGGAGAAGAATCTGGTGGAATGATTTTAGGTGCAGGCGAGCTTATAACTTCAATTTCTGAAAGAAAAGCTCTTGCTATGAGAGAAAAAAGTGCATCTGAAGCAATTATAATTTCATCAGCTTTAGTTGCAAATTTAGATTATCCACTATGGCAAAATCTAAAAAATATTCATGAGGAAAATAAAATTATTTCAAAATTTGACGCAAGAGAAGATATTTCATACTATAACGAATCTGAGCCAAATATTGAAAAACTAAAAGAAGCTAAAAAGGCTGGAGAAGAATTAAGAACAAAAAATGACAATTTCTTCTTATCTTTAGCAATAGCTCTAGAAGGCAATAAAATCACGCTAGATAATGCTAAAGAAATTTTATCTTCAACATTTGTTGATTTAAGTTTTGATAATTTAAACAAAATTTTCTTTGTTGGAGATGGAACCTATATGAATTTTGATAATAAATTTATTGAAATTCGTCCATCTGGAACAGATGCTAAAACAAAAGCTTATGCAGGTGGAGAAGATAGGGCAGAGCTTCAAAAATACTCCAAAACTTTGGGTAATTATTCAGGCGAAATGAATGAAGTTTATAAAAAATATTTAGACGATAGCTTTTTGCTTTTAGTTCGCACAATTGCACAAGGAAAATATCAAATCTTTACAGACAAAAATAAAGATACAAGAGAATTTACCCCTGTATCTTTAGAATTTTTAAATAAAAACATATAAATTACATATGTTTTTGGATATTTGAAACTATGGTTGATTTAGGCATTAAGCCAACCATAATTTCTTTTGCTTCTCCACCTTTGAAAACCAAAAGGCTTGGAAGACCAGAAATTTGATATTCTCTAGCAATTTTAAGGTTTTCATCTGTGTTAACTTTAACAACCTTAACATCTTCGCCCATTTCAGTTGCGATTTCATCTAAAACAGGACCTAGTTTTCTGCATGGTCCACACCATGGCGCCCAAAAATCAACCAATACAACACCTTGTGCGTTTAAAACTTCTGCTTCAAATGAAAGCTCATTTACATCTTTAGCACTGCTCATTATAATCTCCTCATTAGCTAACATTATTTGTATTATAATTTTAACTATGGATTTTGACAAGTTGGTTAAAAGTTTAATAAAAGATTTTAAAACGGGCAAAGTTCAAAGAACTGAATTTGTCCTTTTTATGGAAGAAGTTGAAAGTCCTTTTATTGCTCTAATTTCAACAATACTAAGCCTTAGAACAAACGACAAAACAACAATTGGGGCAACAAAAAGAATGCTTGAATTGGGTAAAACTCCAGAAGATTTTGCAAAATTAGATGTTGAAACTTTGGCTGGTGCAATTTATCCTGTTGGTTTTTATAAAAATAAGGCTGAGCAAATAATTGAGTTGTCCAAAATTTTGGTTGAAAAATACAATTCAATTGTTCCAGATGAAATTGAGGAATTGACTAAATTCAAAGGAGTTGGAAGAAAAACAGCAAATCTTGTTCTTGCAAAAGGGTTTAATAAACCAGCAATTTGTGTTGATGTTCATGTTCATAGAATTTGCAACAGATTAGGAATTTTAAAAACAAATTTGCCAGATGACACAGAAATGGAGCTTAGGAAAATTTTGCCCAAAAAATATTGGCTTGATTTTAACACTCTTTTAGTAACGCACGGGCAAAATATTTGCACACCACGTAATCCAAAATGCGAAAAGTGTTCAATTTCAAACCTTTGTGCTTCAAATTCAAGCAAAAACGCTTAATTTGTTGTATAATATTTTTGATTTTAGTGAGGTAAATTATGAGAAGCGACAATGTTAAAGAGGGGATAAATAAAGCTCCACATAGGTCATTATTATATGCAACTGGGGTTAGCCCAAAAAATATTAAAAAGCCATTTATTGGAATTGCTAGCTCTTTTTCAGACCTTGTTCCTGGTCATTCTGGAATGAGAGATTTGGAACGTGCCATTGAAAAAGGGATTCACTCTGGTGGTGGGCAAAGTTTCATTTTCGGAACTCCAGCTGTGTGCGACGGTATTGCAATGGGTCATGAGGGCATGAAATATTCGCTTCCAAGCCGTGATTTAATTGCAGATTGTGTTGAAACTGTTGCTATGGCACATCAACTAGATGGTCTTGTTCTTTTAACAAACTGCGACAAAATTACTCCAGGAATGTTAATTGCTGCCTTAAGATTAAATATCCCAACAATTGTTGTAACAGCAGGTCCTAGCCTAGATGGTTATTGTAAAGGAGATGATTTAACATTTATCAGAGGTTCTTTTGAAGCAATTGGCAAATTAAGGGCAGGAGAAATTACTGAAGAAAAATTATATGAATATGAACAAAATTGTTGCCCAACTTGTGGCTCTTGCCAAGGTTTATACACAGCAAACACTATGGCAGTTTTAACAGAAACAATGGGAATGAGCCTAATAGGTTGTGCTGCAGCAAGTGCTGTTAGTGCTAAAAAACGCAGAATTGCCTTTGAATCTGGCTTAAGAATTGTTGATTTAGTTAAAGAAAACATCTTGCCAAAGGATATAATCACAAAAGATGCAATAAGAAACGCAATTGTTATGGATTTAGCTTTAGGTGGAAGCACAAACTCAATTCTTCATCTTCTTGCAATAGCTTCAACTGCAGAAGTTGATATAACTCTTGATGATTTTGAAGAATTAAGCAAAAAAATTCCTCAAATAATAAAACTTGACCCATCTGCACTACTCACCATGACAGATTTTGAAAAAGCAGGTGGTGTTGCTGGGGCTATGAAAACAATCTATGGTGCAACTCCAGAATTTAAAGATTTAAACACGCTATCAGGTGTTACAATTTCAGAAATTGCAAAATCTTCTTATGTCAATAATGAAGTAATTCATACTTTAGACAACCCAATTACAAAATCTGCAGGACTTGCAATTTTGTATGGTAACTTGGCTCCAGAAGGTGCAGCACTTAAAACAAGTGGTGTTCATCCAGATTGCTTCAAATTTAAAGGCAAGGCAATTTGCTTTAATAGCGAAGAAGCCGCAATGAAAGGCATTGAAGATGACACAGTTAAAGCAGGTCATGTTGTTGTTATTCGCTATGAAGGTCCAAAAGGTGGACCAGGAATGAGAGAAATGCTTGCTCCAACTTCACTTTTAATGGGTAAAGGCTTAGGAAAAGATGTTGCTCTTATTACAGACGGCAGATTTTCTGGTGGAACAAGAGGCTTATGTATTGGGCACATTTGCCCAGAAGCTCCTCATGGTGGCTTAATTGGGCTTGTTGAAGATGGAGATGAAATTGAAATTGATGTTGATAACAGGTCTTTAAATCTTTTGGTTTCAGAAGATGTTATAGCACAAAGAAGAGCAAATTTTGTTCCATTTGAGAAAAAAGCACCAAAAGGCTATCTTGCAAAATATGCAAAAGCTGTTTCAAGTGCCAATAAAGGAGCAACAACATAAATGAAAGGCTTAGTTTTTGATGAAACTTTGAAGTTGGTTAATAATTTAGAAAAACCGAGCCCTAATAAGGGCGAGGTTTTGATTAAAACTTCACTCGTAGGAATATGCAACACTGACTATGAAATTACCAAAGGCTATATGGGTTATAAAGGCGTTTTGGGTCATGAATTTGTTGGTGTCGTTGTTGAAGGCGACTCCAATTGGGTTGGCAAAAGAGTTGTCGGAGAAATCAACTTGGGTTGCAACAATTGTGCTTATTGTGCTAAAGATTTGCAAAGGCATTGCCCAAACAGAGGCACTCTTGGAATTTGGCAAAAAGATGGCTGTTTTCAAGAATATTTTACATTACCAACAGAAAATTTGCTTGAAGTTCCAAATAATGTTTCAGATGAAGAAATTGTGTTTATTGAACCGGTTGCAGCTGCAATGGAAATAATTGAGCAAGTTCATATTAAGCCGTTTGAGAAAGTTGCACTTTTAGGAGATGGCAAACTTGGTTTATCTGTTGCACTTGTTTTAAATGCATATAACATTGATTTTGTTCATATTGGAAAACACGAAGAAAAACTTGAAATTTCAAAAAATATGGGCTCAAAAACCATGCTTTTGGATGAAGTGAAAAATATGAGTGCTCAATTTGACTATGTAATTGAGGCAACAGGTTCTGTTGGTGGTTTTGAAACTTCTTTATCTTTAGTTAAACCAAGAGGAACTCTAATTTTAAAAAGCACAATTGCAGCAAAAGAAGGGCTAAATCTTGCAAGTGTTGTTGTAAATGAAATTACAATTGTTGGCTCAAGGTGTGGGCAATTTGCTCCTGCAATGAGGCTTTTTGAAAATAAAAAAATTGATGTTAAGCCGTTAATTTCAAAAATTTTGCCATTTGATGAAGCACTTAAAGGCTTTGAGCTTAACGGGGATAAACAAAATATAAAAATTCTTTTAAAATTTTAATTAAGGCACCAAATGGTGCCTTTTAATTATCTAATATTTAAAAATTTATGAACTTGAGGAATTAAGCGAATATTTTTATATTCTTTAAAATATTTATAAAATATTTCTTCTGGCTGAAATCCAGCAGACATAGGCATTTTTGGCTGAAGAATTATAGTTAAATTGTATTTTTTTGCAATTTCAATTGTTTTTTCAATTTCCTCATCTTTAATATTTTCATCAAAAACAATTTTAATGAACGCAATTTTTTTGCTTGCAATACGCGCAAATTCATCATTTTGGCTAAATTGATTTTCTTGCCCTGTTGAGCTTTGAAGTTTGATATCCATAGCTACAATATCAACTAAATCAATAATCTCTTCCAATTTTTGAGGGAGTGTTCCGTTTGTTTCAAGATAAATTGTTTTTTCAACTTTTGGCAAAAGCTCTTTTAAAAATTCAAAATGTAATAATGGTTCTCCACCTGTTAGAGCAACGGTTTTGCCTTTAAAATTTTCAATTTCTTTTAAAAGTTTTTCAACACTCCAAACCGTTGAAATTTCTTTAGAATGATTTGTGTCGCAATAATCACAATTTAAATTACAACCTGAAAATCTTATAAACAGTTGGTCTTCGCCAATATTTATTCCCTCTCCTTGCAAAGATTCAAAAATTTCAATTATGTTTGCACTATTCAAATAATTCACCTCTGACATCACTTTCATCCAAATTTTTAACTTCTTTATATGCTCTAATTTCCTCAATTGTTGGTTTTTGTGGTGTTACGATTTTAATTTCAACAATCAATTCTTCTCTTTTGCCTGTTTTTTTGTTCAACAAGCCACCACCTGTAATTCTAAATTTGTCGTGAGAATTTGTTTGAGGTGGAATTTTCATTGTAACATTGCCATCCATTGTTGGAATTAATATTTCGCTTCCTAAAAATGCTTCCCAAGGTGTTATTGGAAGTTCTAATTTTGCTCTGTTATTTTCAATTTTGAAAACATTTTTTGAAGCAACTTTTATTGTTAAAATTAAATCTCCTGATTCAGCTCCAAATTTTCCTAATTTTCCTTCATTTTTAATTTTTAAAGTGCTATTTTGTTTTGGATTTTTTGGAATTTTAACAGTAACTTTTTTGTGAATTGTAATTTCGCCAAGCCCATCGCAATTTGTGCATTTTGTTCCATTTGCAAATTTTTTGCCTAAGCATTTTGGGCATTTTTCGCTATGAACAATATTAATTTTTTTAATAACTCCATCTACTGCCTCTTTTGGCGTGATTTCAATTGTCATATAAATATTTTCGCCTTTTGTTGGGCGTGGCTTAGATTCTTTTTCTTCAAAAAATTTATTAACAAAATCTCCAAAATTTTCTTTTTTCTTTTTGGGTGCTTCTTTGTATTCTTTTTTCTCTTCCTTAAACTCTTTTTTAACTTCTTTTTCTTCTTTTGAATTAGGCATAATGCCATTTAAAGTGTCGTATTTTAGTTTTTTAACTTCGTCAGATAGGGTGTCAAATGCTTCGTTTATTTCTTTAAAAATTTTTTCTGCGTTTTCAATTTTGCTTATGTCGGGGTGGTATTTTTTGACAAGTTTTTTGTATGAAGATTTTATTTCTTCAATGGTTGCATTTTCTTCAACTTCTAAAATTTGATAATAATTTCTTGCCATTCTTTAATTTTACTTAAATATAAAAAAAATCCAACATTTTTTGTGTTGGATTTTTAAAATTTATTAATTTTTTATTTATAAAACAAGTATATTGCCTTTCATTTCATCAACGCCATATTTGTCTTTGAAAATTTCAAGTCTATCTCCTGCACCTCTAGACATTTTTACAACACCTGTTTCAATTTCTGTGTTGTTTTTGAAATCTTGTAAAACAAAATTTGGAACGCCATAGTATTTATTTAACCAAGGGAATGCTTCGTTTTCTTTTGTTTCTTTAGCAACATCTTGAATCATTTTTACATATGCTTCAGCTGAACCAATGTCATCCCAAACAGCTAATTTTCCACCTTTTGCTTCCAATGGAACTGTGTAAACTTTCATTGGGTTGCCATTTTCATCAACCAATTTTCCAGCATTACATAGCTCAACAATTTTTGGAATAACATGTTTTCCTAAAAATCCTGCACCTTTTTCTTCAAGATTAATATCTTTAAGAACCTTAACTGCTTCTTTGCTCATAAAATACATACCTGGATTTGCCATATAATTTCCATTTATTTCGGCTTTTTGAACTTCCATCCAGTCAGCTTTTTCTTCTATTGAAGCATTTGAAGGAATTTTATTTGTATATTTTGGTTTTTCAATAAATTTTTTGATTTGTTGGTTGCCATTTTCATCAACTTCTGTTCCAATTAAACCAAATGATTTTGCTCTTTCTGGATTAACTGGGTAGTATGGAATAACAAGTGCTGCATTTGGAAGAGTTTTTAGTGCTTTATATGCTCTTGTTATATCTGCGTTTGTGAAAATATCTGCGTTTAAAATAATCGCATCTTTGTCATCTGAAATAATATCTCTTTTTAGAGCTTCAGCAAACGCACCACCGTCTGTATCGTATTTTCTAACGTGTTTAACTTCTTTGTCTTCGTCAATACTGTGTGCTTGGCTTAGATATGCATATTTATCTTTTCCAGTGATAATACCTGCAGAAGCTGCCATATTCAATGTTGTTCCAATGATACGGTAGCTATTTTTTGTTGGCAAACTGCAAGATGGTTTGTTTTCGCTGTTTCCATTTATAAATGCGTTAACATTATAAAATCTTTCCCCAAAACCACCAGCTGGAATTAATAAGTTTGGTTGGTTTGCTTCAACAATGTCTTTATAATCGCCAACAGGTGCTTGTGTGTATAATTTGTTGTATGAGTAATTTTTAACTGCTTCTAGTGTTTTTGATTCTTTGTTTAGAGTTGATACATAAACATTTCCTGTAAAAGATAGCCCTTTAAAGCTTGTTTTTTGATTTTTAGGTTCTTCATCAGAGAACATAATATATTCAAAAGAGCCATCATCAGCAGTGATTTTGCTACCTTTTAGCATCATAATTTTTGTGTCTTCGTCTTCAATTACAATGTGGTGGTCAAATTTTCCTTTTGCATAAGAAAGGTTTGGGCATTTTGCTCCAACTTTTTCATAGCCTCTGAAGATTTCTTTTGTGTCGTTTTCCATAACTTTGACATATTTTTTATCGCCTACATTGAAAACTTCAACGCTTAAGCCATCGCCGAATAGTTTTTTATCTTTTTCTTCTGTTATAAATCTGCCATCAATTTTTACATCTTCATTAATCCCAAAAAGGTTATCAACGTGGATTCCATTGTTTCTGATATGCTTTTGAGCTTCTCTGTTGAATGGGGATACACCTTTAAAAGTAGTGTTTCTTACTGGGGAATAATTAATTGGTGTTATTTGCATTTCTTTCTCCAAAATTTTAACTTATGCTAAGACAAATCTTCTGAATAATAAAATTTGCCATATTCGTCAAAAATATTTGTTAAGATTTGTAAAATTATTTCATATCTTTGAATGCAGGCAATAAATATAGTTTTTATAATTATAGGTATTAAGGCGATTTAATGATAGAACTAGATTTAAATTTATCATATTTAGCACAGCATTTTCAGATTGCTCCTACTAAGCTTGCTCAATACAAGAACAAGTCTATTCAAGAAATTCTTGAAGAAGAGGTAAAGGCAGGCAATCTGCAAGCTTTGCAGTTTGCGTCTTCAATATCTGACCCTAGCCAATTAGCAAAATTATTTAGCCTTGCAAATTATTGCAACAGATACCTAATAATTAAAGGACTTGATGATGATATTTTGGGTAAAATTTTAGAAAAATTACCTACTCAAGATTTATTGTCTGGTATTCATTATTTCAATATGGATAAATTATTTGAAATGCTTGAAGAGTTGCCTCCTGAAGAGCTTTTGAATGTTGTTTTCCAAAAATTTGGATTAGCAAACATTGTTCAGCTTATGAATGTTGATGAGCTAGATGCTTTCTTTGAAAGCCCTAATGTTGAAAGAGCTGATATTCAAAAAACTTTCAAACAATTTGATAAAGAATTATTAGATAAAATTATGTTCCAAAGTCTTGGAATGGATACTAGGGAAAAATCTAGAAAAGAAATTTTTGAGCATATTGCTTCAATGGATGATACTCAATTTAATCAATTTATTTTGGGCATGAAGAAGAACCATAAGCAAGCTTTGGTGTTTGGTATGTGCCAAAACGATAAAAAACTTATGCTTGAGCTTGACCCAAAAGCAATTGCAAGACCATTAATGGCTTTAGAAAAGGGCGAAATAATTAAATGCATGGAAGTTTTAGACCCTAAATTTGTTATTCCAATGATTCAAGAATTACCAGAAGAATTGGTGCAAGTTGTTGCAGCACAAATTGACCCAATGCAATTTGCAGATATTTTGATTAAAAATTGCCCAGATATTTTAAGTAAAATTAAAATTTAGGTAGCCACAATTCATCATTTATGTCATCAATTCTTTTTGTTGCTGGTGGTTCTTTAGCTTGAATTTCTTCAATTGACTCGGTTTTGTTTTCTTTTTTTTCTGTGTCTAGTTCAAGCCAAGTGCGAACAACATCTGCTAAATATGTAAAGCTTTCTTTTGTGCCACAAGCTTCAGCTGGATAATTTTTACCATAAATTAAAAATGGAACCATTTCTCTTGTATGGTCTGTTCCTTTGTGAGTTGGGTCGCAACCGTGGTCTGCTGTTATAATCAAAATTGTGTCATCAGAAATTGCTTTTATAATTTTTGGCAAAAATGTGTCAATTTCTTCAATTGCATTTTTATAGCCTAGAGTGTCTCTTCTGTGTCCAAAAAGCATATCTGTGTCAACTAAATTTGTGAAAATTAAGTTTGCGTCATCATTTTTAATTGTCTTAAGGGTAAGTTTTAGCCCTTCCATATTTGAGCCTGTTGTTTGATATCTTGTAACTCCTTTCCCAACAAAAATATCTTTAATTTTGCCAACACCAAAAACTTCGCCACCTGCTTTTTCAATTTCATCTAACAAAGTATCTTTAGGAGGCTCAAGGCTATAGTCATGTCTTAAAGCCCCAACTCTTGTTGGTTTTCCGTCTATAATTTGATATGGTCTTGCAATTACCCTTGAAACACCATAGCCGTTATTTAAGATTTCTCTTGCAATTTTGCACCATTCATATAAAGTTTCAACAGGAATAACATCAATATCAACTGCAATTTGGAAAACGCTATCTGCTGATGTGTAGATAATTGGATATTTTGTTTTTTGATGTTCTTCGTTTAAGTCTTCAATAATTTTTGTTCCAGAAGCTGGAATATTTCCTAAAATACCCTTACAGCCTGTTTTTTCAATAAATTCGTTAATCAATTCATCAGGAAAATTGATATAAGTTTTAAATGGCTCATCTAAGACAAGCCCTGCAATTTCCCAGTGTCCTGTCGTTGTGTCTTTTCCTTTGCTTTTCATTTTGGCAATGCCGTAGCTTGCTTTTGGCTTTTTAACTTTTTTTACACCTTCAAGGTCTTTAATATTTCCAAAGCCTAATTTTTCAAGATTTGGGATGTTTAAACCAACTGTTTTTGCAATGTTTCCAACGGTATCTGCTGTTAGCTCATCACCATAATCTGGAGCATCGGGAAGTGCTCCTATTCCCATAGAGTCAATAACAATAATAACTGCTTTTTTGTCTTTATTCATTCTCAATCACCTCAACATAATCGTCTAAATATTTCATATGCCACTCTTGAATAAGCTCACCTTTTGCTAAAATTGCTCTTCCTGGTGGGTATGGCATAATTGTTGCACCAGAAATTCTATGCAATGCATTTTCTTTTTTAACAAAAGTTGTTTCAAGCTTAAAGCTATTTTTTGGGCTTATTTTAACAATTGGAGTTGGCTCAACTTCAAATTCATTTTCTTCTTCAAATGTTTCAATTTTGGCATTCTTTAGGGCATTTGCTAATTTTTGTAGTTTTTTATTATCTGTTCCCACTCCAGTTAAATATAAAATAGAATTTTCTTCTTCAATCTCATCTTCTATATTAAATTTTTCATTAATAATTTTTGCTAAAGTTTTGGAGTTTATTCCTTGTTTTTTTACAACAATTTTTGTGAAATCACGATTTGTGTGGGATAAAAATTCAACTCCATGTTTTTCTAATTTTTTTTCAAATTTTTCAATATTTTTAATTAAATTATCAAGCATTTTTCTGCCAGATTTAGAGTCTAGCCTTAAAACAGTTTCTTCTGCAATAGCTATCATAGGGTAGCTTGGAGATGTTGTTTGAATAAGGTTTAGTGCATTTTGGAATTTTTCAGGGTCAAAATCCGTGCTTTGTCCAATATGAAATAGGGCAATTGAATTTGGTGCACCTGCGTTTTTATGAAGCGAATTAACTGAAAAATCTGCGCCTAATTGAATTGCAGGCACGCCTAATTTATCTGAAAAATTCATTAAACTTCCATGCGCTTCATCAACAATTAAATAAACACCATATTGCTTGCAAATTCTTGAAATTTCTTCAATATTTGAATGAACTCCCTCGTAGGTTGGGCTTGTGATTATTAAAGCCTTGTAATTATTCATTTTGAGGGCATTTTCAATATTTTCTGGAGACATTTCTTTGTATATTCTAAAACTTTCATTATAGTTTGGAATAATCCAATCTGGAATTGCACCAGTTAATGTTAAACCATTTAAGACGGATTTATGTGCATTTCTTCCAACTAAAACTCTATCTCCAGCTTCTAATATCGCTAACATAATTGCAATAATTCCAGAAGTTGAGCCATTTAAAAGAATGTAAGATTCTTTGCTTTTGTATATTTTTGAAATTCTGCTTTGAGCTCTTCTAATTACTCCTTTTGGATTTTGAAGGTTATCAAGCCCATCTAGCTCGGAAAAATCATATTTAAACCAAGAAGAAAATTCTTTTAAAAACGGACTTTTTTGAGAATGAGATGGTGTTGTAAAATATGTTTTCTTTTTTATTTTTTTTAACAATTTGAATAAAGACATAGTTTTATATTAAAATATTTTTTATGGATATACAAGAAAAAATTTTAAAATTAAGAGAAGAAATTAATTATCATTCTAAGAAATATTATGTTGATGATGCACCCGAAATTGAAGACTATCAATATGATAAATTATTTCATGAATTAGAGGCTCTTGAAGCTGAGCGTCCAGACTTGATTACTCCAACTTCTCCAACACAAAGAGTTGGTGGCATTAGCGAAAAATTTATTCAAGTTCCACATAAAAATAGGCTTTATAGTCTTGATAATTCAAATGGCGATGAAGAATTAAAAGAATGGTATGGGAGAGTTTTAAAAGGGATTTATGGCACAAACGAGACTTCTCCTTTGTTTAATGTTCCTTTGGTAATGGAATTGAAAATAGATGGGCTTGCAGTTTGCTTAACTTATGAAAAAGGCAAGTTTGTTCAAGGTTTAACAAGGGGCGACGGTGTTCAAGGTGAGGATATTACTAACAATTTAAGAACCATAAAAGCAATTCCACTTGAGCTTACTGAACCTGTTGATGTTGAAGTTCGTGGAGAAGTTTATATGCCATATAATGCTTTTGAAAAGTTAAATCAAAAGCAAATTGAAGACGGACTTCCTACATTTAAAAATCCCAGAAATGCAGCTGCAGGCACTCTTCGTCAACTTGACCCTAAAATTGTTGAGGGTAGAGGTCTTACAATGTTTGTTTATTATGGGCTTTTTGAAGATAAAGCAATTGCTCCAAAAACTCATAGTGCAACAATGAATTATCTTAAAAAATTAGGCTTCAGAGTTAATAATTTTTCAATGGCACAAAATATTGGAGAAGTTTGTGGTTTTTGTTCTTACCAGTCTGAAGCAAGACACAAATTACCTTATGCAACAGATGGTGTTGTTGTTAAGGTTGATGATATAAATATGCAAATTGAGCTTGGTTTTACTTCTCGTGTTCCAAAATGGGCTACTGCCTACAAATTTCCACCTGAAGAAGTTTGGACGAAGCTTTTAGGAATTGAAGTTTCTGTTGGAAGAACAGGAGCAGTTACACCAGTTGCACTTTTAGAGCCTGTTGATATTTCTGGTTCAACTGTTGCAAGAGCAAGTTTGTATAATTTTGATGAAATTAAAAGGCTTGATGTCAGAATTGGAGAAGAAGTTTTAGTTAAAAAAGCTGCTGAAATTATTCCAAAAGTTGTTCAAGCAAAAATTGACCCAAATTTGCCTCAATATGAAACGCCAAAGAATTGCCCTGTGTGTGGTGCAGAATTAGTTGAGCTACCTGAAGAAGTTAATTTGTACTGTTCAAATTCTTTATGCCCTGCCCAAGTTAAAGGAAGAATTGAATATTTTGTTTCAAAATATTGTATGGATATTGATGGATTTGGCGAAGTTATTATATCCCAACTTGTTAATCTTGGCTTGGTTTCAAATTTTTCAGATTTATATTATTTAAAATTTGAAGATTTTATGAGGCTAGAGCTTGTTAAAGATAAAACTGCTCAAAATCTTCTAAATGCTTTAGAAAATTCTAAAAAACCTAAATTTGCGAAATTTTTAAATGCACTTGGTATTCGTCATGTTGGTCGCGAAATGGCTGAAGTTTTAACACAAACTTATAAATCTACAAAAGAGTTAGAAAATGCTCCACTAGAAGAGCTTTCAAGAATAGACGGAGTTGGCGAAAAAGTTGCCAAAAGTATTTATTCTTATTTTAAAAATGAAGAAAATTTAGCAATTATTCAAAAATTATATGAAGCTGGAGTTGAGCCTCAAATTTCAACTGAAATTATTGAAAATGAGTTTTTCAAAGGTAAATCATTTGTAATTACAGGAACTTTGAGTAAATTTTCAAGAGATAAAGCACAAGAAATTTTAAAATCTTATGGTGCTAAAACACCAAGCTCTATTTCAAAATCTACTAATTATTTGATTGTTGGCGAAGGTGGTGGCTCAAAAATTGATAAAGCCCGTGCTTGGGGCGTTCAAGTTTTAACTGAAGAAGAATTTTTAGAAAAATTAGGAGAATAAAAATGAAAAAAATCTTATTATTAATTATGGCGTTTTTAATTTCTGGCTCTGCCTTTGCTGGAGTTAGCAAAAATTCAATTGAAAATGGCTACATAACAGTTAATGCATCTGCGTCAAACAAAGTTGTTCCAAACATTGCAAGTGTTATTTTTTATGTTGAAACACAAAATAAAAGCCAACAAATTGCCGTTGATGAAAATAAAAAAATCGTTGTAAAAGTTTTGGAAACAATTAAGAAAAATACAGATGAAAAAACAGATACAATTAAAACTTTAAATTATTCAGTTAATCCAACATACATATATTCAGGCTCTAAAAAGACTTTTGACAAATATGTTGCACTAAATACAATTCAAGTTGAAATTAAAAATCCTAAAAATATTTCACTTTTAATTGATGAAACATTAAAAGCTGGTGCAACAAGAGTTTCTGGGCTAAATTACTCATTAGATTATGAAAATTTTGATTATTCTGAATTAATTAATGATGCCGTAAAATCTGCTAAAAAGAGAGCAGACGCAACAGCTTCAGCTCTTGGGGTTAAAATTGTTGGAATTAAAAATGTAACTACATCATGCTCTGCTGACCAAAATGCTAGATACCTTTATATGAGTGCAAAATCAGCAAATTCTGATAGTGCTTCTTCATACACTGAAGAAGGTTTGGTTAAAGTTGATGCAAATGTTAATATTGAATTTTGGGTGAAATAACCAAAAATTATATTTTTAAAATGCCTCAGAAATGAGGCTTTTTTTATTCTTATTATTCTTCTTCGTTTTTAAATTGCATTTCGTAAAGATGTTTATATGCACCATTTTCAATATTTAAAAGTTCTTCGTGGGTGCCGACTTCTGCAATTTCTCCATCATTAATAACAACAATTTTATCTGCATTTTTAATTGTTGATAGCCTGTGTGCAATAACAAAAACTGTTTTATTTTGCATTAAATTTTCTAATGCCTTTTGAACAATTGCCTCAGATTTATTGTCTAGTGCTGATGTTGCCTCATCTAAAATAAGAATTGGAGCATTTTTAATCATTGCTCTTGCAATTGCAACTCTTTGCCTTTGTCCACCAGATAATGATACACCTCGTTCAGACAATTTAGTATCAATTCCTAAATTATGCTCTGCTAAAACTTCTTCAAGATGGGCTAGTTTAATAACATTATCCAACTCTTCTTCTGTGGCATTTTGCTTGCCCATCAAGATATTTTCTTTAATTGAGCCAGAGAATAAGAAGTTATCTTGGAAAACTTCTGCGATATTTCCTCTCAGGCTTTCAAGAGTGTAATCTTTAATGTTAATGTCGTCAATTAAAATTTCGCCTTTTAAAACATCATAAAATCTAGGAATTAAATTTACAACTGTAGATTTTCCACCACCAGAATTTCCAACAAGAGCAATTGTTTCGCCTTTTTTTGCTTCTAGGTTAATTCCTTTTAAAACAGGCTTATCTTTTTCGTATTCAAAATAAACATCATTGAATTTTACGCTATTTTCAACGCTATTTAGAGTTTTTGCGTTTTCTTTATTTTTAATTTCTGGAACTAGGTCAAATAATTCAAAAACACGGCTCATACAAACAAATACTGCTTGTAAATTGGTTAAAGTATTTCCTAAATCTTTTGTAGGTTTATAAAGTAATAAAAGTGAAGTTATAAAGCTTGCAAAAGAACCCGTTGTAAGCTCTCCACTAACAATTAGAGCGTTTCCATATAGCATAACAAAAGCAATGCCAATTGAGGCAATTAGATACATTATAGGGGACATCCAGCCTGTTCTTTTGATTAATGAAATATTTAAATCAAAATTTTCTTTAATTTGTGTGTTAAATTTGTTGATTAAATTATTTTGTAAGCCGTAGCCTGTCATAATTTTGTTGCCATGAAAAGTTTCATTTATGTTTGTGTTGATGTCGCCACCAACAACAGCTGTTGCGTTTGAAACTTGTTTAATTTTCTTTTTAATAAGGGCTAATGGCAAAAATGCACATCCTAAAATAACAACGCCAACAATGGCTAATTTCCAAGAACTATATAATAAAACTGCAATTAAGCCAATTGAGCTTGTTGCTGCAGTAATTAGAGTTTTAATGCTATAGATAAAAGCCTTAGAGGCTGCTTCTGGGTCTCCTAGAAAACGCATTAAAACTATTCCAGAGCTATTCATATCATAAAATTTTGAATCAAGAGTTGTTAATTTTTTAAATAAGTCTATTTTAACTGAATTTGAAATTGTTTGGCTTATCCATTCAATTAAATATGTGTTCAAATATTTTAAAATACCTTGAACAACTGCAAAAAGAACAATACCTATTGGGATAATTGATGCTAAAAATGTTCTTGTCAGCGTGAAATCTCCAAATTTCATTTCGTTTCCATTAACAACAACATCAATGTAAGGTTTTAGTGCTAGTGCTGTAACGCCATCTAAAAGCCCTAGCGGAATTGCTAGAGAAAACGCAATTATAATTCTAAAAATTAGTGGTTTAATATATGGAAAAATTCTTTTAATTAAAAAAGCATAATCAAAAGAAGTCTTTGCCTGTGTTTGTGATAATTCCATTTCAACTCCTTGTTATCTTTATTTATTGTCGCATAAAAATAAAAATAAGGCAGATAATGTTTGTGCTCCAATTGTGTTGCCTAGTTTTTCTTCATTTTTAAGCCAAGTTGGAATATTTTTAATATCAATTTTTATTCTTTCTTGAATGACACCATTGTCGCTTATGGGTTTCATCATTTCTGTTTCATTTTCAATTTTTGCAAGTAAAACAGAAGACATTTCGTCTGTTAAGCCAGCTGAGCTTGTTAATTTTTCTGTTAAAATTTCAATTTCATCTGCAACAAGCCCAGTTTCTTCTAAAAGCTCTCTTTTGGCACTTTCAATAATGTTTTCATTTTCATAAATATCACCAACAAGCCCTGCAGGAAGCTCTATATTAAAACCTTTATGCCCTTCTGAAGTTAGTGGTGGGCGTTTGGTTTTTAGAAATAGTATTTCTTTATTTTTTATAACAGGAATAATAATTACAATTGAGCCTGCGTTTCCCCTGTGAGCATAAACCCAGCCATTATTTTCTCTCAATTCCAGATATTTCGTTTTGTGTAAAATTTTCATAAATTAATAATATAATTTAATTCTTCATAAGGCAAATTATTAAAAAAAAGAGGGCAATGCCCTCTTGGATTACAAATTAAACAAACTCATTAGAACAGACTTTGTTATATCTCCTAATTCTTCCGATAAATTTGCATAAGAATTTCTTGAATTATTTGAATACGAACCATTGTTACTCCTTGTGGTATTTCCTGAAGTGTTTTCTAAAAATTGAAGTTGATAATCATTCAAAAAATTCAAATAATCATATCTTCTATCTAGTTCCTCATCAATAAGCTCAGATTCTTTTGCCTTAATATCCTCACTCAGTGCTGCAACGGATTTTGCCCTTTTGTCTTCTAGTGAATTAAGTTTGTCTAGAAAAATTGAATTATCTAAGCTTCCAAATCTTGATGCAATATCGTTTTGTAGATTTTTAATCATTGGAGTATAGATTTCATCAATTTTTGCTATTCCACTTTTTGTGTATGCGTCAATTTGCTCATTTAGAGAATTTAATGTTTTTTCAGAAAATACATTAATATCATCAATATTTTCTGCAAACTCTCTTTCGGCATATTCATACGCTAATTTTTCCCAAGGAGACATTGTGTAGTTGCTAGCAATATTGCCATTCTCGTCTACTACACTATGAATTTTCGGTGCTCCATTTAGGCTAATTGTTCTGCTCCATGAGTTGTTTTTGCTTGTTTTAGACATTTTTCCTCCTTTTTTTATTATTAACTAGAGGCGAAATGCCAAAAATTGGTGTTGCACTTTTATATTATCAAAATTTGAGAAAAAGTATATTGGTAAAAATACCTAATTTAGCTCAAAATATTATATTTTTTTAATTCCTGAAATTGTTGGGTCTAAAAGCCTTTTGCCTACTTGAGAAAATTCAATTTGCAAAAGAGTTTTATTTGAATACTCAACAACTTGAATAATTGTTCCTTGACCATATTTTTCATGAATAACTTTTTCGCCTTCAGAATAACTTACATTGTTGTTATCTTCTGTTGTTGAATAGTCTTCAATGTAGCCGTTTGTGTATCTAATTGTTTCATCATCTAGTGGGCTATCTAGGTCAAATTGCTCAATTTCTTCTTCAGAAATTAGCTCTTCTTCTTTTACTTCGGCTATTTCTTCAATAATTTCTTCTGTTTCTTTTTCTGTTTTTTCTTCAATTTCATTTAAAATGTTAAATTCGTCTTCTTCTTTATCAAAAAGCTCTGGAGAAACATTATTTTGAGCTTCAGCTTCAACTGTTTCGTCTTTTGCTTCTTCTTCGTTTAACATTTCATCAAATGCAATTTCAACAGATTCATTAACTAAATCTTCCATTTCAGAATCAGAAAAATCAGCTTCATTTTCTTTAACTTCTTCAACAGTTTCATTTTTTTCAACTGTTTCAGGAGTGTCTACATTTGCATTTTCAAGATTAATTTCATCTAGAGTGTTTAAAAAGTCATCTGAAAATGTTTCTTTTTCTTCTTCAACAATTTCTTCAATTTTTTCTATTTCAGTTTTTTCTTCAACTTCTTCTTGGTTATCAAAAAAGTCTAATTCATCTTCTGAAATTATATTTTCAATATTGAAATCATCCTCAATAGTTTCAATTACAACATTTTGAGTTTGTTCGTTTTCTTGTTTCTTTTCTTCTTGAATTTCTTCAACAACTTCTCTATGAATTTCAACAATTTCTTCCCTTGTAATTTTTTCTGGTTTAAGTTGAATTGTTGTTTGTGGGTCTGCATTTTTGTTATACAAAAAGCCATCTACAATGTTTTCAATTTCTTTTGCTTTTTGTTCTCTAAGGCTTTCAATTTTTTCTTTTACTCTTTTGTTTTTAATAACATCACCCTCAAGAGTAACTTTTGCCTCAAATTTGTCGCTATTATCAATTTCTAATATTTCATCTTCAATTTTTATGTTTTTAACTATAAAGCCAAAATTGTTTGTGTCATCCCCAAGTAGTAAAACATTTCTTTTTGAAAGTGATGAAATAATTTCTTCAAAATATCCAAAATCCTTTTTAGGGTTGAGGCTAGGTGTTAAAATATAATTGTAGCTATTTTCGCAAACTAAAGGCATTTTGCTAAATGTATGAGAAATTGCAGGAATTAATTTGAATTGTCTTTTTGGATTAATTGCATATTTGATTAATTCTGCATCATAATTTACTTCATTTACTCTTAAGAATACGAAAGTTTCTGTTTTAATACTTTTTAAAACAAATTCAATAAATTCTTTTTGCCATAAATTTTTAATATTAGACATATCAACAACAGTGGTTCTTGATGTATTCATAATATCTAGTGCAGATTTGAAATCTGATTTTCTATTAGCAAAAATTTCATCTTGTTGATATTTGATAAGTCTGTTTTTTAGAAGCAACAATTCTCTAATTGGAGTTACTTTAAATTGTTTTGCAATAACTTTTATGAAGTGGTTAAAAGGAATGAAACCATCTTTTGTAAGTTTTGCATAATTTTTAACTTCATTAAAAATTTCATCAACAATGGCTTGAGTTTCAACTCTTGCACCGATTAAGATTTTTTCCCAAATTCTGTCAATCACAAAGCTGTTTAATGGAAGTTTAAAATCAATTTTTGCTTTAATTTTTTGGCTCGCAGGTATTTCAATACCGCCTGTAAAATCAAAAACAACAACTTTTTTGTGAGAATTTAATCTTCTTGCTAAGTGTGTTGTTAAATAATTATATTCATTGATTTTGTCGCAGAAAATTACGGCATTATTTTCAAAGAAATTAACATTTAATTCAAAATTTCTGCAATTTTTGGCATCTTCGCCAATTGTAATTGTTTTTTTATTTTGGTTAACAAAGTTTAAAATTTCTCTTTGGTTCGCAAATAAAACTTCTGCGTGCTTGTTTGGCAATTGTCTTGTGTATTCAACAATTTCGCCAAGAGCATTTATTGTGTGCATTAATTTAATTTTTGCAATATTTTTTTCGTGGTCAAATTTGTCGTCTGTTATTTCAACAACTTGCCCAAGATAGCACATTTTGCCATCTCTAACCAACATAAAGTCTGCCAAGCTAATGTTTTCAAACTCTGGCGTGTATAAAACTTTTATGAAATCGTTTAGTATTTGGATAATTTGCATATGCTTTTTGAAGTCTCAACCGTAATGAGTTCATTATAACAAAAGCAAAATAAATGTAAAATTATATCTTAAGGACGCTTAATATATTTTTATTTAATTTTTCAAAACTATATGTTTTTTTGCTTGTTTCAACATATTTTTCAATTAAATGTGCAAATTCTGCTTTTTTAAAATCGCCCAAACCTCTTGTTCTATATATTTCAGATAATGATTTTGTATTTTTTTCAACAAATTCAGCTTTTTTAATTTTTTCTTTTAATTCATATTTAAAATTTTCATTCAAAGCGTCAATTATAAGCTCTAGTGGAATTATATCTTCAAATTCTCCAATTTTAATTAAGCAAAGCTTGTCTTCTTTTCTTAATTTTTCTTCTAATATTTTTTTAATTTCTTCTGCATCATTATCTAAAAGAATTTTTATTGGAAGCTTAATTTCTTCTAAAAGTTTTAAATATTTTTTCCCAACTTGGTTTTTGCCACCTGCTTGCATTACAAAAGCACCATTTTCAAAAAAATCTACATCAAGACACTTAGACAATTTTGGAAGCAAGATTTCTTCCGTTATCCCTTCTGCTAAAATAATTTCTTCAACTGGGTAAAAGCTTTGTGCTTCTTTTCTTAAAATGTTATTTTTGCTATTTTTGTTTTGGTTTTTTAAGATGAGAAACTTAATGGCAGGATAAGTATTTTCATCTTCAATTGTTTTTAAAAGGGCATTAAAATTTATTGTATTTTTTAAATATTTTTCGCTTTCTTTATTTTGCAAAAAGCATTTTTTCTCAATATCATTAATGAAACTTTTAATATAGTTATCATCTTGCATATCGCAAGTTGAGTTATTGATAATTTTGCTTACCAATTCTATTCTATCTTCAAGAGTTAAATTTTCTTTTTCTTTGCTGTTTTCAAAAATACAATATTTATTTAAAATATCCTTAAAAACTCTTGAATATTTTTCTTCTGTTGATTTAAATCTTAAAAGCCTTTCGGTTGATATAATAAGGTATTTAATTGGTATTTTTTTAAATTTCATATTAAATAAATTGTAAATTAAAATGAGATTTATGGCAATTTTTTAACCTTTCTGGTTTTTAAATTAATAAGTAGGGAAATTTATGATTAATAGCGTATCTTTAGGTAATATTTCAAATACTAAAAATACAACACCTCTTCAAATTAAAAAGCAAGAGGCGACACCTACTTTTGGAAAATTATTCTCACTTAGAAGCTCAAAAAACATTTCAAATGTTTATCAACAAAACCCTATTAGAACAAAGCTAACTCAAAATGAACAATATCTATATACGGAAATTGTTAAGGCTGTTTCTAATGCTCAAAATGAAGACAAAAGTGTTCATAATGAGAAATATTCTCAAGCTCAAAAATTGAACATTCTTTTGATGAATGGAAAACTTTTAAATTCATCTTCAAATGACGGAACAACAACTTTAGAAAATTTATATAAAATTTTATCAACAGAAAGAATTAAAGGTTTTTCAAATGTAAAACTTTTAAATCAAACAATTGACGCTATTTTTGACCCTACTATCATCACTCAAAAATTTGGAGATATCCCTACTCCTGTTAAGTCAGTTTTAAGTGCCGAACCAGCCATTGTTCAATCAACAGACACAAAATTAAAATCAATTAATGTTGATGAAGTTGGCAGTGGAACTTGTGCTGCAACAAGCATTGAATACAATATGGCAAATAAAATGCCTGCAGAATTTGCAAGATGGGCAAATGAATTATCAAGCCCTAAATTTTCTGTTTCGCAAAATGTTAAATCTTCAGCACTATCTAAAAACCCATTAGAAACTTTGGAATTATTCAAATATTTCAAATTCCAGCCAAACAAAATTAATTTTGATAGCTACAATTTTGAGCTAAGACCAGATAATAATGCAATTTTAAGAGCATATGTTCAAAATGAATACTATGATTCTGGAGAACGTTCTGTAATTGATGTTTTAATGCAATCAACAATTATGAATATGGGCTCTCGTGGAACATATAATTCCTTAAATGACGCAAGACACTCTGATGATGTTGCAGAGGGGCTTCAAGAACATGAAAAAACATTTATGGAATCTATTATTGCAAACAAAGAAAAACTTACTCTAACATATATGACAATTGCGTCTGATAACGAAACAATTCAATCTAGAAGATGTTCAAACTCTAAAATTGAAAAACACTTAAAAGACGCATTAGCTATGGGTGAAGATGTAATTATTGGTTATAGAGATACATATCAAGGAAATGTTTTCTGGCATGAAATTACAATTTCTGGAATGAAAAAAGATAAATTAGGTAGAACAATTTTCTTATGTAATGACACAGACGACAACAAAAACCAATTGTTTGAATGGAAGGCCTCTGATTTAATTCCAAAAATTCATCATGCAACTTATCCAGCTCAACTTGTTGAAAACGAATATGCCTTAATTTAATGACAGAATCCTTTATTTTTGCTAATATAGCATTATGATTATAGATTCTCATGCGCATATAGATTTTTTTGAAAATCCAGATGAAATAATTAAAAGGTCTTTTGAGGCTGGGGTTGGAAATATAATAATTCCATCATCTGACCCTCGTGATTTTTCTCGCATTATTGATATTTGCAACAGGTATCCATCAATTTATTGGACACCTGGCGTGCACCCAACCGAAGTTGAAAACTTTAGCGAAAATACACTAAAAGAAATTGCAAAATACGTGAAAGAAGACAAAAATGTTGTTGGACTTGGCGAAATTGGGCTAGATTATCATTATTCAAAAGAAAACAAAGAAGAGCAAATTAGAGTGTTTAAGCTTCATTTAGAGCTTGCTGAAGCTTTAGGCTTGCCTGTTGTAATTCATGATAGAGAAGCTCATAAAGACACAATGGATATTCTTGCTTCATATAAACTTAAAAAAGTTGTTATGCATTGCTATTCTGGTTCATTAGAGCTTGCCAAAGAAGCATATAATAGGGGCTACTATTTCGGCATAGGTGGTGTTGTTACATTTAAAAACGCAAAGACATTAAAAGAAGTTGTTGAATGGCTTCCACTGAATAGAATTATGCTTGAAACAGATTGTCCATATCTAACTCCACATCCATTTAGAGGGGAGCAAAATGAGCCATCTTATTTAAAATTTGTAATAGCCGAAATTGCAAATTTAAAAGATTTACCAAAAGAAATTATAGAAGAAGAAACTACAAAAAATTCATTAGAGTTTTTTAATATAAAGGAGAATAATGGCTAATCAATTTCCACAACCAAATTTCAAAGTTAAAACTTCTGTTTTAGTTTTTGGCAAAGGCTGGGCAGCACCTTTGGTTCTTTATTTTGAAAATCCTGAAGAAAAATACAAAGAACTTCAAGAGCTAATTTCAGCACCAACTACTAAAGTCGTTGAGCTTCTTGCACAAGGACCTGTTAAAAAAGTTACTTTGTCTTCTTCTCAAATTGTTGGAGTTGCACTTCAAGAGGAGCAACACATAGTTTAATGAAAAAACGTCTTGACTTGATTTTGTTTGAATTAGGATATTTTGAAACAAGAAGTAAGGCTTCTGCTAATATTCTTGCTGGAAATGTTCAAATTAATGACAAAGTTGTTGATAAGGCTGGAGAATTATTCAAAGAAGAAGATTTTGAAAAATTAGAAAATCCTCTAAGGGTCAAAATAAAGTCTATGCCTTATGTTTCAAGAGGTGGGCTTAAATTAAAAGGTGCAATTGATAGTTTTAATATTTCTCTTAAAGACAAAATTGGGCTAGATGTTGGTGCTTCAACTGGTGGCTTTACAGATTGTATGTTAAAAGAGGGTGCTAAAAAGGTTTGGGCAATTGATGTTGGCTATAATCAGCTTGATTGGAGCTTAAAAAACAACGAAAAAGTTATTTCAAAAGAAAAAGTGAACGCTAAAAATTGTTCATTTGAAGATGTTTTTGGCATTTCAAAAGAAAATTTTGAAGAAGAATTACCAAATTTTCTTTCAATGGATTTGTCTTTTATTTCAATTAAAAAAGTTTTAGAAAATGTTTTAAATTTTTTAGCTAATGAAGCTGAGCTTGTTTTATTAATTAAGCCACAATTTGAAGCAGGAAGAAGCGAAATTGAAGAAGGTGGCGTTGTCAGGGATGAAAAAGTTCGCCAAAAAATTGTTGAAGATATTAAAGAATATTCATCTTCATTAGGGCTTGAAGTTGTTGGTGTTATTGATTCTCCAATTATTGGAGCAAAATCTGGAAACTCCGAGTATCTTATTTATTTAAAGAAACACATTTAGAAAAATCTTCAAATTTTTGATTTTTTCCAGACACAGTTTCTAAATATTTTTTCATAAATTCAAAGCAAACTTCAGCAGTTTTAAGGTTGATGACATCATCATATTGCGTTTTTTGGTCAATTTCTGAATTTGCTATTTCATTTAAAAAGTCTGCAATTTTTTTAGGGAATTTTGTTAATTTGCCACTTATATTTTCTGAACATTCAAGACAAAACATTGCTTTTTCTTTTTGAGAATAATAATAGTATTCTAAATCTATTGAGCCACATTTTGCACAAGTTTTAAAATCAATTCCCCAGCCCATTTTCTTAATTAATGAAATTTGAAATTTAATAACATTCAAAAGAATATCTTTTTTTTCATTGGAATTTGCAATATTTTCAAGACTTTTATAGAAAATATTATAAATTTCTTCGCTATCATTATCAGAATCTGAGCCAAAAATTGAAATTACATCTGCTAAATATAAAGAATAGCTTAGTTTGTCAAAATCTTGACGAATTTTAGAAAATGTATTTATGGATTCAGCTTGTGTGATTTTGTCAAAATTTCTTCCTTTGTGAAGTTGTAGTTTGTTTGCAATTAAAACTTGAGAACGGCCACCTAGCTTGCTTTTTGTTTTTTTAGCACCTTTTGCAATACACTTAATCAGCCCATGTGTTTTAGAATAGGCTAAAAGAATGTTATCTCCTTCTCCTAATGGGTAGCTTTTTATATTAATTGCATTTGTTGTGTATTGCAATTTTCCACTCCCTTAAATTCAGCTAAAAAGCTATCTGTGTTTGAAAAATCTGCTTTTATTTCTGAATTTGTGTTTTCAAATAGCTTTTTATAGAAGCTATTTCTGTTTTCATCTTGAGTTAAAATATAGATTTTTTCAGGATTTTTAATTTCTGATGTTGTTTTTAAAATATTGACAAAATCCATTTCTGTTTCTTTTGGTGGATTAATTAAAACCCAGATTTCAGAGTTAGCAAGCTCGTATATTGCATTGTTAATATCTAAAACATTGGTATTTTTAGGCTCTTTTATACTAGGGAGCATATAATTTCCACATTTATTACAAACACAGCTTAAAATTTGCTTATCTGAGTAATTGACAAATTTTTCGCCACATTCCCTACATTCTAATTCTCTAGTTAGCCCAGATAATGGATAAAAATTTTCAGATATTTCGCAAGAGTTTAAAACATCAACAATTTTGCCATTAATTGAATTAGTTATAATTGTTAAATTTTGTGCTTTTTCTTTAATTGGATTAACAATTTTTTCAATTGGTCCTAAATCTTGCTCAACGATATTAATAAATGCTAAAAGCTCATTTAATTCTTTTGATAAGTTTTCATCCCTGTTAAGAGTTTTTCTAAAATCTCTAATGAATTTTTCATCAATATCTGAATTTTTTTCGCCTAAGAATATGCAAATATTTTTGTTTGTATTTTTGGAATAATCAGCTTTTACTTCTTCTTGAACTTTTTCTATAAATTCAGTTATAGCTTCCATTTTTTCTTCGTATTCTTCTTTAGATTCTTCTTCAATTTCATTTGTTTCAATTTGCTCAAGAATTATTTTTTCCTCTTCAACTTTGTTTATTTCTTGGCTTGGCTTTTCGTAAACCATTTCTGTCATATATTGAGCTGGTTTTTCTTCATAAACAACAGGTGTTTCTTCATAAGTAACAGGTTTTTCTTCATAAACGGTTGGTGTAGTTTCTTCAACTTTTGTTGTGTTTCCTTGAATAAAGCTTGAAAATAAGTCTTTTTGAACTTCCGTTTTTTCTTCATGTTGTTTGTATTCTGTTGCATAAGAAGAAAAAGAGTTTGAAGATGGAAAAATTTCATCTATAACAGATGTTACCTCTTCTTTTTTTGGTTCATCTTTTTTGTTGATAATATCTTCAATGGTTGAAGTTAATAAAAGTGCAGTTTGTTCTTCAAACATTGGGTTTTCATATACATAATCATAAACAGATTTTAGTTGTTTAATATATTCAAATTTGTGTCCAGAATGGAATTTTTCATGAAGTTTATATGCAGCAATTTTTAACAAATCGTTGTCTTCATTTGCTAATGCTGATTCTAATCTTTTTAAAATTAATGTTTCACTCTCTAAATTGTTATACATCTTAATTCCTATACATAATTTCCGGTAAATCCACCTGCTGTCCCTGTGTATGAGCCAGACATCATTTGTGTTAATTCAATTTTTTCATCACTATAATCAAGAGCAACTTCTTTTGTAATTTTGTCTGCTTTGTATAGTGCATAAATGGCATTATTTAAAGTAGACATTCCATGAACATCTCCTCTTCTCATAAGCTCATAAATTTCATCATAGTTCTTTTTAACAATGTAATCTTTAATTGTTGGAGTAACTGACAAAATTTCTGCAACAGGGAGTCTGCCTTTTCCTTCTTTAATCGGTAATAATTTTTGAGAAATAACATATCTCAAACTATTTGCAAGCCTTTCAAGCATAAAGCCTCTAATTTGCTCATCAAATAAGTTTATTACCCTATCTATTGTATTAATTGCTGAGTTTGCGTGAATTGTTGTTAAAACTAAGTGCCCAGTTTCTGCAGCTGCAAGTGCTGCTTCCATTGTTTGCCTATCTCTAATTTCCCCAACAACAATAACATCTGGGTCTTGTCTTAAGGCATATTTGATACCTAAAGCATAGCTTTCAACATCACTTCCTAATGCTTTTTGGGTAACAATACAAGATTTATCATTAAAAATAAATTCAATTGGGTCTTCAATTGTAATAATGTGTTTTGTTTTTTCTCTGTTGATTGTTTCAATTAGGGCTGCAATTGAAGTAGATTTACCACTACCTGTTGCACCTGTAAAGAAAACAATACCATTATTTAATTGGGTAATATCATTTAAAGATTCTGGCAAATCTAAGTCTTTAACTAAAAGTGGCTCAAAAGGAATTGTTCTTAAAACAATTTGTGGGTTGCCAAAATTTTTACTGTAGTTTACACGGTATCTAGAAACTCCGTCTAAAACATAAGTAAAATCGTAGTTTTTGTAATTTGAATAACTTTGATAAAAATCTTTGGGTGCGATTATTTTAATAATGTCATCAATATTTTTTTCTGTTAATGCATTCATTTTAACTCTAACAATACTGCCCATAATTCTTAGGGCTGGTGCTTTGCCTAAAGTTAAATGAATATCTGAAACATTTTTAGTTGCAATTTTTCTAAGCAGGCCATTTATGTCAAAAGTGTCTGTCATTTTATAGTTCTCCTTGTTTAATATTCTATATTTTTTTTGCAAATTAAACAAAAATGTTACAAATGAGAAATATTCTTTTTGAAATTATCTTTTGTTATATAATGTTCTTATGGGAATCGGAGTTTTTATTTTAGTTGGAATAATTTCATTTATTTTTGGAGCTTTAATTGCTTATTTTTTAATGTCTAAAAAAATGAATGAATTAAGAATTGAAAACATTAAGCTTTTTGAGGCAAATAACAGCTCTCAAGCTGTTCAAAAAAGTTCTGAAGAAATTATAAAACTTCTTCAAGCTGAATTTAAGTCAATTGCAAATCAGGCTTTAATTGATAATCAAAATCAACTTACAGAACAAAACAAAATTTCATTAGAAGAAAGGCTAAAACCCCTTAATTTAACTCTTAAAGACTATCAAGAAAAAATTGAAAAATTTAATGTTGAAAACGCAAAAGATACAACAAGCCTAAAGGGGGAAATTTCTAAACTTATTGAAAATACCAAAGAGGCACATGAAGTTACTAGAAATTTAACAAATGCCTTAACACTATCTCAAAACAAAAAAGGTGCATTTGGAGAGGGTGCTCTTGAGGTTATTTTAAATTGTTGTGGACTAGAAGAAAATGTTCATTATACAAAACATTTTTCTTCAAATTCAATAGATGCTTCAGGAGAAAACAAAAGAGTTTACCCAGACTTTGTTGTTTATCTTCCAGAAAACAAAAACATAGTCATAGATTCTAAAATGAATTTTAAAAGCTATTTAGATTATCAAAATGCAGAAACTCAGGCAGAAAAAGAAGCTTCTTTAAAGAATTTCAAAACAGATATTAAAAATACAATTAAAGATTTATCTAAGAAGAATTATCAAAATGGCGAAGGTTTAAATTGCCCAGATTTTATCTTTATGTATGTTCCAATTGAAAATTCTCTTGCATTAATTTATGAAGATGCTGCTCTTGTAAATTTTGCTTACGAAAGCAATATTATTTTAATTGGTAATGTTTCTTTAATGACAACGCTTAGACTTGTTAAACTTCTTTTAGCTGAAGAAAAGCAAAAAGAAAGTGTTATGGAAATTGTTAAAGTTGGAGCATCGTTATTTGAAAAATTTTCTGCATTTTGTGCAGATTTGCAATCTATCCAAAAGAAAATTGGGCAAGTTGATTCTGAATTTAAAACAACAATTGGAAGATTTCAAAGAGGAGAGGATAGCCTCTTTAGGTCTGTTGAAAAATTAAAATCTATGGGAATTATTACAACAAAAGAAATTCCTGCTGAATTTTTAGAAGTTAAGGAGTAGAAAATGAAGTTTTTACACTCAATGATAAGAGTTAAAGATATTGATGCCTCTTTAAAATTTTATGTTGATTTTATGGGTTTAAAAGTTTCTAAAATATCTGAGCTTGAAGATTGCAAACTTTATTTTTTAGAAGATGAATTTGGAAATAGAGCTCTTGAGCTTACTGCGAATTTTGAAACTCCTGAAAAATATGAGCTTGGCGAATGTTTTGGGCATTTGGCTTTTGGTGTTAAAAATTTGGACGAATTTGCACAAAAAATGGAAAAATTTGGCTACACTTGGCTATGGGAGCCGTTTATTTTAAATAGAGTCAATGAGCCAAACAAAAAAACAAAAATTGCCTTTATTAAAGACCCAGACGGAGTTGAAATTGAATTAATAGAGAAGCCTAATGCCTGATTTAGTTAAATTATTTGAACCAAGAAATCTTATCGCTTTCATGCTTGTTTTAACTAGATTAACAGGCTTATTTGCTTCAGCTCCATTTTTTTCTACATTTAGAGTTCCTAACCAAATAAAGCTACTATTTGCTGCTTTTGTTGCTTTTATAATGTTTCCATTATTGAGTGCTAAATCTGGCTTTATTCTTCCAAAAACTGTGCCCCAGCTTTCAATTTTTATGATAATTGAGTTTGGTGTGGGATATTTGATAGGTTTTTTGGCAAACCTCGTGTTTGACGGAATTAAAATGGCTGGAAACATAATAAGTATTCAAATGGCAATTTCTATGGCAGATATTTTAGACCCATCTACAAATGAAAGAAATCCTGTTATTTCAACAACATACAACTACATGGGTATTTTGGTTTTCTTTGCAATTGGGGCTCACATTTGGCTTTTTGAAGCTTTGTATTTGAGTTTTAATTCTATCCCAATTGGAACTTCTGCATTTTTAACTGCAGACCTTGTAAATAATATTGCTCAAATGATTTCTTCAATTTTTCATATTGCTTTTGCCCTAATTATGCCAATTTTTGCAGTTCTTTTGGTGTCAGATTTGCTTTTAGGTTTAATGGCAAAAATGATGCCTCAAATGAATGTCTTTATGGTGTCTTTACCATTTAAAATTTATTGTGGGCTTGTTTTAATGTGTTTCTTTATTTTAGGTTCAGTTAAATATATGCAAGATATTATTACCGAAACCTTTAATGCCGTTAAGAATTTATTCTTCTAAAGGTCAATTGAATCATAGTAAAGCATTCTTTTATATGTTTCGTATTCATTATAGCCTTCGTCTTTTTTTCTTTCTTCGGCTCTTCTTTCTTCTGTTGGATTAGCACATTCTTCTTTAATTTCAAGGAATTTACCTCCATCTCTTTTGAAATGAAAATTAACTTTAAACGCGTCTAAAACTCCACAAGCATCATTTTGGTAATTGCCGTAATGAATAGCGAACGCCGAAGGCGTGAGCGTTATGAAAATAATTAAAAATGCAAAAAATTTCATACTTAAATCTTATCACAAAACTTAACTTTATTGATTATTTTTCTTTTCTGTTTGATAATTAAGCTATGGGAAAGAAACTTTTTATTGTTACAGGAGAACACTCAGGAGATATGCACGCTGCAAATGTTGCACGTGAATTATTTCAGATTAATCCAGATGTTCAAATAGAGGGAATTGGGGGCGAACATCTTAAAAATGCTGGCGTTAAAATATTTTCGCCTGTTGAGAAAATGTCTGCCGTTGGAATTAGCTTAAAAATAATTCTTGACCATTTTAAGTTAGGTAAAAAACTTGTTGATTACTTAGAAAATGAATATAAACCAGATTTGGTTCTTTTGGTAGATTATGGTGCTTTCAATTTGGCATTATCAAAAGAGCTTAAAAAGCGTGGAATTAAGACATTTTATTTTATTCCACCACAAGTTTGGGCTTCAAGAAAATGGCGACTTCGCACAATTAAAAAGAATATAGATAAAGTGCTCACAATTTTCCCATTTGAAGAAGATTTCTATTCTCAGTATAAAATTGATAATGTTTATGTCGGACATCCTTTGCTTGGCAATTTGCCAGACCCTGTTGATAAAAAAGAATTTTTTGAAAAACATAATCTAGACCCAAATAAAAAACTAATTGCAGTTTTTCCTGGTTCTAGAATGTTTGAAATAAAATATTTGCTTAATGTTTTTGTTGGGGCAGTTAAAATTCTTGAAGAAAAGCTAAATAATGTTCAGTTTGTTTTTTCTCATGCAACAAACTTGAAAGAAAGCGCCTTTAGTGTTCCATACAAAACAATTACAGGAGAAAATCAACAGTTATTGTCTGCTGCTGATTGTGCAATTTTAGCAAGCGGGACTGTTGCTCTTGAATCTGCAATTTATGAAACGCCTATGATTATTGCATACAGAGGTCCAATTCTTTTCTATTTAATTTATTTACTTGTTCGTCAAATTAAAAAAGCTTGCTTGGTAAATATAATCAGCAAAAAAGATATTGTGCCTGAATATTTAATGTTTGATTGCGAGGCAAACAAAATTGCAAAAGGTGTTGAAAACATTATGGAAAATCCTCAAATTCAAATTAATCAATTGCAGGATTTTAAAGAAACATTGTCTAACAAAAAATGCACTTTTGAAGTTGCAAAAATTATAAATAAGGAGTTTGAAGAAAATGGCTAATTTTATTACATTAACAAGAATATTTCTAGGATTTATAGCAATTGCCCTATTATTTTACCCAACAGAGGCTAATTATTGGGCAGCAATTATTTTAACAATTTTAGTTATTTGGGGAGATGGGCTTGATGGTTTTGTTGCAAGAAAATTTAACCTAACTTCAAAACTAGGTGCTGTTTTAGATATTATGGGCGACAGAATTGTTGAAAATATATACTGGATTGCTTTTTCATCTTTAGGTTGGATAAATGTTATAATTCCTATAATTTTTGTTTCTCGTGGAATTATCGTAGATTCAATTCGTTCATTAGCTTTAGCTGAAGGCTACACTGCATTTGGCGAAAAAACAATGATGCAAAATAAAATTGCAAAATTTATTGTTGCAAGCAATTTCTGCAGATTTACATATGCCGTTTTAAAAGCAGTTGCTTTTGTTTTGTTGATTGCAGGAAATCCAAATGCTCCAATTGACCCAACAATTAAAGCAAACATCTTTAATGCTGCTTTAATTTGTGCATATTTTGCAGCTTTCTACTGTGTTCTTCGTGGACTTCCTGTTATTTTGGAATCTAAAAGGTTTTTAAAATAATGACAAATTTTATAAATATTGTTCTTCATGAGCCTGAAATTCCACAAAATACAGGAAATATTGCACGTCTTTGTGCTTGCACGGGAGCAAGATTAATTCTTGTTGGAAAGCTTGGTTTTTCAATGACAAGCAAGTATGTTAAGCACTCTGGGCTTGATTATTGGGACAAGGTTGATATTGTTCGCTATGTTGATTATAACGAATTTTTAAATTCTATTGATAGTGGAAACATTTATTATTTAACAACAAAAGGCAAAAAGAGTTTGTTTGAAGCCAAATTTAAAGCTGGCGATTACCTTGTTTTTGGCTCTGAATCAAAAGGTTTGCCTTCTTGGATAATGGATTTAGATAGAGAAAGCCACCTCAGACTTCCAATGAGGGAGGAAACTAGAAGTCTTAATCTTGCAAACACAGTTGCAATTACCACATATGAGGCAATTCGCCAAATTGAGCCTGAACTTAAATAGCAAAAAAAATATTTTCATGTTTTGTAAATATATAAATCTCGTGAGGTTAAAACATTTATGAAAATCAACGGTATCAATTCTTCTTTTGCTTTTAAAAGGGCATTAAAACCTGAAGAAATTGCAGACTATACTGATGTTATGGAGAGAGCAAGAGAAAAGCTTGGCACAGATGGCAAAAACATTCTTTATGTTCCAGATGTTTCTCTGCCACAAAAAAATCTTACAGGCATGGGCAACTTTGGCGACCCTAGAAGTATTGAATTTTTTGATATGATGAAAATATATCTAGGAATTGACACTGTTTTAACCACACCTCAAGGTGCATATTATGTTGACCCTGTTGGAAAGTCTTATCAAAAGGCAAATATAGACAATTGCAATGAATTTAACCCATATGTTTCGTCATCATTTTTACTTGGAGACCATGTAATAAACCCAGAACTTTTAACTCACGAAGAATACGGTTCATTAATTTCAACCGGCGAATTTAAACATACATTTATAGATAAAAATGAATCGCCAGATGCTAAAGAAGTTGTTAATTTTAAAAACATTTTAGCTCCTTTTGATTCTTCAAAAGTTGAAAAACTTTTATTAGAAGCTTTTGAAAGAATTACGCCGGAGAATGTTCTTGTTCCACAATTAAATAAATTTGCAAAAGTTGAAGGCGACAATGTTGTTAAAAGAATAATTTTTGAAAAATTAGCTCAAAAAAATGCTACATATGATTGGGAAACATGGCCTGATGAGGATAAATATTTATTCTCAGATTCAAAAGGCAAAACAGATTCATTACCTCATAACAAAGAAAGAATTGAAGAGCTAACAAAAAAATATAACAAAGACATTAAATTTACTTTGTTTAAGCAATTCTTTGCACATAAAAGCTTAGAAGAAGCGAAAACAAAATTAAATGATAGAGGAATTAAACTTATTGGTGATGTTCCAATTGCTTTTACTCCAGATGAAGTTTGGGCAAATCAACAATATTTTGATACAACAAGCTTTATTGGACATCCTGGTTGGAAAACTTACCCTATCAATTTTGAGAAAATGTATGAAGACGCATCTGGCAAAAATCCATATTCTTTTAAAATGATAGAAAAAAGAATAGAGCAAAAATTAAAACACTATGACGGCTTAAGAATTGATGCTGCTTGGGTTTATATTCAACCACATTTAACCGACAGAGCAGGTATTGTTAAAACTCTTCCAACTGCAAATAGCCAATTTATTGGAAAAGATAACTATATTGGTTCAAGAATTATTGATTTAATTGAAAAAACAGCAAAAAAAGTAAAAGGTGATGATTATGACCTTTCTAATATTATTTATGAAACAGAAATAGGTCTTGGACCTAAGTTTTCTGCATTTGATAGCAAAGGTGAAGCTATTGACCCATTGAAAAATAGGCTTCAAATTTATACTACACGATATAAAAATGCAGACGGAACTTGGGGTTCTTATAATGCTTTAACCAACCATAAGAAATTAAAACCAAATGAATTTATTTTAACGGCAACAACTCACGATAATGCTCCTTTAGAAAATTTGGCAAAAGGTAAAATATTGCAAGGTGGTGCTGTAATTCCTGCACAAGTTATTGAAGACCAAAAAACACAGCTTCAAAACCAATTTAAAACACAAGAACCTATAACAACTCCAAATGAATTTAAAGACGCAAAACAAGCAGAAGTTTCTCTTGCAAACAATCAGATGAGAACATTCTTTGATTTATTTGGTTGGGGCTTTAATGAAGATATAGACGAAGGCTCAATTGTAAAAAAATATTACGAAACAAGAATTGGCGAAAATTTTGATTCTGCGTATATAAAAGCCCTAGAAGATGGCAAAGGTTTTAATCCAATGAATGCACTAAGACAAGCTTTTGTTTCAAAAGGACTAGATACAAAAGAGCCAGAACTATTTGAAGAAATTGTTTATTATGATAAAGTTTTAAGGCAAAAATCTAATAAACCAACACTTCCAACAAAAGGTTCATTTTTTAATCGCAAAGCGTAAAAAATAAATCTAGCCCAAAAATCTTTTTTATGAAATAATCATTTCATAAGAGGGTTTAGATATGGAACAATTTAGAATTACGCAAATTACAAAAATGTTGGCAAAATCATTATTGCCTACAAGGGATATTAATTCCAATAAGGGAACTTTTGGCAATGTATTAAATATTGCTGGTTCAAACCAATATCCAGGGGCTTCATATTTAAGCTCAATTAGTGCTTTAAAAGTTGGGGCTGGAAAGGTTATTTTGGCAACAAATACAAACACAATTCCAATTGTTGCCTCAAAAACACCTGATGTAACTTTTTTAGATTTAGGCGAAAGTAATCAAGGTGGAATCCCTAAAGATGCAATTAAATATATTCAACTTGTTTCAAATCCAGATGTTTTTTCAATTGGTTGTGGCTTGGGTGTTAGTGCTCCTGTTGAAAATTTTGTTATAGATTTTATTAATAAATATATAAATTCTCAAACACCAGTAATTATTGACGCAGACGCTATCAATATTCTTTCAAGATGTAAAAAGCCGGTTGTTCCACTAAATTCTGTTATAACTCCTCATCCAAGAGAATTATCAAGACTTTTAGATGTTGATGTTGAAGAAATTCAATCAGACAGAGTTAAATGGGCTTGGAGAGCTAGCAAAAAATTTGACTGCATTGTTATTTTAAAAGGACATAATTCAGTTATAAGTGTTCCAAATGGCGAAGTTTTTGTTAATACAACAGGAAACTCAGCTCTTGCAAAAGCTGGCACAGGAGATGTTTTAACAGGTATCATTGCTGGTCTTTGTGCTCAAGGGTTAAAGCTTGAAGACGCTTGCACATTAGGTGTTTATCTTCATGGATTATCTGGTGATATTGCAGCAAAAAGCTACACACAATATGGTGTTTTAGCTTCAAATTTAATCAACTTTATTCCTTTTGCAATTAAAGAAATTTTATAATTAGCGAATGCCAATAAATGTTGGAATATAGTTGAATAATTCTTCAACTGTTGATGTGAATACATCTAACATCCAAGGCATAGTGATAATTAAAATTAAAATTCCAGCAAATATCTTTGGAACAAATGTAAGAGTTTGCTCTTGAATTTGTGTAACAGATTGAATGATGCTAATTATAAGCCCAACAACAATTGTTGTAATTAAAACTGGAGCACACATTTCAAGCACTAATATTAAAAATTTTTGAAATACATTTAAAAAAGCTGCTTCATCCATAATACACCCTAAGTTATAAAGCCTTCAATTAGCGATTTTGTAATCAGATACCAGCCATCTACCAAAACAAACATAATAAGTTTAAATGGCATAGCAATAGTGGTTGGTGGTAAGAAAATCATACCCATTGAAACCAAAATACTTGCTATTACAATATCAATAACCAAAAATGGAAGATAAATAATGAAGCCGATTTTAAATGCTGTTTTCAATTCGCTTAAAACAAATGCAGGAATTAAAACATAAGTTGGAACATCTTTAATTTCTTTTGGTTTTGGTATTTTTGAAATTTTAACAAACAGTGCAAGCTCATTTTCTTGTGTTTGTTTAAACATAAAATCTCTAAGTGGCTCCATAGATTTATTCAAGGCTGCCTCTTGAGTTATTTGACCTTTCATATATGGTTGATATGCAGTGTCGTTTATTTTAGTAAATGTTGGACTCATAACAAAAAATGCCAAAATTAAAGAAAGCCCAATAATGACTTGGTTTGGAGGTAAGTTTTGAGTTCCTAAGGCTTGGCGTGTTAGAGCAAAAACTATGACAATTCTAATAAACGCAGTTGTCATGATTAAAATACTTGGTGCAAGCGTAAGAATTGTTAAAAGAATTAAAATTTGCACGCCTTGAGAAAATTCTTGAGTGCTTGTTGCACTTTTAAAACCAACATTCAAAGTTGGCAAGCTAACAGCTCCATAGCTTTGAAGTGTTGATACTAAGTAAATTCCAAAAAGTGTGAATAATTTTAATAGATTTTTCACTTAAACTCCCCCATCTGTTTATATTTTATTATAAAAATCAAAAAAAGTATATATTAATTTTCTTTTAAATTATTGATTTTAATAAAATCCCAAGGAAGTTTGCTATTATCATCTAATTCATCTTCAAAAGGAAATTCAATTGCTTCATCATATTTCTTTAAATTATATTTTTTAGCAAAATTTTTCCAACAAGATTTAAAAGCACCCAATTTTGCACCCTCTTTATGAACGCAAATTAAGTATTCTGCAAGGCTTTTTGGGTATCTTGAAATTAAAGACTGAACTCCATCCCATTCAACGCTTATTGGATTTAGTTTAATTCCTAAAATATGCAGATGTTTTTTAATGTAATTAATTTTTTTCTCTAAGCTTTTTTTGTTTTCTCTTTTAATTAATTCATATGGCGTGTGAGGCTTTGGAATTAGGGTATTAAGGCTAACTGATAAATCTAGAGTTTTGTGTTTTTTCTTTAGCTTTTTAAGTAGCTCAATTATCTCTTTGATGTCATTTTCATCTTCATTGGGAAGCCCAACCATCATATAAACTTTTAATCCCTTAAGCCCATATTTTGTTGCACATTCAAATGTTGCCTCAATTTCTTCATTTGTTAAATCTTTATTAATCGCTTTTCTTAATTTTTCGCTTCCAGCTTCAATTGCAATAGTTGCACTTTTTGCCTTGCATTCTACAAGAGTTTCAATTGTTTCTTTGGTAACTAAATCTGCCCTTAAAGAAGAGATTGAAATTTCAATTGGGCTTATTTTATTTTTTTCTCTAATAAATGCCATAATGTCATCAAAATCTTTATGACCTGCAACATAAGCTCCTAAAAGTGCAATTTTATTAGTGTGTTTTAGTGCAAATTCAATTTTTTCTTTAAGTTTTTCTAAATTTCCCTCTCTAAAAGGTAAATTGTGCCAGCTTGCAAGGCAGAATTTACACATTTTTGGGCAACCTCTCTCAACCTCAATAATGTAAGTGTTTGAAAAATAACTTTTATCAGACAAAATTGGTGTTGCAGTTGGTTCTTTAATCTCTTCAATATGCCTTTCAATTGTTTTTTCTTTTCCAAATTGAGGGACCCAAATTCCTTTAATATCTTTAATTGCTTCTAGTTTTTCTTTTTTTGTTTTTTCTTTGTTTTCAACTATTTTTCTAACAACTTCTGGAATATTTGAATCTCCAACATTAAAGAAATCAAAAAATTCTTCAAAAGGAATTGGGTTTGAAGTTGAAACAGGACCACCAACAAAAATTATTGGATGCTCTTCGCTTCTATCTTTTGCAAGGAGTGGAATTTTTAATTTTTCAAGCATTTTCATTATCTGAAAAATATCCATTTCAAAAGAAAATGAAAAACCAATAATATCAACTTTTTGAATTGGAGTAATTGTGCTTTTGGAATTTGAATAATATCTTTCAGCAAAAACATCTTCCATTTCATCTAATGTTTTAAAAATTGAAAGATAGCCAATTGAGCTCATTGCAAAGTTTTCAATAGCTGGAAAAGCAAAAATTGCATTCAATTTTGGGTCTTTTTTTATTTTGCTTTCGTATAAAAACTTTTCCAAACTATTTTTCCTCTTTGTTGATGGTTTTTATGTATAACTCATCAATTAATACAATGAATACACTTGCAATTGCTGGTGCTAAAATTACACCCCAAAGCCCTAAGAATTTTGCACCAATTAAAAGAGATAAGATTATCATTAATGGGTGCATATTCATAAATTTACCTAAAACAAATGGGCGAACTGCTTGGTTTTGAACAACTTGGGCTATCATACAAACAAGCAAAACTAAAATAATGTAGCCAATTCCGCCTGAGGCTGCAGTTGCTAATGTTAAGCCAATTGCAATCGCTGGACCAATTGCAGGAATAATATCGCAAGCAAAAGTTATAAAGCCTAAGGTTAATGCGTGTGGGTGCCCAACAAGTGCCAGTCCTAATGCTGTAACAACACCAACAAACACCATAGTTATAAGTTGGGCAAAAACATAGCCACCAACTTTTGTCATAATTGTTGATAAAATTTCTTTTGCTTTATCCTTTAAGTCTTTAGGGAAGAATTTAATAAATTGTTTTTCAAGATTTTCCCAATCTGTGCAAATGTAGAATGTTATAAGTGTTATGGCAATTAAGCTTGTTGTTGAAGTTGCCAAAATTTTTGTAAATTCTAAAGTTTTTTCTAAAAGAACACTAGATGTTTTATTTACAAAATCTGATATCATATCAGGATGAATTAAGCTTGCTGGAGAGAATCCCCAAATGTTAAAGCTGAGGAAATTCTTAATATTTTCAATATATTCAGGAAGATTATTAAACATTAAATAAAATTGTTTAAGAGCAAAAACTGCAAGTGGAATAAATACTAAAATTGTTCCTAAGAAAATTGCAAGAAGCATAATTGTTGTTGCAAGTGCTCTTGGTATTTTTTTGCTCATTTTATCTATAACAGGAATTAAGACACAAGATATAACAAAAGAGGCAAACAGCATTAGTGCTATATCTGACGCTTTAACTAGGAAAAAAATAACAATTCCTGCCATGAGTAGGAAGACAATATTTTTAGTTGTAAAAAAATCTTTCAACATAAATCACCTCATTTGTGCTAGACTTATTATACAACATAAACAAGTCGGAGTATATAAGTTATGCAGACAGTTAATCAAAATCTTAAACCTTTGACATTAAAAAGAAATAATAATAACAACTTAGAAATCGGTGGATGTGATTTAGTTCAATTGGCTAAAGAATATGGCACACCATTATATGTTATGTGCGAAGAAACTTTAAGACAAATTGCAAAAGAATATAAATCTGCTTTTAAATATGAAAAATTTAAACCTACATATGCTTCAAAAGCTCTTTTAAATATTAAAATTGCAGAAATTTTGACTTCAGAAGATTTTGGTTTTGATGCTGTTTCAATGGGCGAAATTTACACGATTTATAAATCTGGTTGCGATATGGACAAGGTTACTTTTAATGGCAACAACAAAACAAAAGAAGAAATTGAGCTTGCTGTTAAATTAGGCGTTGGGCATTTTAGTGTTGATAATTTTTATGAAATTAAAATTTTGTCTGATGAATTAAAAAAATATAATAAAACCCAAAAGGTTTTACTAAGAATTACGCCTGGAATTGAATGCCACACGCACGAATATATTCAAACAGGGCAACTTGACTCAAAATTTGGCTTCAATTTATCTCAAATTGATTCTGCAGTTGAAGAAATTTTAAAATATGAAAATATTGTGCTTGTTGGGCTTCATGCACATATTGGCTCACAAATTTTTGAAACTAAAGTTTATGAAGATGAGGCTAAAATTTTAATTTCAGAAATTGCAAGAATAAATAAAAAATATAATTTAAAATTATCTGAAATTAATATGGGTGGTGGTTTGGGTGTTACATACACTAAAGAAGATAATCCACCTAGTGTTTATGAAATTGCTGAAGTTATTATTTCTTCAATTGAAAAATATGCTAAAGAATATGGGGTTGAATTACCAACCTTATATATTGAGCCTGGTCGTTCAATTGTTTGCACTGCAGGAGCTACACTGTATTCTCTAGGCTCTTCTAAGCAAGTTCCAAATGCAACAAAATATTTCGCAATTGATGGCGGTATGGCAGATAATCCACGCCCTGCAATGTATAATGCTCAATATATTGCAGAAATTGCAAATGCAAAAGAAAATGCAAAAGAAGAAAAAGTTACAATTTCTGGAAAATATTGCGAATCTGGGGATATTTTAATTAAAGATATTATGCTTCCAAATCCTCAAAGTGAGGACATTTTATGCGTTTATAATACGGGTGCTTATAACTATTCAATGGCAAGTAATTATAATCGCAATTTAAAACCTGCAATGGTGCTTGTAAATCGTGGAAAATCTGCTATTATAGTAGAAAGACAAACACTTGAGCAACTCATTGAAAATGATGTTAGGTAGTAAACAGGCAAAATGGATAAATTAGTTAAAAATATTTTCTCAAATATGACATTTTCAGGGCTTGATATTGCTTTGGTTTCAATGCAATTAATTGTCATTTTTATTGCATTTTTCTATGTTTATAAAAAATTTATCAAAGGAACAAACTCTGAAAATCTTGTTCGTGGAATTATTGTTCTAATTGTTGTTTGGCTAGTTTCAGAAATTTTTATTAAAATTAATCTTCAAGTTTTTGGTTGGTTTTTAAGAGTGGTTTTAAGTGTTGTTACGCTTGGTTTAATTGTTATTTTCCAACCTGAATTGAGAAAATTTTTAGACTACATTGGACAAGGCGATTTATTTAAAAGACTTTTCTTGTCAAAAAATGAAAAACATATTGAATCTAAAAAAGAAGTTGTTTTAAAAGAATTAATTGACACTATTAAATATCTATCAAAATTTAAAATTGGTGGCTTAATTGTTATTCAAAATGATGCAATAACAAACATTTCTGATGTTGGTGTTAAAGTTAATGCAAATGTTTCTCAAGAATTATTATTAACAATTTTCCATCCAAACACACCACTTCATGACGGTGCTGTTATTATTTATGAAGATAAAATTTTATCAGCAGGGGTGCTTCTTCCTCTAACAGAAGACCCTAAACTTAGCTGGAGATACGGAACACGCCACAGAGCAGCAATTGGTGTTACTGAAAACTTGAATTGCTCTTGTATTGTTGTTTCTGAAGAAACAGGTGATGTTTCAATTGCAGTTGGTGGAGTTTTGAAAAAATCTGAAGATTTGGGACAATTAAAAGTTCAACTAGAGCAAGTTTTGGGAATTTCTGACAAAAAAGATGTATAATATTAACTAGCAAAGATGAGTTAAGAATTGGCAAACGAAAAAACAGAACAGGCGACACCGAGGAGGCGAAGCAAAGAGAGAGACAAGGGGAATGTATCTAAAAGCCAAGATTTTGTGGCTTCAATTACTCTTGCAATTGGTGTTGGCGTTTTATATGTTATGACAATAGACATTATTGAAACACTCAAAGCCTATTTTCATGATACTTTTGCTAATTTAAACCCACAAAGTCTGCCTGTTGATGATTATTTGCAAGTTTTTATTCCACCTTTGGTTGTGAGTGCTAAAATTTTAGCTCCATTCTTCTTTTTTATTGCCCTTGCTGCTATTGCAACAAGGAAAATTGAAGTTGGAAATCTTTTTGCGAAAGAAGTTTTGAAACCAAAATTTGATAAATTAAATCCAGCAAACGCACTTAAAGCCCTTTGGCAAAAAATCAATATTTTTTCTCCAAGAACGCTTGTAGAATTTGTTAAATCTATTGTTAAGCTTATTGTAGTTGGTGTTGTTGGTTTTAATGTAATTATTAAAAGAAAAGATGAGCTTTTATCTCTTTTGGGAATAGATTTAAACACTTCTTTATCTGTTCTTGGTTCTGTTACAATGGAAATCCTTGTTTCTGTTTGTATAATCATGCTTTTGATTGGAATTTTAGACAAAAAATTTCAAACTTATCAGTATGAAAAGTCTATTAAAATGACTAAACAAGAAGTTAAAGATGAGTGGAAAAATATGGAAGGGGACCCTGTTATTAAAGGGAAAATCCGTTCTATTCAAATGAAGTTTGCTCAGCAAAGAATGATGGGTGGAGTTAAGCAAGCAGATGTTGTTGTAACAAATCCGACACATTACGCAGTTGCCCTAAAATACGACCAACAAGAAACACCTGTTCCTATGGTTGTGGCGAAAGGTGTTGATTTTATTGCTTTTAAGATAAGAGAGATAGCGAAAGCAAACAATATTCCAATAGTGGAAAATAGACCTTTAGCACGAAGCCTGTACAAATTAGTTCCAATTGATGGTATAATACCACCAGAGCTATATGTCGCAGTTGCAGAGGTATTAAGTTTCGTTTTCAAAAACAGACAAAAATAATGGGGATTACATAGAGGTAAATGCAAAAACTTGCAGAAATCTTGAAGAATAATGACATAATTTTGGCAATCGGTTTGGTTGTCGTTGTTCTTATGATGATTATTCCAATCCCAGCCCAATTTTTAGACCTTTTATTAACGATTAATATTGCTCTTTCGGTTTTGGTTCTTTTAGTTTGTTTATATACAAAAGAGCCTCTTGAATATTCCTCATTCCCAACCATTATTCTTGTTACAACCCTATTTAGATTGGGCTTAAATGTTACTTCAACAAGGCTTATTTTGCTCTATGCTGATGCTGGGGAAGTTATCAACTCATTTGGCTCATTTGTTGTTGGTGGAAACTATATTGTTGGATGTATAGTTTTTATCATTCTCGTAATCATCAACTTTATGGTAATTACAGATGTTGCAGGCAGAGTTGCAGAAGTTAGTGCGCGTTTTACATTAGATTCAATGCCTGGTAAACAACTTTCTATTGATGCAGATTTAAATGCTGGCTTGATTGATGAAAAAGAAGCAAAAGCTAGAAGAAAGAAGCTTGAAAGAGAAGCTGATTTCTATGGAACTATGGATGGTGCTTCTAAGTTTGTTAAGGGTGATGCTATGGCAGGGCTTATTATTACTGCCATAAATATTGCTGGTGGGTTGATTATTGGTATTGCACAACTTAAAATGAGCCCACAAGATGCGATTTCAACATATACAATTCTTACTGTTGGAGATGGTCTTGTTTCTCAAATTCCAGCCTTAATTATCTCAACTGCAACAGGTTTAATTATTTCAAGAAGCTCAGGTTCTGACAATTCCCTATCTCAAGACATCGGTCTTGAAATGTTTTCAGACCCAAAAGTTATGTTCTTGGTTGGTGGTTTAATTTTTGCTATGGGCTTAGTTCCTGGTATGCCAACTTTGCCGTTTACTTGTGTTTCTTTGGCACTCGTTGCCTATGGTTGGTTTAAAAGAAAAGCTGATAAAAAAGAAGTTGAAATTCAAGAAGAAAAGAAAATTGAAGAAGAAAAAACTCAGGCAGTTGCCAAAAAACGCAAAAAAGCTACAAGAGAAAGTGTTCTTGAGCTTCTTAATATTGAAACTCTTGAAATTGAAATTGGCTACAGATTAGTTAGCCTTTTAGATGTTGAAAAAGGTGGGGATTTGCTAGATAGAATTGGTCAAATTCGCCGTCAAACAGCACTAGATTTGGGTATTGTTCTTCCATCAATTAGAGTTCGTGATAATCTTCAATTAGCACCTAATAATTATCAATTTAAATTAAAAGGTGTTCCATTAGAAACTGGCGAAGTTTATCCAGAGAGATTTTTGGCTATGAATTCTGCTGGTGGCGAAGATAATCCAAATATTACAGGTATTAAAACTTTTGAGCCTGCTTTCCATCTTCCTGCCCTTTGGATTGAAGAAAAAGACAAAGAGTATGCAGAAATGGTTGGCTACACTGTTGTTTCTCCATCTGCTATGATTTCTACTCACTTAACAGAAATTATTAAGAAAAACGCACACGATATTTTATCAAGAAATGATATTGCACAACTTATTGAAAATCTAAAAAAAGTTGTTTCAGAAGATTATGTTAATGACCTTATGAAAGAGCTTACAACTGCTGAGGTTCAAATGGTTATTCAAAATCTTTTAAGAGAAAGAGTTTCAGTTCGCGACCTTAAAACTATTTTAGAAACAATGAGTGTTCAAATTAAAGTAAACAGGAACACAAATTACTTGACCGAACAATGTCGTTTGGCTCTTGCACGCAACATTGTAAATCAAAATATTTCAGACACTGGCGAATTATTAGTTATAACATTATCTCAAGATGTTGAACAACAAATTGCTCAAGGTATTGCACCAGATGGCGAAAGTGTTACTCTTGACCCAACATTTAGTTACGAGCTTATGAATTCATTAAATAATGAATTAGAACGTGCTATTCAAGAAACAGGATGTCAACCTGTAATCTTGTGTACTTCGCCTATTAGAATGATTTTTAAACGATTAATTGAAAGAAAGTATCCATTAATTACAATAATGTCGTATAATGAAGTTACAAATAATGTTAAGGCTAGGTCTGTTGGAACAGTTAAAGTTGCACAACCTATGAGCTAAAAGGTGAATATGGAAGCAATCATAAAAGACGGAAAAGATTACAGAATAATACCTACAACAATTGAACATTCTACCACTTTAGATGTTTTATCTGTTGAAAACAATGTGCTAGAAGCTAAGCTAAATTTTTTAAGCGAAGCTGAGATTTCTTCTTATAAAGAGGGTGAAGAAACTGAAGTTTTTGGCTCAACTGATGAAGGTTTAGTTTACTTTAGGGCAAAAATTATCTCTGTAAGTGGTAATGTTATTAAACTTGCAATACCAACAGATTTTGCAAAAGTTCAAAGAAGAGAATATTCTAGAATTGAATTTGGAACAAATGCTAAGTTATTAGATGAAAATTTAAACATTAAAACTGTTGATATTTCAGCTGGTGGTATCAAATTTATTTCAGAAAAAAATCTTGTTATAGGCAAAGACTATGACTTCTCTTTTGTTTTAGATAATAATAAAGAAATTGAATGTAAAATTCAGCCAATGCGTTCATATCAAGCAAACGACATTAATGGTTTTGTTGTTTGCGCAAGATTCACTGATATTAAAAGTTCTGACAAAGTTGCAATTGTTCAATACTCTTTCAGAAAAATTATGGAATTGGAGAATAGTTTGAATGATTGATAAATCACCTTACAGAAAAAAATTAGCAAAATTGTTTGCTTCATGTGCGATTTTAACTTCTTTTGGAATCGCAGTTGCAAACAATCTAATTGTAAGTGGTTTAGTTTTGGATGTTAATCTAATTATATTTATGATTAAAAGTTCTATTTTGCCTGCAGTTACGCTTGGCTACATAGGATTTCTAATTGGCAGAATTTTAGATAATAAATCTGTTAGAGCAAGGGCAGACAGAGGTGGTGTTGCATTTACAAGACAAGATATTAAAGAAGCTTACGCAATTGATAGTATCTTTTCTTCTACAGCACCAACAGAAGAAGCTCCACAGCTAACTTCAATGTTTTTAGATTCTCAAGCTTCCAGCCTTGATTCAGGAGAAATTAAAAGTGAAATTTAATTTTCAAAAATGGAAAAATGAAAAACGATTAACAATGTTCTTTACAATATCCACACTTGTGGTTTTGTTTTTAGTATTAATTACAACTTATTGCTTGTTCTTTAATTATGCAAAAGTTGTTTCTGAAGACGACAAGAAGAATATTGAATTTTATAATACAAGTATGGCAACCGTTTTGCAGGCTTCCTATTTGAAAAAATCTAATTTTAATAACTTGACTTCTTCTTTGCAAAAAAAGAAATTATTGCGTTATGCCTATATTTTAGACACCAAACTTGGAAAAGTGGTTTGGTCTTTAGATGAAAATATTATTAAATTAGGATTATCAAAAGAGGAAATTTTGCCTCTAATACTTGACTTTCAAGTTGATAAGTCTGATATAAATGAAGCAAATGTTCCTGTTGGGACTAGTCAAACATTATATCTAGGCTTTGCAAAAGATGAAGGAAGCACGGAAGAAATTGATTCCCTTATGCTTTCTATGTATCTTTCTTTTGTATTATTCGCAATGCTTTCATTTGCGTCTAGTATGTATTTAGGAAAACTTATTCAAGAACCATTAGATAAATTAACAACAGGTATTCAAAAATTTGGTGAAGGCGACTTTGAATATCGTGTTAAGAAAACTCAATTTTTAGAGCTTAATCAAATTGTTGATTCATACAACAAAATGGCTTCTGAATTAGACACTTTGTATAACGACTTAGAATCAAAGGTTGTTGAAAGAACTGAAGCACTTGAGGCTGCCAATAAGGAACTTAAAGAAACTCAAAGTATTATGGTTCATGCTGAAAAAATGCGTTCTTTGGGTGAATTGGTTGCAGGTATTGCACATGAAATTAATAACCCAATTAACTTTATCTATGGCAACATGGTCCATTTTGAAAACTATGTAAATGATATTTTTGACCTTTTTGATAAATATGAACAACTTAAGTCAAAAGTTTCTGAAATTGATTTCAAAGAAATTGAAGAATATAAAGAAGAAATTGATATTGAATTTTTAAGAACAGATATTAAAGACTTAATTGTTAGCTGTAGAGATGGTGCAGACAGGGCAAAAAATATTATTGCAGACCTTAAAAACTTCTCTAGACTTGACGAAACAACTCTTACAGAATTTGATATTCCAAAAGAAATTGATACAACTTTAAATATTCTTTATAATAAGTTTAAACATAAAGTTGAAATTGTTAAAAATTACCCAGATGACCTTCCAAAAATTGAAGCTTATGGCAGACAGCTAAACCAAGTGTTTATGAATATATTAGATAATGCAATTTATGCAATCAAAGAAAAAGGCACTATTACAATTTCTTCTTATGTAAATCCAGATAAAGAAACTATTTCAATTGAAATTGAAGACACAGGTGTTGGTATTAAAGAAGAAGACATTAAAAAAGTATTTGACCCATTCTGGACGACAAAACCTGTTGGTCAAGGAACAGGGCTTGGAATGTCTATTGCATATAAAGTAATTTCTTCACACAACGGTTATGCAGAAGTTTCAAGCAAATTAAATGTAGGAACAAAATTCAGAATTGTTCTTCCAATAAGCCAAAACAAAGGAAAAGAAAATGAAGTATAAAGTATTATTAGTTGATGATGAACGCAATAACTTAGAGTTTATGTACAGAACCCTAAGAAGGGAATATGACATTACCCAATGTGATGACCCACTTACTGCACTTGAAATTTTAAAAGGTCCAGATAAATATGCCTTAATTTTTTCTGACCACAAAATGCCAAATATGGATGGCGTTGAATTTCTTAAAAGAACTGCAGAATATGCTCCAAATGCCGTTAAAGTTTTGGTTACTGCGTATAGCGATTCAAAAATTCTTATTGAAGCTATAAATGATGCTAAAATATACAGATACATTAAAAAGCCATATAGCCCAGAAGAATTGGTGCATGTTGCGCAAACTTGTAGAGAATATTATCAATTAAAAGTTGATAATGAAAATTTGGTTTACGATTTAAAAGAATTATTTGGTGGAACAATTAAAGCAATTACAGAAGCGCTAGACGCTAAAGATTCTTACACATCTGGAAGAAGCAGACGTGTTGCGTATTATTCATCAAAACTTGCTCAATATATTGGGCTATCTAACGCAGAGGCTGGAAGAATTGAGCTTGCTGGTCTTTTGCACGATATTGGAATGATTAGTGTTGCCGAAGATATTTTAAATAAAGTTGATGAATTAACCCAAGATGAAGAAGAACAAATTAGAAAGCACGTTTTCCATAGCATTAAAATCTTAGAAGACATCAAACAATTATCCGAAGTTATTGAAATAATTAAGTATCACCATGAGTGGTATGATGGAACTGGCTATCCATATGGAGTTAAAGGAGATGAAATTCCTGTTGGCTCAAGAATTATTGCAATTGCAGATGCTTTTGATGGCATTTTATCAAATAGACCATATAAACCAGCGTCTTCTCTTGAAGAGGCTTTGGCTGAGCTTGAAGAAATTAAAGGAACTCAGCTTGACCCACATTTGGTTGATATATTTAAATATATTTTGCCAGATATTAGAGAAGCTTTAGTTGAAACTGAGGGGGCTCAAAAATAATAATATTGATTTAACAAATAAAAAAAACTCCAAGAATTTTCTTGGAGTTTTTAGTTTATATTGCTTATTAAATTAACCTTTAATTTGGCTCATAACTTCATCAGCAAAGTTGTCATTTCTTTTTTCAAGACCTTCGCCAAGTTCATATCTGTCAAATTTAACGATTTCAGCTTTTCCAGCAATGATATCTGAAATTGTTTGGTCTGGGTTTTTAACAAAGCCTTGTTCTAACAAACATCTTTGAGCCATAAGTTTATTAACTCTGCCTTCAACGATTTTTGCTCTGATTTCTTCTGGTTTTTTAGCCAAATCTTCTTTACCCATTTCAATTCTTTTTTCTTCTTCAATAACTGAAGCTGGGATTTCTTCTCTTGAAACAAATTCAGGAGCACAAGAAGCAATATGTAAGCAAATATCTTTTGCTAATGAACCATCGCAAGCTTCATCTAAGCATTTAACTTCTAAAAGAACGCCAATTTTACCGTTGTGAATGTATGTTGCAGCACAGTTGCCGTTGTCGTAGCGAACAAATCTTCTGATAGTGATTTTTTCGCCAATTTTAGCAATTGCTTCTTTGATGTATTCTTCAACAGTTGTGTTGTCAATTGATTCTTGAAGTAGAGCTTCAACATCTGCTGGGTCTTTTTCAAGAATAACTTTAGCGACATTGTTAACTAATTCTTTGAAGTTTTCGTTTTTAGCAACGAAGTCTGTTTCGCAGTTAACTTCAACCATTGCGCCTTTTTTGCCTTCAACAACTGAGCCAACTAAGCCTTCTGCAGCAATTCTGCCCATTTTTTTATCGGCTGAAGCTATACCTTTTTGTCTTAAAATTTCTTGAGCTTTAGCCATATCTCCTTCAGCTTCAACAAGAGCTTTTTTTGCATCCATCATGCCAGCGCCTGTTAAATCACGGAGTTCTTTAACCATTGATGCTTTTATTTCCATCTTTTATTCTCCTTTATAACTTATTCTGCTTTTTCTTCAGCTGCATTAGCATCTTCAGCTTTGATGCTTTCAACTTTGCCTTCAGTTGCTTTGTTTTGTCTTAGACTTTTGCCTTCAATAATAGCGTCAGCTAATTTAGAAGCAACTAATTTAATTGAACGGATAGCATCGTCGTTTCCTGGAATTAGGAAGTCAATGTCATCTGGGTCTGCGTTTGTATCAGCTAAGCAAATAACAGGGATGTTTAATTTGTTAGCTTCTTTAATAGCAATTAATTCTTTCTTTTGGTCAATAACGAAAAGGATGTCTGGCATACCTTTCATTTCTTTAATACCACCTAAAGTTTTAGTTAATTTTGCAACTTGTCTATTTAATTGTGCAATTTCTTTTTTAGGAAGTTTTTCTGCTGCACCTGAATTAATGAAGTCTTCAAGTTCGCGAAGTTTGTTTATTCTTCCTCTAATTGTTTCAAAGTTAGTTAGCATACCACCTAACCATCTACGGTTGATGTAGTATGAACCAGCTCTTTTAGCTTCTTCAGCTACAACGTCGCCAGCTTGTTTTTTAGTTCCAACAAATACAACATTTCTTCCTCTTGAAGCATATTCACGAACAATGTTGTAAGCTGCATCTAACATATCTGAAGTTTTTCTTAAATCAATAATGTAGATACCATTTTTAGCCCCAAAAATAAAAGGTTTCATTTTAGGGTTCCATTTTTGTGTTTGGTGTCCAAAATGCATTCCTGCATCAAGTAATTCAACTAGTGTTGCTGTTGCCATTTTCTTTTCTCCTTTTTTCTAATACAAGTGAAATTCTCTCTATCTTAGGCTTGACTGGCATTTTGCCATACGAAATCATTTCACACTAAAATTTTATTATAAAAATATTATTTTGCAAATTTCAGTTATTAATAAAAATTTTTATATTATAATATTATCAAGTTTGGAGAAAAATTTATGCAGAAACCGTTTTTTTATGACATTACACTTAGGGATGGAAATCAATCTTTAAAAAAACCTTGGAATATTGAAGAAAAATTATATATATTCAATCTTTTAAAAGAGCTAGGTGTTCAAGCAGTTGAAGCTGGTTTTCCTGCGGCTTCGGAAATGGATTTTGAAGGTGTTCAAAAAATAGCAGAAATTGCTCCAGATAACATTGTTATTTCTGCTTTGGCAAGATGTGTTAAATCTGATATTCAAAGAGCATATGAAGCAATTAAATCTGCTCCTAAAAAAAGAATTCACACTTTTATTACACTTAGCCCATTTCATATGGAGCACGTTTTGAAAAAATCTCCAGACGAAGTTAGAAAATCTGCAATTGAGGGTGTTAGATTTGCAAAAGAAATTATAGAAGATGGCGAAGTTCAATTCTCTGTTGAGCACTTTGGAGATTGTGCTTCAAATTTAGATTTTGTAATTGAAAGTTTAAAAGAAATTGTTGAAGCAGGTGCAACCACAATTAATCTTCCAAACACTGTTGAAAGATATCGCCCACAACGATTTTTAGATATGGTAGAAAAAGTTAGAGCTTCTCTTCCAGATTATGTTACTGTTGCTGTTCACAACCATAATGACTTGGGTATGGCTACTGCAACTACTGTTGAAAGCTATTTTAGAGGAGCAGAACAACTTGAATGCTCTTTAAACGGCTTAGGCGAAAGAGCTGGAAACACAAACCTATACGAAGTTGCAATTGCTCTTCATAATTCAGATGTTGATGTTCCTTTAAATTTATCTAAAATTTATGAGCTTGCAATTGAAATTGCACAAATGTCTGGAGTTGAAATAGCCGAAAAAGCACCTTTAATTGGTCCAGATTCTTTGGCTCATAGAAGTGGAATACATCAAGACGGAGCACTTAAAACCAAAGATATGGAAATGGGTGCATATCGCCCTATTAACCCAACTTTAATTGGCAGAAATGATAGCGATAAAATTGCATTTACTTCTCAATCTGGCAAAACTGCCATTTTTGAAATTATCAAAGCTGAAGGTTATCCAATTACACTTAAAGAAGCTATTAGAATTGCACCTTTTGCAAAAGAATTAGCAGAAATTATTGGCGAAGTTAATGTTGAAAAATTAATCGGCATATATATAAATCATGTTCTTGATGTTAAAGGTAAATTTGACTTTATTGATTTTACAAAATTGAACGAAAATTTATATGAACTTAAATTTATGTATAACAACAATTTCTACATGAAAAAAGGCGAAGGCAATGGACCTGTGGCATGTTGTTTAGACGCTTTGAAAAAGGCTGGCTTTGAACAAAAACTTGTTCACTATGAACAATTTGCACTAGATGAACATTTACTAGGTTCTTCAGCTAAAGCCATGAGTGTTATTCATCTTCAAGCAAATGACGAAGAGCCTATTATTGCAAGAGCAGTTGATAATAACACTGCAACTGCCAATGTTAAAGCAATATTTAATGGTATGAATTTATTATATAAATAATTTTTTAAGAGTTAATTTTAAAGAATTATAAAAAAATATAAAAATTCAATAATTCTGCTTGACTATGAATCTTGATTAGATATGATTGTAAAAGTCAAACTAGCATGACTACGACTATAAAATATTAGAGAAAAGCACTATTTACATTATATTAGAGGTATTTGAATGGCAACACAAGAATATGCACCAAGAGTTACTCCAATGGGTATTCCCGCAACCAGATTGGACGACTTGCCTGATTTAATTGAAGTTCAGAAAAAGTCTTTTGAATGGTTTTTAAAAGAAGGGTTAAAAGAGGAGTTACTCTCATTTTCGCCTATTAAAGATTACACTGGAAGATTAGAACTACATTTTCTTCCACAGTATACTTTTGATAGCCCAAAATATTCAATTGAAGAAGCTAGAATCCATGACGCAACTTATGCAAAACAACTACATGTTATGATGCGTCTTGTTAATCGTGATTCTGGTGAAATTAAAGAACAAGAAGTTTACATCGGCGACATCCCTACAATGACTGACAAAGGTACTTTCATTGTAAACGGTGCAGAACGTGTTATCGTTTCTCAAATCGTTCGTTCTCCTGGTATTTACTACAAAAAAGAAGTATCTCCAACAGGAAAACGTTTATACAACGCAACATTAATTCCAAACCGTGGAGCATGGTTAAAAATTGAAACAGATTCTAACGACTTAATTTACGTTAAAATTGACAAAAACAGAAAAATCCTAGCAACTACATTATTAAAAGCTTTAGGTATTGCTCCAAGCGAAATGGAATCTTTGTTTACTCACTTTGAATTTTTGAGAAAAACATTAGAAAAAGATACTACAACATCAACAGA
>JAZSMU010000060.1:0-5773 GCA_045536045.1 Candidatus Gastranaerophilales bacterium
ATTATTAAAAGACAAAAAAAGACCAGAAAATATTGAAATAGACTTAGTTAAAGGGGTTGGAGATAAAACAGGACAACTTTTAAATAAAATTGGCATAAGAAATGTTGATGACCTTTTTAGATATTTGCCAAGAAAATACATAAACTACAAGCAAACAACAAAAATTTCAGATTTAAGAATTGGGGAAACTGTTTCAATTGTTGGATATATTAAAAATTCACACATTAGAAACCTAAAAAACAATTTAAGCTTACTAACTGTAGTTTTATCAGATGACATTAAAGATATTGAAATTGGATATTTCTACAAAAATGCAAGCAGGGGAATGCTAAATAGATATAAGGCAATGTATCCAACAGACGCAACAGTTGTTGCTAGTGGCACTGTAAAACTTAATACATACACTAGAAAATTAACTTTAGATAAGGCAGAAATTGAAATTTTATCTGAAGATTTTGATAGAAGCGAATTTAAAAAAACAAAAGAAAATATAATTCCCGTTTATGCTCTAACAGAGGGTTTAAGTGCAAAAGTTTTAAAAAGAGCAATTAAAATCGCATTTGAAAATTACAGCGAAAAAATTAAAGATTTTTTACCAGACGAAATTCTTAAAAAACACGACCTAAAAGGACTCAAAGACGCACTTTATGAACTTCATTTTCCAACTTCTGAAGACACAATTCAAAAATCAAGATATAGGCTTATTTATGAAGAATTTTTCTTGCTTCAACTTTGGCTAAATTCAATTAAAATTGAAAACAAAAAATCAAAAAACACACCAATTTTAGGAAAAGACGAAAACGGACTTGTTGAAAAATTCATAAAAAGCTTGCCTTTTGAGCTTACAAATGGTCAAAAAAAAGCACTAGAAGAAATTGAAGCAGACTTAAATTCAAAAAGTCCAATGCAAAGGCTTTTGCAAGGAGATGTTGGCTCAGGAAAAACAGTTGTTGCTTGTGCTACCTTGCTTCATGCAGTTGAAAACGGAATGCAAGGTGCTATTATGGCTCCAACGGAAATTCTTGCAGAGCAACATTACAATAATTTTATTCAATGGCTAACGCCTCTAAATATCTCAGTTGGGCTATTTTTAGGAAAACAAGGTGTTGGAGCAAGAAAAGAATCGGCAATTGGAATTAAAAATGGTCAAACTCATATTGCAATTGGAACTCACGCATTAATTCAAGATAATGTTGAATTTAATAACTTGGGAATAGTTGTAATAGATGAACAACACAGATTTGGAGTTAAACAAAGAGGAAAATTATTAAGCAAAGGGAAAGATTGCCAAATGCTTTCTATGACAGCAACGCCAATTCCAAGAACGCTATCCCTAACTCTTCATGGCGACCTTGATGTAACAACAATAACAGAGCTTCCAAAAGGAAGAAAACCAATCATAACAAGTATTATCACGCCATCTAAAATAAATGAGGCTTATGAGCTTATTAAAAATGAAATAGAAAACGGACACCAAGCCTACATTGTTCTTCCTCTAATTGAAGAAAGCGAAACAATAAGCGCAAAATGTGCAACAGAAGAGTGGAAAAAGCTTCAAGCTGGAGTATTTAAAAATTATAAATTAGGCTTATTACACGGCAAACTTAAAAATGAAGAAAAAGAAAAAGTTACAAAAGATTTTAAAAATAAAAAATATGACATTTTAGTTTCAACAACGGTAATTGAGGTTGGCGTAGATGTTCCAAATGCAACAGTTATGATGATAGAAAATTCTGAAAGATTTGGCCTATCTCAACTACACCAATTAAGAGGGAGAATAGGCAGAGGAAGTGCACAATCTTATTGCATGCTAACAACAACATCAAACTCCAAGACGACAAAAGAAAGATTAAATGCGTTGGTTAAATCTAACGATGGCTTTTATATTGCACAAAAAGACTTAGAATTGAGAGGTCCTGGAGAATTTTTAGGAACAAGACAGTCTGGGCTTCCAGAATTTAGAGTTGCAGACATAACAAAAGATGGCGAAATTCTTGAGCTTGCAAGGCTAGACGCCATTGAATTTTTAGAAAATAATAACATAGCTGATTTTGAAGAAATTAAATATGAAATGGATAAAAAAGAAATTATCAATAATTTAAAATCAGGTTAATTTTGACCAAAAAGCTTTTTAAAATATAATAAATTTATGAATTATTTTCAAAGAAATGAACTATATTGGGGCAAAGATTTTCAAGAAAAATTATCCAAAAAAAATGTTGCGATAATTGGGCTTGGAGGTGTTGGTGGCTTTGCTTTAGAGGCATTAGCAAGAGTTGGAATTGAAAATTTCACTATTTTAGATTTTGATAAAATATCTGAAACAAATATTAATAGGCAAATCATTGCAACAAGCGAAAATATTGGCGAATTTAAGACAAAAGAATGGGAGAAAAGACTCAAAATAATTAATCCAAACATTAATTTGAAAATTTATAATGAATTTCTTGAAAATTCGCTTTTAGATGAAATTTTAACTCCAAAACCTGATTTTATAATTGACGCAATAGACACAGTAAAATCTAAGCTTGAGCTTATTGAATATGCAAAAAAACAAGAAATTCCAATTATAACTTCAATTGGAGCAGGGAATAGAATTGACGCTAGCAAACTAAAAACTGCTGACATTTCTGAAATTAAAACCAACTGTAATTTTGCAAAAAATTTGATTAAAAATTTAAAAAATTTAGGTATAGAAAAAAATTTACCCGTTGTGTATTCAGAAGAAAAGCCACACAACATTGAAAAAGTAAAAAACACGGAAAAAATTCAAACAAAATCTAGAGAAATTGAAATAACAAAATATTCACCAGCTTCAATTTCAACAGTTCCTGCTGTTGCTGGATATTTGATGGCAAACCATGTGATTTTAAAATTTTGGGAAAAATATCGTTGATATTTTTTTCGTGCTAAAATTACCCTAGAGGATAAATTATGTTAAAACTTACAGAAGCACACATTATAGGAATTGTTATAGCATTTTTGTTAAGCATTTTTATAATTCCAATCGTTATATATTACAGCGAAAAACACAATATTGTTGATATTCCAGATGAGAGAAAAATTCATACAGGAGCAATTCCAAGACTAGGTGGAATTGGAATTTGGCTTAGTGTTATGACAACATTTTTGGTTTTAATTTTATTAAGCTACTATCCAAAAGGCTTAGGATTATCTGGAATTATTGTTGGTGGAAGCTTAATGTTTATGATGGGCTTAATTGATGATTTATTCAATTTGAATGCAAAATTTAAACTTTTAATTCAAGTTTTAATTGCCATCATGGTAATTCTCTTAGGAGTAAACATTGATGTATTATATAATCCATTTGGCGAAAACATTATCTTGCCTTGGTGGCTAACTTATCCAATTAGCATTTTATGGATAGTTGGAATAACAAATGCACTAAACTTTATAGATGGCATAGACGGGCTTGCAGGAACAATTACAACAATTGCTTGTGCAGCAATTGGAGTAATTTCATTAACAGTTTCTCCGGCATCTCCAATTACAGCTCTTGTAGCCTTTATTTTAATGGGTGCAATGCTTGGATTTTTAATATTCAACTACCATCCTGCAAAAATATTTATGGGTGATTCTGGTGCATTATATGCTGGCTTTATGCTTGCAACACTATCTATAACAGGCATTGTTAATACAAAAACAACATATATGTATTTACCAATTCTAATTCTCGCAATTCCAATTTTAGATGTTGCAATTTCAAGTATTAGAAGAATTTTGAAAGGCTCTAGCCCATTCAAGGCTGACGCAGAGCATATTCATCATCACTTATTGCACTATGGCTTCACACAAGAAAAAACACTTCTTATGTTAGCTCTAACAGCTCTTACGTGTGCAATGATAGCAATTGCCATTGTTGGCTCATTTGGAAAATATTTTCTTGGTGCATGCACCCTTGTAGCAGCACTTTTAATATTTAATATTATTTCAAAAGTCATCAAGAAAAAATAAAGATATAATTTTATTATGAAAAAAATTATTTTAATATTATCTATATTATTTTTGAGTAGTTTACCTGCAAATGCAATAAAAATAGGGCTTTATGACGGTGTTTTTGAAGCAATGGTTGGAACAAATTTGCAAGGAGTAATTTTAGATAAAAATACACATGCAATTCTTGAAACAACAAAACCAAAAAAAGCCTATAAAATATACCCAATGGGAAGCTCAATTGGGATAGTTATTAATGGAAAAAGAAGAAATTTAGGCAGAAATTGCATTGAAATAAAGAATGTTACAAATGGTGGTTTTGTTTACGCTAAAAAAAGGTGGTATAGAGGTAATTTAATAATTAAAAATTCAGGCGGCAGGCTTATTGTTATAAATGAACTTCCATTAGAAGATTATCTACAAGGAGTTGTGCCATCCGAAATGCCATCTAGGTGGAATGTTGAAGCTCACAAAGCACAAGCAATTGCAGCAAGAAGTTGGGCAATTGCAAATATGAATAAACGCATCAAAAGAGGCTACAATTTGCTTGATGGTCCTATGGACCAAGCATATAAAGGTGCAAACTTTGAAACAGCAAAGACAAATTTTGCCGTACAAGCCACAAGAGGCATAGTTATGACCTATGGTAACAAAATTATAACTGCATATTATCATGCCTCATCAGGAGGGCACACAAAAGGCTCTGGAGCCGTTTGGGCAAAAGATTTACCATATTTAAAATCGGTTGATGGATATGATTGGGGAAAAAGAAAATTTGGGCATGGAGTTGGCATGAGCCAATATGGTGCTAATAACCTAGCAAATAGGGGGCTAAAAGATTACGAAATATTAAATCATTATTACAATAATGTAAATTTTGCCAGAGTCAAAGATGCTTCTCTAACAAAGCTTTAGGGCATCCTCTATCCTTGTAACACTTGGTATTGTTGCTTTTTAAATAAAAAAAGCTTGCAAATTCCTAAAAAATGGTATAATAGAGGCGTACAAGTTAAAGGAGTTCATCGATGAACAAAGAAGAATTAGTAAAAGCAGTTGCTGAAAAAGCAAAAGTTTCTCAAAAACAATCAGCAGAAGTAATTGCAGCTGTTTTAGAAACAGTTCAAAAAACTGTTGCTAAAGGCAAAAAAGTTACTTTAGTTGGATTCGGCACATTTGAAGCTAGAAAAAGAGCTGCTCGTGTAGGTCGCAACCCACAAACTGGTAAAGAAATTAAAATTGCTGCTAAAACTGTTCCAGCATTCTCAGCTGGTAAAAAATTCAAAGAACTTGTAAAATAGTTTTTGAATTAACAAGTTTTGAACGACTTCATTTATTGAAGTCGTTTTTTTATGCTATATTTTGAATATGCCACATTTTTTAATAGAAAATTACATAGAAAAAGAAAACTCATTAGAGGTTAATAATGAAGAAATTTTAAAACATCTTTTTGTTATGAGATGTAAAGTTGGTGAAATTGTTAAATTTATTAATGCTGAAAAAACTGTGTTTTTGGCAAAAACAACAGAAATTAACAAAAAAATTGGCAAATTTGAAATTATTAAAAAATATAAATCTGAAAGAGAATTAGACTTTAATATTTGCCTGTGCTTTTCAATTTTAAAAAATGCACTATCAGAAGCAGTTGCAAACGCTGTTCAAGTTGGAGTTAAGACAATTCAGCCAGTTTTGAGTGATTATTGTGCAGTTAAAAAAAATACGATTAAACTTGAAAAAATGCAAAAAATTGCTCTAGAAAATTTCAAACAATGCGAAAGAGCTGACATTCCAAAGATTTCTGAAGAAAAAAAACTTAAAGATT
>JAZSMU010000123.1:0-9094 GCA_045536045.1 Candidatus Gastranaerophilales bacterium
ATAAAATACGATTATATTTACAAATATATTTGAAACACAAAATATTGTAAATATATTTCTCTGAAATTATGACCGAAAATTAACATAAATTCAAATTAGTAAAGAATTGTTTACAAAGCTAAAATTTGAATTATTTACATAATATGAATTAATAATCTAAAAAATACTTGCCCTTATTTATTTTTAAGTATAAAATTAGTATTGTACAAGTTTGATTTATTATTATTTTTAAATTTTGTATTGCTAGTTATTATTGATAATACCCATTTTGAGGGGATAGAGAAGAAATGTACACCAATAAATGCACAAAGTGCGGCAAAGAATTTGAAACAAAAAACCCTAAAAGGATGATTTGTCCTGAGTGTTTATACCCAGAAAGAGCTACAATAAGCACAAGCGCAGGAGCTCAACCTGAATATCAAAGAAGCTACTCAGCAGGCGTTGGTGCAGCACCATCTTCATATAGAAAATTTGACCCAAATAAAAGAAATAGTTATGGTAACAACCACAGCCGACCACAAAATAACGGTGGTGGTTCTAGAGGTCGCTTTGGTGGAAATAATTTCAAAAAAAGACAGCCTCCAAAAGCAAAAGCACCATTATTATCTAGAGAACAAGTTGAAAAAATTGAAGAGCTTTATAAAAAAATGTTGCCTCTGCCAAACCCAGATGCACATGAAGTTATTGCTAAAGCATTAGATATTGAACCGAAGAAAGCATTTTTTGGCATTAATTTAATTCGCCAAAAATTAATGCTTCCAAAAATTCAATATCCAAAAAGAAAATTAGCCCTAACTCCAGACCAACTTATGGCAATTAAAAATCTTTACGAACCATTATTGCCTACTCCTCCAATTGGTTGCCACAAAATTATTTCTTCGCAACTTCGTCTTGACGAATGGAGAGTCCATGTTGGAATTGGCTTAGTGCGTAAGCAAATGGGGCTTGAACGTTGGAATCCTGATAGAGAAGACGCACCCGAAGAATTTAAGAAAAATAAATAAAATATCAACCTATAGGTTGAGGCACAAGGGGCATGCTTAGGTTAGAATAATCATATAGACAAGGATTATTTTAAGAGGCAGGGTGAAAAACTTAGTTATTATATTTATTGCGTTTGTTGGTATTCTCTTCTGGAGTGCTAATTTAACTATGCCAGCTGATGCTGCAAGAGGCACAAAAGGCAAAGGTGGAGCAAGCGAAAAGCAACTTAAAGAGTTAGACACTACTGTTATCAATTTAACTAAAAAATACTACACAAGAGAATTGTATTCTCCAAAAGATAGCGAAGATTTAATTAATGCAAAAATAATGGCTGATATTCAAATGGACACTTCTCCAAGTCCTAGCCTTGCACCTATTTATTTTAAACTTGGAAATTTATTTAAGTTAAGAGAAATGCAAACTGAAGCAATTGATTCTTATCAAACAATTTTAGAAAATTTCCAAGACACAGTTTATGCACCAAAAGCAAGAAAAATTTTAACTGATATGGGTGTTGAAATTAAAGAAAACATCACTGTTGATGAAGTAGAAGAAGAGGAAGAATTTTAATTTTATTTTATTTCTTATGAAAAAACTTCGCCCTTAAGATGCCATGTGTCTGCTGAAGTTATTTTGACATCTCTAAAATCGCCAATTGTGGCAGTTTCATCTTTAAAATAAACAATTTTGTTGCATTTTGTTCTGGCTTGCCAAGTATCTCCTTTGGCTGAATCAATTAAAACATTCATTATTTGACCAACACAAGCCTTGTGGTTTTTTAATGATGTTTCTTTAACCTTATCGTTCAACATTTGAAAACGTTTTTCGCATTCATCTTTATCAATAAAATCATCAACCATTTTAGAGGCTTTTGTGTGAGGACGTGGCGAATATATTGCCAAATTAGAATAATTTATGCCAAATTCATCAATTGCAGATAAGGTTTCTTCAAACTGTTCAAAAGTTTCAGATGGAAAACCAACAATAAAATCTGAAGTAACAATTGCGTTTGGTATTTTTTCTCTAATTTTTTTAACAATTGCACCATATTGCTCTCTTGTGTAGCGTCTGTTCATTTTCTTTAAAATTTCAGTGTTTCCAGATTGCATTGGAATATGGAAAAATGGAGCAATTTTTTTAGCATTTGCAACGGTTTCAATAAGCTCATCTGTAATATCTGTTGGGTATGATGTTACAAAACGGATTCTAAATTCGCCTTCAATTTTATCAATTTCGGCTAATAATTTTGCAAGAGAATAATCGCCTTCTAAATCTTTTCCATAGCTATCAACATTTTGCCCTAATAGGGTAATTTCTTTAAACCCTTGTGCCACAATTTCTTTAGCTTCTTTAATTATTGTGTCAAAATCTCTAGATTTTTCTCTTCCTCTCGTGAATGGAACAATACAGTATGAGCAGAAATTATTACAACCTTCAATAATTGGAAGCCAAGCATTAACTGCTTTTTTACGTTTGTAACCATAATCTTTTTCTTCAACATGGTAATTTCTAATTGCGCAAACTCTTCCGTCTTCATTTAGCAACTCTGGAAGTTCATAAATATTTTGAGTTCCAAAAACGAGGTCTAAGTATGGAAAACGTTTTAGCAAATCTTCTTTTGTGTGTTGAGGAAGACAACCACAAATTGCAATTTTTAAGTGTTTTTTGCCACCATTTTTCCACTTACCCCAAACGCCAAGCCTTGAATATGCTTTTTCTTCGCTTAATTCTCTAATTGAACAAGTGTTAACAATTAAAAAATCAGCCTCTTTAGGTTCATCAACTTCGTCATATCCAAAATGCTCTAATATTGCCAAAATTCTTTCAGAATCTGACTTATTCATTTGGCAGCCAAGAGTTTCTATATAAACTTTTTTTCTAACATTTTCCATAACTATAAAATATTAGAAATATTAACATTTTGCAAGATATCAAGTCTTTCTTTAATTGCACCTTGAGGATTAAAGTATGGCTCAACTGTCATAATTTTCGCTGCAATATGTGGGTAATAATATATAAATTTAAGCTCAGCAGAAGTTAGAGGGTGTTGAGTGTGAACATTTGCATAACGTGCAAGCTCAAGAATGTTTCTAGCTTCTTCTTCATCCTTAAATTCTAATTCAAGTTTGTCATAAACATTTCTGAAACCTTTAATTCCGCCATATTCGCCAACAGTTATCATTCTGCCTGTTTCAATAATTTCAGGTTCGCCTCTGCCTAGTTCTTCAAAATCATAAAGTTCATAATTTCTTCTATCTTTTAAAGCACCGTCAGCGTGAATACCAGATTCGTGTGCAAAAGCATTTGAACCAACTGCAGGCTGATTTACAGGAATTTCAACACCGAATGCATAGCTTGTGTATTTTGCAAGTTTCCAAGCCTTAGACAAGTCAATATTTGGGTCAATTTCGTATTTTTCTTTAAAGCCAGAAGATTTTGTAATTGCCAAAATACAAGAAACTAAATCTGCATTTCCAGCTCTTTCTCCCATGCCATTTACAGCTGTATTAATATATGCACCAACTCCAGCATCAATTGCTGCTCTTGCACCCATAACAGAACATGCAACAGCCATTCCTAAGTCATTATGGAAGTGTGTTTCAATTTCCATTCCGGTTTCAGAGGCAATTCTATAAATTCTATCGTAAGCAGTTTTAGGGTCATCAAAACCTAAAGTATCACAGTATCTAAACCTTGTTGCACCATATTCTTTGCAAGTTTTAGCATATTTAATTAAATATTCAATATCACTTCTTGAAGCGTCTTCTGCATTAACACCAATTTCTTTAACATTTAATTTTAATGCTTCGTTAATAGCTTCTAGAGTTTGAGCTAAAATTTCGTCTTTATTTTTTTTGCCTAAATATTTCCCATTAATCATTTGGTCTGATGTAGATTGAGACATATTTAAATATGATAATTTTGGAACATTTTGAATTGCTTTTTGAACATCAGATTTAACTGCTCTAACCCAACCAGATAATTTTGTTTTGTCAAAAGCACCCATAGAAGCTAATTGTAAATTTCCATTTAAATAATTAACTTCGTGTCCTGTTGTTGGGAAACCAAATTCAGAAATATAAACACCCAAGTCATTTAGCATTAAATTTATAATTGTTTTTTGTAATTTTGCCAAGCCTAACCTAGATGTTTGAACACCATCTCTATTTGTAACATCAATAAACTTGATATAATTTTTTGTTGTCATCTTTGCTCCTGCCTATTTTTTAAGATATTTTAACATTATTGTTAAAAACAGGCAAATTTTTTGCTTCAGTTGTTTTATAGTAGTAGAATTTGTGTGAATAGGAAGAAGGTTTTATGCAAGTTAATAATCAAGCAAATATCGCAAACAAAGGCAAATACTACACTCAGACAGTGGTTAGCTACCAAAGCCCATTTGAAGTTGTTGCAAGCACAGCTAATCAAGCTAGAGAAGAAATTATTGCACAAGTTGCAATTGATATGGCACAAGAAGATGCCAAAAATTCAAAAACTGCAAAAGCCTTAAAAATATTACCAGCAGCAACAATTGGTGCATTAATTGCAATTGCAGGTGCAAAAACTCCAGGCAAAATTGCTAAAAAGCTAGGTGCTGCAGCAGCAAGTGCAGGCTACTTTGCAGGTGGTGCAGCAATTTTAAGTGGAATGAACAAAATTTACAAAAAGGCTGACGAAAAGAAAGCACAAAAAGGCAAAGTTGAAAAACATCCAGTTGCTAAATCAATTGGCAGATTTGCTCTTGACATTGGTGTTTTAATTGGTGCATTTGCTGGAATTAAAAAAGGTGCAAAAGCACTTAATGGAAAATTTCCACAAATTGGCGAAACAATTGGAAAATACACAAAAAATATTGGCGAATGGTTAAACAATTCAAAACTTGAAAATTTAAACAAAAAAGTTCAAGCAAAATCTGCTAAATTTGTTGAAAAACATCCAAAACTAGCAAATTCAATTAAGCAAAATGCTTCTCTAGCAACAGTTGTTGGCTATTTACTTGCAAGCATGGGCTTAAGCTCTAAACTACAAAATGACGCACATAAAAATGCAGAAGAATATATGACTGTTTTATCTATGGCAGACAAACAAATAATGCCATACTAAATATCATATAGACTTAATTAACGATATTTTATTAAAAGCTTGCCTAGCGCAAGCTTTTGGTTTATAAAATGAATTATGAAGATTATTATTTATGGTGCAAATGAAGTTGGCTCATTAATTGCCACAGAATTTTTTGAAGACCACGATATTACGGTTATTGACCCATCGGCAAGTGCATTGGAAAAGTTTGAAAAACTTGATATTAATTCAGTTTTGGGAGATTGCTCCAATATTAATGTTTTAAAAGAAGTAAATATCAAATCTTGTGATGCTTTTATTGCTTGCACTCAGCTAGATGAAGCAAACATTGTCGCCTGCCTTTTGGTAAAACAAATGTCAGAAGCAAAAACAGTTTGTTTTGTTTCTAAAAAAGAATGCCAAAATTCTTTAAGGCTAATTAGGGAAGAAAATAAAAGTGGCGAAGTATTATCAATTGACCACATAATTTGGCCTGAAAAACTCTTAACTCAAGAAATATTCAGAATAGTTACTGTTCCTGAGGCTATTGATGTTGAAAACTTTGCACACGGAAGAGCAAAACTTTTTGAATATAGAATTAAAGCTGATTCTAAGCTAAAAAACAAGAAAATTTTGGAATGTGCATTCCCTGAAGAAGCTCTTGTTGTTGGAATTGTTAGAAATGATGAGCTTTTTATACCAAAAGGAGATACCGAATTTTTAGAAGACGACAAAGCGATTTTTATGGGCACTCCTGAAGGACTTGATATTTGTGCAAACAACTTTACAACAGAAAAAAATGACATCAAATCTGTTACCATAATTGGTGGTGGAACTGTTGGTTTTGAGCTTGCAAAAAGCTTAGAAAAAACAAATATTAAAACAAAAATTATTGAAAGCGACACAAAGCGTTCAGAATTTTTGTCTGAAAATCTTTCAAAAACTCTTATTTTAAATGCAGATGGCACAAATATTGAGCTTTTAGCAGAAGAGGAAATTGGAGAAAGCGACGCATTAGTTAGCGTTACAAATAATGATGAAAAAAATCTATTATGCTCGCTTCTAGCTAAGCAATTAGGCATTAAAAAAGTAATTACAAGAGTTGCTCAACAAGCAACAACAAAACTTTTTGAACGCGTTGGAATAGATATTGCAATAAGTGCCAGACAAACAGCAGTTGACGAAATTAACAATAGAATTATTGAACCTGAAATTGATATTTTGGCAACCGTTGAAAGAGGTCAAGGAGAAATTATTGAAATACAAACTCCAGACACTTGGCAAGACACAACAATAATGGAGCTAAAAATTCCTGCAAAAGCTGTTGTTTCAATTATCCAAAGAGGAACAAAAGTTATCATCCCAAAAGGGCAAACATTGGTTAGAGCTCAAGACAAGCTTATAATTTTTGCCAAAGCTGAAGATTCTGACATAATTAAGGATTATTTTGCAAAATGAGAATTAATATTCTTTTAAACGCAATAGGTATAGTTTTAAAATATGCAGGTATTTTCTTACTTTTGCCAGTTATTGTGGCAATAATTTTTAAAGAAAATTCTGCAATTTTGCCTTTTGTTTCTGCATTTATAATTTCAGAAATTCTAGGTTTTACTTTAACTGCTAAAAAAGTTGAAGAAAAAGAATTAAACTCAACAAACAAAAAAGAAGCTCTTGCAATTGTATTTTTTGCTTGGCTAATTTTTGGTCTTATTTGTGCAATTCCATATTTATTCTTCAATTTTTCAATTATAAACGCAATTTTTGAAGCTATATCAGGAATTACAACCACAGGCTCATCTGTTATTTCAGATTTTGCAAGCCTGCCCAAAACATTATTCTTCTATCGTTCTATGTCCCAATGGCTAGGAGGCATGGGAATTATTGTTTTATTTATTGCAGTTCTTCCTCAATTTTCCGTTGCAGGCAGGCAAATGTTTTTTGGAGAAGCACCTGTCCCTATTGAAGAAAAAATTACTCCAAGAATTCGCTCTAGTGCAACTTGGCTTTGGAGTGTTTATTTAATATTAACAATTGCAGAAATTTTATTCCTTGTATTTTTAGGAAAATTAGATGTCTTTTATTCAATCTGCACAGCATTTTCAACTCTGTCTTTGGGTGGTTTCCCTTATATAGATAGCACAATTGCAATTTTTGCTTCAAATAAAATTACATTAATTGTTATGTGCTTTATGTTTATAACAGGTGTAAATTTCCTTTTGCAATATAAATTTTTTATTCAAAAGAAATTCGCATCAGTATTAAAAAGCGAAGAATTTAAAGCATACTTGGGAATAATTTTAATAGCTGGGCTTATTATTTCATCTATATTAATTTTCCAAGCAAACTACAAACCACTTAATGCTCTATTGCACGGCTTTTTCCAAACAATAAGCATAATAACAACAACAGCATTTGCTTCGGTAAACTTTGAGTTGTTCCCATTTGATGCAAAAATTATTCTTTTTGCTCTAATGTTTACAGGTGCTTGCGCAGGTTCAACCAGTGGCGGCTTAAAAATTATAAGAGTTGTGTTTATTTACAAATATTTGAAAAATGAAATTTCAAAAATTATTCATCCTACTGCAATTTATCCAATTAAGCTTGAGGGCAGGTCAACTCCAGAAGATGTTAAAATTCAGCTTGTAGGCTTTATTTTGTTCTATTTTGTAATTTTTGGTTTATCAACTATTTCAACTGCATTTATTGAAAAAAACACACTTGTAGCCTTATCTGGCTCTATCGCAACTCTAAGTAACACAGGGTGTGGTTTTGGCGAAATTATCGGCTTAACTGGCAATTTTTCATCACTCAGCCCAATAACAAAACTTATTTTTATTTTTAATATGTTAGTTGGTAGACTTGAATTAATACCATTTTTGGCACTTCTTCATCCAGATTTATGGCACAAAAGAGGATAAATTATGAGTGATAAATTAAAAGTTGAAGCTGTTAATTTAACCACAAAAGCACGGGCAATTCAAAAAATTGAAGCCGAAAAGAAAAATGTTGAAAAGAAAGAAGAAATAACTCCTCAAATTCCAAGTCTAAAATTAACTAGAGCAGACTTTTCTCACTTAATGAAAAATAGACCACTAATTAAATATCGTCCTTTTAAAAATTCTTTTACTAAAAAAGGGGACAAAATTATGCTTGCAAATGGGCTTGAAATTCCTGTAAATGAAGTTGATGATTATATTGAAAGAGTTATTGCTCAAGAAATTATAAGATTTGACGAAGCACAAGAAGAAAGGGAAAGAAAGCTAGCTGAAGCTGATAATGAAAAACTTGCTCTTGTTGAAAAGTATGTTTTAAGGCACGGAACAAAAAAGCAAATGCTAAAGTTTGTTGAACATGAAATGGCAAATCAAAAGCTAATTTTGAAAAAATTATACAAAATTTTAGACCAAAATGTTGGCGACCTTTTTGCTTATTTTGAAAGACCTTGTCATCTTTTAGATAATAGAACTGCAGTTAAAATGTATAAAATTATAAATAGAGGTTTAGATGATGCTCAAAAAGCTGGCTTTATTGAAGAAGATGCAAACATTGAAGCTAGCAAGTGGGCATTAAAACAAATTTATCTTATTCAATCTAATTATAAGTTTATTAATGCTGTTAAATTCTTTAGGTATGGCGAAAGACCTTACTAAATAAATGGCTCGCTTGATAAATCAAGCTCGCATTATTCTTCTTTTATACCCATTTTTTCTTTAACATCTTGAATTTCATATTTAAGACGATTTAATTCACACTTAATTGGGTCTGGTATTCTATTGTGTTGCAATTGCCCTTGAACAAATACTCTTTGTTGAACAACTCTGCCTGGAATGCCGACAACTGTTGAATGAGATGGCACATCTTCAACAACGACAGAACCAGCTCCAACATTTGAACCTTCGCCTATGGTAATATTACCTAAAACCTTAGCACCAGCACCAACAGTAACGCCATTTTCAATAGTTGGGTGTCTTTTGCCTGTGTCTTTTCCTGTTCCACCAAGAGTAACTCCTTGATACACAAGAACATCATCTCCAATTATTGTAGTTTC
>JAZSMU010000057.1:0-3022 GCA_045536045.1 Candidatus Gastranaerophilales bacterium
TGCTTTTTTAGCTTCTTCTAAAATAGTTAGTGGGTTAGAATAGAATGTTTTAACTTGCCCACCAAAAATCAAATCAAGGTTTGCAAGCCTTTTAGAATTAATATCTAAAACAGAAACATCTGCACCGACACCAATTGCAATTTTTGCAGCATTAACTCCAACAACGCCAGCACCTATAATAACAACTTTAGCAGGTTCAACACCAGGAACACCACCTAATAAAACTCCTAAGCCGTTGTTTGTTTTTTCTAAAAATTTAGCACCTGCTTGAATTGCAAATCTTCCTGCAACTTCACTCATAGGACGCAAAATTGGATGCTCTCCATTATCTTCTTGAACAGCTTCAGATGCTATTGCACAAACTTTTTTCTTCAATAATTCATCTGTTAGAGCTTTTTCAACATTTAAATGCAAATATGAAAAAATAACTTGTTCTGGCTTGAAATATTTATACTCACTTGGTTGTGGTTCTTTTACTTTAATTATGTAGTGAGCTTTTTCCCATAATTCTTCTGCAGAAACAATTTTAGCACCAGCTGCTACATATTCTTCATTTTTAAAACCAGCTAAAAGACCTGCGTTTTCTTCAACCAAAACACCTGTTTCTTCTTTTGCAAGCATTCCAATTGTGTCAGGAGTTAAAGAAACTCTTGTTTCGCCCTCTTTTAATTCTTTTAAAACTCCGAAATACTTAACCATAACAAACTCCTAACCAACTTCTTTTTCTGCTAATGCATCTTCAATTTCATCAATTATAAGCTGAATTGCTGCAATTTTATCGTCTGCCTTTGTAACTGGTCTTCCAACAACCATATAGTCAACACCAGCTTTAATAGCATCTGCTGGAGTAACCACACGAACTTGGTCATCAACAACAGACCAAGTAGGACGAACTGCAGGGCAAACAATAATGAAATCTTCACCACAAATTTTTCTAATTAATTGAACCTCGGAAGCTGAAGCAACAACACCATCTAGCTTAGCATCTAGTGCGATTTTTGCTAAAGACGCAACATAATCATCTATATTCATATCAACATTTAATTCTTGGTTCAATGTTCTTTGACCGAAACTTGATAATAGCGTTACGCCCAAAATTGTAGGACGGTTAATTTCTAAACTTTTTGCAACTTCTTGAGTGTATTTAACTGTTGTTGTAAGCATTTTTGAGCCACCTTTTATGTGAACATCAAAAATATCAACTCCTTTTTTAACAAGATTAACGCTAGCTTTTGCAACAGTGTTTGGAATATCATGAAATTTACCGTCAAAAAAGACTTTTGAGCCGTAGCTATGAATCATATCTACAATTTCGCTTCCACAAGATGTATAAACTTGAAGCCCAACCTTGAAAAAGCCCACATAGTCTTTTAATTCGGCAACTAATTTTTCTGCTTCTGCAAAATCGTCTACATCAAGAGCTAAAATAATTCTGTCTTTTGCTTCAGATGGTTTATTATTTAACATAAAACAAGTCCATATAACTGATAGGACATAATTTTAACACTTGATTTTTTATTTTGCAATTATGTTAAATTGATTTTAAATAGAAAAAAGTATTATAATATATTGTAATGAGGAAGTTTTTGAAGAAATTTTTCGCAATATTAATTTTGATGTCTTTTGCAATGTGCCAAAATACAGCTTTTTGTGCTGGTATGAAGGGACAAATTGAACAAACTGAAGTTCTTAAAGAAGAATTGGACAAAAAATTATTTACAGGAGAAATTGAAAAACTTGATAAATCAGCAAAAGTTAAAATGACAGTTTCTCAAGTTTTAAGCTCAGGTTACACAATTGAGGGAGATGAATTTTTTGCAGAAATTACCTCAGATGTAACGACAGACAAAGGAGTTATCGTTCCAACAGGCTCAATTGTACATGGAACAGTAGGAAGAATTGTTGAGCCAAAAAACTTTGGAAGAGATGGCTATATTTTACTTGATTTTGACTATTTAATAACTCCAGATGGCAGAGAAATTCCAATTAAAGGAGCTATTTCAACAAAAGAAAATTTAGCAGTTGGAACAGCAAAAGCTGTTGCGCAACACGCTGGTTATACCCTAGCTGGTGGCGTTGCAGGTGGTTTTCTTGCTCTAAATATTTTAGGAATTGAAGCAGCAATTGCTTCTCAAGGATATACTTTAGCAGGTGGTGCTGCAATTGGTGGTGTTGTTGGTTTAACTGCTGCTATGATGAAAAAAGGAGATGGAGTTTTATTAAAACCTGGAGAAGAATTAGAAATTGAAATTCTATCTTCAACCGAATTGCCTGTGTTCAGACATGATGCTTTTCGCCAAGAAGAAATTTTTTATCCAGGGCTAAATGTTAGAATAAATAGTGTTCAGCTAACTAAAGACCCATTTGGAGAAGATAATTTTATAACAATTTCTTTAGGAATCTCAAATAATTCAGATAAGACTTTCTCATCTTTTGATATTGCCTTAATTTCAGACACACAAAATGTCTATTTCCCATCGCCTTTTGGCGACACTTCTTTGTGGTTTAAAGCAATTGCACCAGGGGATAGAGTTGTTGGAAAATTATCTTTTAGCGTTAGCAACAAAAAACAAAAACATTTTCTTGTTTTCTTTGACAAAATAAGCAAAAAACCACTTGCAAAATATTCCCTAACAAATGCTATGCAAGATATTTCAGAAAAGAAAAAATCCAAAAAGAAAAGAAGAAAAAAATAAAATCTGTTTTGATTTATTTTGTAAATATTTGTAACGAAAACATAAAGTTTTATCTAAAGTTGCCGATGTAAATAAAAAAGAGTGCAAGATTTTAACAAGGGTCAAAGTTATGTCAGAAGTATCAAATTCTTACACAGTTAAAAATGGGAATAACGTTTTTAATTACCAATCTGAAGAAGAATACAAAAAAGATTTATCCGATGGAACTCTAGATGGGAAAATTGGAAGCGAAGCCATTCAAGGAGCTACAAAAACTGCTTGGGATGGCGTGAGCACTAATTTTAATCAAAGTTATGACATTGAGCTTACAGCAAGCGAAATCTCTG
>JAZSMU010000110.1:0-12218 GCA_045536045.1 Candidatus Gastranaerophilales bacterium
GCCAGATATGCTTATGCCCCATAACATAAGCAATTACATTATATCATTTGTGTTAAGTTTGTAAATAGATTCATATTTCTTTTGAATGTCCATCTTCTTTGTTTGAAATATGATTAGTGTTCCACCCTTGCATCTAAATGCCCTTTGCACCTTCCATTCAGAAGATACGATATTGACTTCATCAAAAGGAATTTGATATTTCTGAACCATTTCTTTTTTATCTTCGTCAGAAACAATTCTTGCTTCACTTGTTAAAAGTTCATCAACCTTGTCTGCCTTAAATTGATTGAAATTGATTCCAGCAGCTTTGATTGATGCTTTTCCATCAACTTCTGTTTTATATCGCTTTGGTGCTGTAAATTGTGCCTTATCAATGATTTCTTCCAAAGCCCAACCACCTAACATGTCAAGGTGATTAAATTTATCTCGCCATATTTGGACAGTTTCTTGGTCATAAATAACAAAGATTGAATCAGTATCAAGATATAACACTTTTTCATAACCAAATAACAATGCTTTTTCAATAAGATTAACTCTGGAATATGCTGGAATTGCTGAACCTACTGGAAGATATGTGTATTTAGCAGTTTCACCAGCATCTTCTCTTTGTATTATTTCAGAATCAATGATGCCATCTTCATTAATGGTGTTAACAAACATATCCATATGTGGTCTTTCAAGTAGTTTGCCATAGGAAGAATTGTTCAACAACTTATAATAAAGAACATTAAATGTGTCATTAATGGTGCGTGCTTTAAGTCTTTCTTTGTAATTATCAAGATAAAATCTTCGCCATGGAAGTGGTCGCATTTTATAAGCATAGCCATCAATATATTCAATTTCCAAATTGACATATGCTTTATACATTGTTGGAATTTCAAAATCCCAAACAACAATCTCATGATTTTCAACAAAGTCATATGGAATCAGTTTAATGATGGAATGAATTTTAACATCATCATATGTGATTCTGATGCGACAACAGCAGATTCTATCAAAAGGTGGTTTTCCAGTGAAATATTCGCCATAGCCATATGGGAATAGCTTTGTATAGCATTGTGATGGGTGCATCTGGTGTGCATCAATGTGTAAAATTCTTTTATGAACCACTTTATATTGCCATGTTCGTGTTGGATAACAAATTCCACCACCAACTGATTGCCTTAAAAATTTAGCTTCATCAGATTCTTCTGGAATAATTGGATAGTTCTTTCTGAATTCTTTCATTGGTTTACAAGTTTTTGGCCAACCATATTTAACCATTTTACGCATAGCATACGAAGCCATTGAAACAGCATTGAAGAAATCCTTGTCAGATTTTTCAACAATCTTTTGAAGAATATCAATAATAATTCTGGTGTCTTTAAAGCAATATTCCTTGTCAGCATCTGTTGGAATATATCCATGCAATCTATTCATTCTATAATCAATTTCACCTTTTTGTGTTGGAAGTCCAAATGCCTTGGCAACTTTAGCAAGGCCACCACCATAAATTTTAGCAAGGTCACGAAAGACAACAATTCCACCTTCTTTGTTGAATTTCACTTGTGCTTGCCATACTGATGAACACGTTTTTGTTGACACTGAATTAAAGACATATTCATCATCATCAGTGATTTTTGATTTAAATGAACACATTTCAAGAATATATGGAAAGATGAATGACCATTCAAAGCTGAAATTATAAACATACACGCAAATGTTCTTTATTGGCCTATTTTCGCCATGTTTACGTGTTGGATTTACTTCCTTCTTCAAACGTTCAATGAAAGATGCCATATTATAGACATAACTTCTTTCTTCATCAACTTTGTTTGTTTCATCTATGAAGCAACCTAACCACATTGATGTTTCTTGCTTGGCAATTGATTCATCATCATTATGTGATTCAAGGTCAAATCCATATATTCTGTATTTCTTTTTTCCAATTCTGTGTATCATGGGGATTATACAAGGATTGATGAAATGATTCTTTCAAGTTCCATTCCATCATATGCACCTTTCTCAAAGTCATATAAAGCATCATAAATTGGCCTAATCCAATCTTCTTTGAAAGATAACATTCTTTCTTTAATTCTTTCAATACTTCTTTCAATTGCTGAAATATCAGAAGCTGAACCATGGATTGATGCTTTGCTTTTAGCATTTTCTAACCTTTCAATCAAGAAGTTCACGTTGTCAATATATGCAAGGCCTTGTGCATATCTGTAGGATTTATCCAGTGATGCCATGGCCACTTCTTTTCCATATTTTTCATATTGATAACGAAGTCCACGCATCGATAATGTTCCACCAATATCTTGGTGTTTCTTTCGCCATTGTCTTTGAACCTTTTTAAGTTCTTTAACCAATTCTTCTGGAAGTGGTGTTTTCTTCCTGGCTTTTGATGAAATTCCTTTTGGTGTGTGAATTCTGGCCAATTGAAATGAACGTGCGTGTGATAATGAAACACCAGCAATTTTTCTTGCTGCAATATTGCCAGACGATGCTTTATAGGCAATATTGTCAATTCTAACAATACGATAACCACCATCAGCACGTTTTTGTAGTTTTATGTCATGACCTTGTTTTGATAACAATGTCGCTAATTCTTTTATTGTCATAATATTTTCCTTTCTAATGAAATGGGGCAGCTGCAAATGCCAACGAATTTGAGAAATTCACAACTGGTGGCCCAAACTAATGGTCTCTTCCACTCTACTATCAGTTGCTTTTGGCAAATAAGATGCAACCACCCAATTTCATTTTATATTTTAGAATGGAAGTTCATCATCTTCAACTTTTTCTTCTTCCTGTTTAGGTTCTTCAACCTTTTTAGGTTCAATGAATTCAATTGAAGAAATAACTACTTTAATTTGTGATGATTTAGAACCATCAGCACGAACATATCTGTGTTGAATCAACCTTCCAGAAATGGCAATTCTTTCGCCTTTTCTGACATACTTGTCAATTCTTTCACCAACGGAATCCCAGGCTTCACATTCAATGAAATATGTGTCATCAGTTCCATCAACTTTAGTTTTGTCACGAAATGCCAGTGAGAATTTTCTGACACTTCTATCTTTATTGCATGGAATGTATTGAATTTCAGAAGCAATTCTTCCAATTAAATTAACACTATTCATTATGTTTGTTTTCCTTTCTTTTTAGAATCGTTTTTGGTTTGTTTAAGCTGTGCTTGTAATTGTGATAAGAAGTCACTAAACATTAATGTGAAGAATTCACCAGTTTTATAACGTGATGCCTTGCAGACATCTTTAAATGTTTTAGCAACTGATTTTTCAACAACAAGTTGAAGAACCACTTTATTTTTCGGAATCATCTTGTTCACCCCCTTTCTTTGTAAGCAATTCGGTGACTACATCAAGGAATTCATTTATTGTCATTGGTTCACTTTGTGCTTTTATGTTTTCCAAGTGATATGGAAGCAAATCAGCTTCTTCAGTTGTGTATTTGAAGTTCAACCCCAGACCACCAACGAATTCAATATGCAAATTTATGTAATCTCCAATTTTGTTGGTTCTAACATATAAAATGTTTTGTGTATTAACAATATAGTTTTTGATTTTAATCATCTTATTTCACCTTTCTATCAACTGAATCCAATATTCAATCACATTATGAACATTGAACCCACCTTGATGTTTTTCTTTATTTTTCATATCAGAATATAAAATAATACGTCCATGAGATTTAAAATCTTGTCTTTGTTCTATTCCGTAAAAATCTACTAAGCAGTTTGTCCAATATGTATGTCTGCCATATTCAATGATGAAACAAGGTTTATCAAATAGTCCATGTTCTTTGAATCTTTTGGCATTTTTGACATTCTCAACAATAAATGGTTTTCCTGTTTTTAGCAGTTTATCAATTATATCTGGTAAAAGGTGCATTGTTTTTTTTGGAATATTCGGAACAACTCTTTCCACGAGCTCTTGACCAATAATTACAAAGTGGTGTTGCTATAATGTAATCATATGGTGTCAAATCAATGTCCATCATATCGCCACCAACATCTCGCTTTCCGTTAATGTCTTGATAAATAATATCATGTCCATCATGTTTAGCTTCAAATGCACCAAGATATATTCCTTTCACCTTATTCACCCACTTTCTTATGATATTTTTATTACATTTGATAGTGGAATAATTTCTATAATATTTCCGTACATATTCCTTGCTATCAATTGATACCCTTTTAAAGTATCATTCTGAAATGATATGAACCAAACATAACTTATAGTAGTTAATTTGCCATTTCTATCATAGTAATCAATTTTCATTATTCCACCACCAATTCTATGATTTCACAAGCATCATCTGGTGTGTCAATTCTTTTGACTTCAACAGAAACAGCAAGTTTTTTGAAGAACGTTAACCACGTGACCAACCAGACATCATGATTAACAAAGTGAAGTTTTCCACAAGCACATAATTCGTTGTATTGTTCTTGTGTAATTTTTAATGTTTTCATAAAATGCCTTGTCCTTCCTTGTCTTGAATGAATTTGAGAATCCATTTCATTTCTACTGGTGAAGCATCAAGGAAGTCAACCTTGAAACAAGCACCATCTTTGCATTTAGCAATGGCTTTGCAGTATCCAGATTCAGTTTCAACAATGGCATACTGGATAGAACCATGTTGTGTTTTGGCAATTGCCAATAAACGATAATTCATAATTATCTTCCTTTCTGTCATTTTCCTTTGACACCATTATAATAGCATATAGTTATTAACCGGTCAATAACTTTCAAAATTTTTTTCAAATTTTTTTATTATGCTATAATAACACTATGGTTGAACGTGATAATTTACATTTTAATTTCAGAACAATAGATGGATATAATAAGCCAATCAATATTGTTATTTCAGCACGTGAAGCTGCAAAGTCAACTTCTTTTAATTTAGATAAATCATATTACAAATGGAAAAAAGATGGCCAGACAACACTTTATCTGGTTAGGCAAGTTGTTGAAATCAATGAAGCACTTATCACTTCCATTGAAGAAAATATCATCAACAAGTTCACTGATGACAATGTGAAATTTGAATTTTCCAAAGCTGCTTTTCGTGATGGTGTTGTTGACATTAGGATTAAAGGAAAGTTATATATGCGTATTCTCGCAATATCTATTCCATTAAGAAGAATAAAGCAATCATTATTAAAAGATGTTGGTGTCATTGTCTTTGATGAATTTATTATCAATCAACGCACTGGTGAAAAATATTTAAAGAATGAATCATTCAAGATTTCTGAAATTTACAGCACATATAAACGTGAACGAAAAGACCATTCACAACCATTGAAGATGTATTTTTTAGGCAATCCATATTCTTTATTCAATCCAGTTTTTATGTGGTTAGATGTTGACATTAGCAAATTGAAATTTGGTCAATGCCTTGTTGGTGATAATTATGTCATTCAATGGTATGCCTTATCAGAAGGATTAAAAGCCAAAATATTAGCTGACAATCCACTTTATCAATTTGATGAATTTTACAAATCATATGCTTTTGATGGCCAGCCAGTTCTGGATAAAAATATCAAGCTACTTCCACAAATACCAATTAGATATAATTTGCGTTTTATCTTTAGGATTGATGGAAGATACATTGCTGTTTTCCAGAATAATTATTGGGAAGATGGTGCAGACCTTTATTATTGTCAATTTATTTCTGAACGTGAGATTTCAAAAAGAAAGACAGCATATTGTTTTGACTTTGGTGAGTTAGTCAATCATTGTGCTTTAATATCAAAAGATGATATTTCTAAATTTAATAAATTTAAGATAGCAATGCGAAAAAGACAAGTTGCTTTTCAATCAATAGATTGTTATTATCTTGTTGAGGAAATTTATTACAACTTATGAGCGATATATTGACAAGCAAATTAACTTTAATTAAAAATTCTCCATTATTGCCAGAACGCAATTTTCATGTTCCATCTTTATCTGATGCAGAAGATTCTAATTATGGAAGTTCTTCACAAACAATAAGTAGATTTCAATATGTGAAACACGCATTAGATTTGACAATAAAAATAGATGAAGATGATTATGGATTAGAATTTGAATTATCAGAAAATTACAACTATGTGATTATTCAGCATCAAAATGATGGTTTTGATTATGGTCAACCAGTTGGATATTTCATAACCAATAAAAGATGGTTATCCAATCGCACCATTGAATTAACACTTCATTGTGATGTTATTAATTCATTTATTGATAGATGCGAATTGTCACCAAAGACAAGAATTCTAAGACAACATAAAGATAGATTTACTATTCCAGAATATTCACTTCATGACCATATTGAAGATATTTTTTCAGTTGCACAATATCTTGGCAATGATGGTTATGCGTTCGTGTGGTCTGGTGAGTCTGGTTCACCACTATTTCAAGATATAGAAGAAGTAGCATTATTTGATATAACCAAACAAGCACCATATTGCCATAATGAAGATGATAAAATTTTTTATGCAGATATTGAATTATCTGTAAATGAATTCTTATATTGTAGATATTACTTTGCTGATAATGATGGAAACATTATTTCTCAAATAGGCGAATTACAAGCTTTATCAGAATTGAAATGTAGAATTGGTTATCATTCTGTAAATGGATACCCATATTCTGTTAGAATTTATCAATATGATTCTGCTCTTACTAATGAAATACGTGTTCCATCAAATGCAAAATATATTGTGATGAGAATGTCAAAAGTTGACTCAACAGATGTTGGTGATTGTTTAGCAATTGCTGAAATTTATCGTTTTTATGAAGATTACAGCGAAGAACAAGAAGATGAATTAGTGGCCAGTTATCATATTTCAATTTTTGACAAAACAGCTGACTTCGTTGAAGGTAGTATTCCAGTTGGTGCATATGCCACTATTAAAATTGACCAATATTCTGAAGGCATTACACCAATGCTTTTTGGAAGGTGGGAAAGATATATTGAAGAAGATGACAAGATGATTAGAAAAGATTGGTATCTTATTTATACAAATCAAAATAATGATATAGCATCTTTAGATAATCCAGTTGATGTTTTTCTTGTTCCTTCTGGTCAAGCAAAAATTAAAGCCATTTCAACCTATACAGGAACATTCGCAGGTGTAGGCATTATTCAAGAATTATGCAATGTTAGTGGTGTGACACCATTAAATTTCTATGAATTTGACACTAATGTCTATTTCTACTTTACTGCACAAAACAATCCAAACGGAACAATCCAAATAAGTGGAAGTCAAATTGATGAACAAGCATCAGATGTTGATGTCACATTAAATGATTACAATATGGTTATAATCGGATTAGGAAGTAGGGATTGGCCAATTGTGGTCAATGTAATTAATAAATATGGCGAAATTGTTGGACATCATGATTATGCAAGTGATGCTTCTCTTACATTTACTACTTGCAAATATCCAACTATGAAGGAAACAAACGTTGCTGGAATTGTTTTAAGTTCAAGCAATGCTTCTAATTTGCCTTCATACAATTTATTTGGTGTTGGCACTGGAACACAATCAATTCTTTACGGAATTGATGACATAAACAGAACAGATGCAAAATTAATTAAAATTATCAAACTTCCATATTGTCCAGCACGTGTTTGGACAAATGCTGATGGCACAATGGGTTATGATTCAACAACATGGTCATTTGATAGTGTCAATCATGTCTTAAAATTATTAAAATATAACACCTCGTTGACACGTTATCTTGTTTTTAATGATAATGTTGAAACCAATGGAATCAATCCATATTATCCATTAGTTCAACAATATTCTATTAGGCATATTGTTGATAGCAAATATACTTCAAAAAGTGATTCATACGAACCAAAACTTTATCATTCTGATTATTATCAGCCAAAAGTGATTTATGATTCCTTTAGCTTTACTTTCCAATTAGAATTAATTAACTATGCTGATAATCTTCATCACTTTGTGATTAAATATGATGTTTCAAATACTTGCAATTCAAGATTCATGTTTACATTTGAAAATTACACCACAGCATTTTGGGATTTGCATGATTACAACAACATAATGATTGTTTCCAGAAATAATGAAATCGCTATATTCAATCAGCAATATCTTAATTATCTTCGCACTGGATACAACTATGACAGAAAAGCAAATGAATTACTTTATGAACAAGCTGGCATTAATGAAATTGGAAAAGTCATTAATGGTGTAGTGAACGCAACGCCATCACGTGTTAACAAATCATCAATGTCAGATATAATTGGAATTGGAAAGCAAAGTGTTGGATTAGGATTAGGAATTGCATTAGACAATTACAACATTGCTTTAGATTTCTCAATGCGTGAAATGCAAATTGCAGCTAAACGCACACAACTGATGAATCAAGCAACTGGTGTTATTGATGCAAATGATGTTGATTTAATGTCTGTTTACACTAATAACAGATTGAAATATAAACTTTATCAAGTCAGTGAGAAGATGAAAAAAGTATTATTTGACTTATTCTATTACAATGGATATGTTGCAGAAGTTGATGGTATTCCAGACACTACTTCAAGAATCAGATTCAACTTCGTTCAAGCTGAAATTGTTTTAAAGAAAGTTCCAAATTTGCCAACAAATATTGTCAATGAAATTAAAGACAAATATGCTGAAGGCATCACATTTATGCACAAATTTGAAGGTGAATTTGACTGGAATCAAGAATCCGAAAATTGGGAATCTAAATTCTTTGATTAAAGGGGGATACATTATGAAGAAAAGTTATAATTTAATTACAACTAAAAGTTCTGGTGTCTTTAATAGAAAAGGAATATTTGACATGTATATGGCCAAATATTTCAATCTATTTATGGGTGCTTACAAGATTAAGAACGTGACCGAAAATCAGCAAGATTTCATTCTTCGCAGATTCTGGTCTATGGGTAAACTTGCAGCTTTTATCGTTGAAGGAACAAAGCCAGTTGAATCAGATAAAGAATTGGCATCAGTTAACAATTATCCAGATGGAATGATTGCTTTTACTGATTTCGCACCATGCAGATTTGATATTTATGATTGGCCAATTGCAGTCAATTTAGTTCGTTCACGTGGTGCAACATTTATTCCATCAGCACCACAAAACGTTAACATTGATGTTGTTATTGGTTATTGTCAAAAGAATAAAATGGCAGTTAGGCCATTTGTTGAATTCTATGTTTCAAAAATCACTGACATTGAAATGACAATCAGACAACAACTTCGTTCACATAAAGTTCCCTGGCTTATTGGTGTCACACCAGAAAATGAAGAAAAGATGAAAAAGTTCTGGGATAAAATCAATTCAGATGATGATGCTATTTTCTTAAATGCTGATGATATGAATGATTTGAAAGTTCTTCTTTCTGGAAATGGTTCATATATCGTTGATAAACTCTATCAACAAAAACAAGCATACGAAAACGAATTATTGACTTATCTTGGCATTGACAATCTTGGCACAATGCAAAAGAAAGAACATTTGCAATTAGATGAAGCAAATTCTAATAATGAATTAATTAATGACTTTGGTGATTGTTTCTTAAATCCAATGAAAGATTTCTGTGAACGCATCAAAGAATATCTTGGTTATGACATTGACATTGAACCAGTTGCAAGACCAGTTCAATCCGAACATTCAGACAACGAAAATGAAAATGGGGGTGGTGAAAATGATGATATCAATGATTAAGAAAGAAATATGGGCAACATTTGGTGACATTTTTTCTTGGCCATATGCTCACATTCATGGTGTTTATGATAGCCCACTTTATCCATATGAAGAAGTTCCAGTTGATTCCGACACATTAGATTCTGTTATGCAAGAATTTTTAGATGTCTGTAAATCACAATGGAATAGTTCTTATGGTGCTAAACTTCTTGGAAGATTATACGCAAGATATTGGCAACAATACGTTTGCATAATTCATTATCCAAAAATATCAGATGCACCATCACAAGATGACTACAATAATGACTGGCAAATTGCTGTTAACCATTTTGTCTATAAAATAACAAATATCTTCATGATGACCAAAGACAGATATATCACTTTATTAAATATTTATAAAGATGAATTAGATAATCTGTTAGAAGGTGTCAAGACCACTACACATGGCACGGGCCAATTCAATGACACACCACAAAACGTTCAAAACGTAGCCGAAGCATTTGGTGATGGTTCTCACGTTTCCAATATTACTAAATCAGATGCAGAAGCTGTTTCTGATGTTGACACAAAAATCAATCGTATTGATGAAATTCAAAAGAAAGTCAGAAATATCTGGAAAGATTGGATTGATGAATTCAAGCCATTATTTATTGCAAGGGGGAACATTTAATTATGGAAGATAAACATGGATTAAATTATTTATCTGATGTTGTTGCAATTGTGATGACTGCTGTTCAAGAAAATCCAGTATTGCAAGTTATTTCTTTTGTATTAACTTTGGTTGCCACTGTCTTTTCCATTACGATTACACTTTTAAAATTCATTTCTTGGTGGCGTAATGCGAAAGCAGATGGTAAAATTACTGATGAAGAATTAAAAGATGCACAACGCATCTTGGAAGATGGCAAAAACCATCTTAATAAAAAGGGGGATAAAGAAAATGTTCAAAGACAACATGAACAAAGTGATGAAGGAAATTGATGACCTTATCACAAAAGACACACCAGATGAACAAGTTCAAAAGTATGTTGATTTGAAAAAGTCAATTGAAGAATTAGGTTCAGACCATCAGAAAACACTTGATGACTATGGTGCATTAAAAGACAGATACATTGAAGCTGTCAAAAATTATGGAACATCTAAAGAACCGATTGATGACCATAAAGCTGGTAAAACATTAGAAGAAATTGGTGCAGAATTATTTCAAAATAAGGGGAAATAATTATGAAATTATCATTAGTTGAATTAAAATCAGCTGTTGCATCATACGTTGATGCAAACAAAATCAGTGTTGAAAGTTATTCTATCACACGTGATAACGTGGTTGGCCTTGTTGATAAGATTGCCAAAATTTTCACTCTTGACACAAGTTATGTTGATAAACTTTCCATCTTTGATGGTGAAGATTTCAGCTTTGCGAAAGACATTGAAGAATGGCAACAAGACCTTATCATGCCATCTGATTATAGTGCAGATGGTTCTGATGCGTTAAGTCCATCTTATCCAACATATAGACCACCATTCTATTCAAAAACTTTAGGAAAGAAAGTTTTCAAAACTTCCATTCCAAACAATAACGTTGAACGTGCAGTTCACTTTATTGAACAATTTAATAGCATTATTTCAATGCAATCCAAACGTTTATTTGATTCAGAAGCATTATGGCGTTATGAACAAAAACGTGAAATTCTTGCTACCATGATTGCTGAAGTTGGTAATGCTTATGGCACAACCAAAACATTCACTGCTAACACCAAATATGATGTCGGTGAATATTTAAGAAGTGCTGCAAGTGGTGCTGGTGCGAAAGTATTTGGTATCGTTGTAAAGCCAATCGCAGTAGCTACTGCTTTAGCTAACTGGGCAGCTGCAGTTTCTGGTGGTTATGTCATTGTTTATGATTTAGTTTCTGAATTAGCAGTTCCAACTGACACTTCATCTTCCGAAGCATTCATCAAACAATTAAAGAAAGATGTTGAAGTTGCTTCAGATGTTTCCGAAGGCCATTCACTTTCTGGAAATACTCTTGGTGCTTCCGAAAGACTCGTTCTTTTAGTGAAACAAGGTGTTATGCCAACGTTAGATGTTGATGCTCTTGCTGGTGCATTCCATCTTGACATGGTTGCTATTCCAGCCGAAGTCCATGTCATTAAAGACTTTGGTTCTGACAACTCTGGTGTCTATGCAATGCTTATTGATTCAAGAAGTGTTCGTTTACACAATTCATATCGTGCTGTTCGTGAAAACATGAATGGTGCTGGTGATTTCTTGAATTTATTCTTACACACTGAAAACACTGCTCACTACAGCAGAAACACATTTGTTAAAATCTACAGACCAGCTTCTGTATGATTGATTCTTTGTCCACCAAAGCACGTTTCTATAGCTTCTCACGTGTAAAATAAAGAAGCACACCATTTTATTAAAGGGGGAAACAATTATGAGAAGAATGTTCTCTGAAAAACAAATTGAAAGATTTGCCAAACGTGTCATTGAATCTGGTGTTGATATTAGTAATTTATTCACTAATTC
>JAZSMU010000100.1:0-17560 GCA_045536045.1 Candidatus Gastranaerophilales bacterium
AACAACTTTTTCTATTCCCATAACGCCACCTTGTTGTTTTGTGTAAACGTTATCTATGTAGTTTAATCTTTTAACTAAGTTTGAATTTGAGTATGCAACTTGAGAATTTTGTCTAACGAAAGCGTTCCAAGTTGAAACTTCCATAACCCAAGCTCTAACTTCTTCAGCTTTTGTTCCTGTTTGAGTGTGGTGTTGAGATTCGTGAGCTATTAAGCAAGCCAAAGCTTCTTTTGGAGCATTTTGGTGTTTTTTGTTTATGTAGATAACAAGTCCACCAGCTTGAGTTTTCATAGTAACTGCTTCGCAATTTGCTAAGCCATAAACTTCTAATTCTCTGAACATAACTCTGATTGGTTTTCTTGTTGCGTTGTTGCCTCTTAATATAGCTAAAACATCATTTCTGTTCACTGATTCTAAAGCTTGTAAAGATGAAGATATTTTTTCATTTGAAGTTATAGTTTCATAATTTCCAGCAAATGCCATATTGTTTGAAACTAAACAAACTACGAATAATATAACTGTTACAACTAATTTTTTCATCATCCTTATCACATCCACGTTTCTAATGGTTATTATTTCTATCGGATTTTTTAGGATAATCTTTATGTTTTTAATTCATATTGTTACATTTGTTTACATATTCTTTTAGTCTGTGCAAATGGGCATTATTATTGCTTTTTGGTCATAGTAAAAATTTTTTATGCCAAAAAGTTTGTTCTTTTTTACCTTATTTTTTCTTACATTTTTATTTTTTGTTCAATCGGCTTTTTCTGTTGATTTGATTTTGACTCCAAAAACTTTAAAAGAGATAAAAATTATGGAGAGTAGGCATTTTGGAAAAAATTATTTTGATTTAAAAGAAAGAGTTAGAATTAATAATCTTGAAGAAGAGCTTTTTGGAGTAAATTTTGAGGGTGTGCCAATTGAAAAAAGAATGAAAAGGCTTAAAATTGCAAGCCAAAAAAGAATGACACAAGGGGCTTCAATTCCACTTGGTGCTGGAATTTCGGCTAAAAGAATACAAAATGATAATATCAAAATTGTTGAAAAAAATGATGTTGGAATAATTGACGGACTTATGAAACTTTACGCTCCAAATGCTTATGAAGTTTGGAGAAGGCAAAAAGAGGCTGAAATGCTCTACGAATAGTTATTTTATAAGCTCTGCCATATCGGAAATTGCAGTTTCTAAACCTTTAAAAATTGCTCTTGAAATTATGCTATGACCTATATTCAATTCAACTAAATTAGGAATTTTGTGCATATAATGAACATTTTCATAGTTTAAGCCATGACCTGCGTTAACTTTTAAGCCAAGACTTTGAGCCAACATTGCTGCAGATTTTAGTTTTTCATATTCTGCTTCTTGTTCTTCTCCAGCTTTAGCGTTTGCAAAAGAGCCTGTGTGAAGTTCAATAAATTGAGCTCCGATTTCATATGATGCTCTAACTTGTTCTTCAGATGGGTCTATAAACATGCTAACAATAATTCCGGCTTCAACCAATGGTGCAACAAATTTTTTCATTTTTTCTAAATTGCCATAAACATCAAGTCCACCCTCAGTTGTTAATTCTTGTCTTTTTTCAGGAACAAGGCAAACACTGTGAGGTTTAAGCTTTAGGGCAATCTCTTGCATTTCATCTGTTGTTGCCATTTCTAAATTTATATTTGTTTTAACTTTTTCTTTTAATTCCCAAACATCAGAATCTTTAATGTGGCGTCTGTCTTCTCTAAGGTGCACAGTTATTGCACTAACGCCTAATTTATCGCAAATTAGCCCTGCCTCTAAAACGCTTGGCTCAACTCCACCTCTTGCGTTTCTAAGAGTTGCAATGTGGTCAATATTTACTCCCAATTTCATTCTATTTCTATCCCTTTATTTTTTAGAAGTTTAACAACTTCTTCCCTAATAAATTTTTGTTTGTCGTGAATTGATTTTAATGCATCACATTTAACTAAATCATATTCATCAACCATGCCCTTATATTGTTCAATAACTCTATTTTGGAAAATTAAATAGCTTTTGTATGGGTTATTTGAAAGTTGCATATCCATACCAGCTTCGTAGAATTTCGGTTGTCTATTTGTGCAAATTCTATCTAGAGAAGTTTTTGCACTAACATCAAAATAGAAAGTTATGTCTGGTTTAATGGCGAAAGAATACATATTTCTGACCCATTTTCTATCAACATTTCTTGCAACATCTCTTGCAAAAGCTGTGTAAACATATCTATCTGCAAGAACTATAAAACCTGCTTTAAGGGCTGGCATAATGATTTTTTCGTGTCTATCTGCAAAATCAACTGCATGCAATAAGCTGAAAGTTCTTCCAGATAATAAATTTTTCTTTTTAGCTTTTTTTGTTGTGTCTGAAATTAAATCAGAAGAATTCCACTGAGTTAAAATGACATCTAATTTTTTAGATTTTAGCCAAGTGTATAATAAATCTATTTGGGTGCTTTTGCCTGAGCCGTCTATGCCTTCAACGCAAATTAGAGTTCCAGGTAAGTTGTGATTTTTGTTAAATCTTAACATTTTTTCTCTTGTCTTTATCTCAATTTACATCTAATATATTAGCATAATTTTAGATAAATGGGGAAAAGATGCTTAATATAATTAAAAATTCGCTTAATATTGTTTTAAAAAATTACACAATTACTCTCTTTTTTGTTTTGTGTTTAATTTTAATTTCTTTAGTAAGCTCTAGATTATCTGCAATGCCAACTATTTTAGGGCTTTGCACAATAGTTGGATTATTTGTTTTTGTTTGTGCATTTTTTGCAGGCTGGTTTGGTATGATTAAAGTGGCTGTAGAAAATTCTTACCAAGAAAAAACAAAAGAGGAAGAATTAAAAGATATTTTTGCCTTAAAGGGAGAATTTTTAAATTATATTGGAAGCCACATTATCCCAACACTTTTAGGTTTTATTTCATATTTTATTTTAATGGTCGTGTTTTTTAATGTTGTTTCAATTTTGGCAGATAAATTTGTCGGGAATATTGATTTTCTTTATAACGACACAAAAAATATACTAAATTCAAAAGAAGCTCTTGTGCAGTATTTTAGCACTCTTCCAAAAGATAAAATTGCTTTAATTTTTTCTTGGCAATTGGTTTTGTTGCTTTCTGTTTTTGTGTTCAATTTGCTTACCCTGTTTTGGTTTCCAGCTTTATTTTTGAATACATTAGGTTCAAAAAATCCATTTAGAGCTTTTTTAAACTCAATATGTGCAGTATTTAAAAAGCCTTTAGGTGTGGTTGGCTTCAATTTACTTTTAGGAGTTTTCTATTTTGTTATTTCTCAACTATCAATCTTAGGAAATTTACATCCTATTTTATCATTTTTATATATGGTTTTATGGGTTTATTTCTTTGTTTTTATGAATGTGCTAATATTTAACTATTATGGAAAAAACTTCGGAAATCTTAGTGATATTAGGACCAACAGCGTCGGGCAAGACGAAACTTGCGATTGATTTTGCAAAAAAATATAATGGCGAAGTTGTTTGTGCAGATTCAAGAAGTGTTTTTGTTGATTTAGATATAGTTTCTGCAAAAATTAAAAAAGAAGAAATGGATGATATTCCTCATCATATGCTTGATATTGTTTTGCCAACGGAAGATTTTTCTGCTGGTGAATTTAAAAATAGAGCAGAAATAGTTATTGATGACATTTTAAAAAGAGGCAAAACGCCAATTGTTGCTGGTGGCACTTGGTTTTATGTTAGTGCATTGTTAAATTTTCAATCTATCCCAGAAGTTCCTCCAAATTATGAGCTTAGAGAAGAATTAAGAGAAAAATCCAATCTTGTTTTATATGACATGCTTTTAGAATTAAATGAAAAAAGAGCAAGAGAAATTAACCCAAACAACACTGAAAGAATTATTCGGGCGATTGAAATTGCGAAAAGTGGAATTAAAGAGGTTAAAAAACCTGAAAAGTATTCTTATAAGCTATTTTCAACCTCATTAGATAGAGCTGAGCTTTATGAAAGAATTAATTTAAGAGTTGATAAAATGCTCGCCGAAGGTCTTTTTGAAGAATATAGAAAAAATGTTGAAAAATATGGCAATTTGAAGCTTTTTTCAGAAACAATTGGCTATTCGGAAATTGAAAAATTAAATAATGGAATTTATGAGAATAAAGAGTTTGCAATAGAGAAAATCAAACAACATACAAGGAATTTTGCAAAACGCCAACTAACTTGGATAAAATCTAGAGATGATATAGAATTTATTTAAAATTTTGCTAGACGAGAGTTTTTATTTGTAATATTATAAAAGATGTAAATTACCACGGAAAAGGAGTAAAAATATGGTAAATGTAGCAATCAACGGATTTGGTAGAATCGGAAGAAACACTCTTCGTGCAGCTATCAAAGAAGGCATTTTTGAAAAAATCAATTATGTAGCAATCAATGACCCAGGGTTAACACCAGCAAATGCTGCTCACGTTTTCAAATATGACTCAGTTATGGGTAAATTTGACGGAACAGTTGAAGTTGCTGAAGATGGTCTTGTAATCAACGGCAAAAAAATTAAATTTTATGCTGAAAAAGACCCAGCAAATCTTCCTTGGAAAGAATTGAATGTAGAAGTTGTTGTTGAATCAACTGGTTTCTACACAGATGCTACAAAAGCAGCTGCTCATATTACAGCTGGTGCTAAAAAAGTTATCATTTCTGCACCTGCTAAAAACGAAGACAAAACTATCGTTTTAGGCGTTAACGAAAATGAATACGACCCAGCTAACCACAATGTTATTTCAATGGCATCTTGCACAACAAACTGCTTAGCACCTGTTGCTAAAGTTGTTGCTGAAAAATTTGGTATTGTTAAAGGTTTGATGACAACTGTTCACTCATACACAGGCGACCAAAGAATTCTAGACGCTGGACACAAAGACCCAAGAAGAGCTAGAGCTGGTGCTTTGAATATCGTTCCTACAACAACTGGTGCTGCAAAAGCTGTTGCATTAGTTCTTCCTGAATTAAAAGGAAAATTAAATGGTTTCGCTATGAGAGTTCCAACTCCAGATGTTTCTGTTGTAGACGTTGTATTTGAAACTGAAAAACCAGTTACAGCTGAAGCAGTTAACGCAGCATTAAAAGAAGCTGCAGACGGACACGTTCTATGCTACAGTGAAGAACCACTAGTTTCTTCAGACTTCATCGGAACTTCTCAATCATCAACTGTTGACGCAGCATTAACAATGACAATGGGCGACAACATGGTTAAAGTTGTTTCTTGGTATGATAACGAAATGGGTTATTCAACAAGATTAGCTGAAACTACATTGATGGTTGCTGAAAAACTATAATTAGTCTAAGCAATGTTTATAAAATAGCAGGGGCGTAAAGTTCCTGCTATTTTTGTATTAATTTTAATTTTTTAACTTCTTCTTCTATTTCGTTTGAATAAAACTCAATTCCCCAACCATAATGTTCATTTAATTCTGCATTTTGTGCATAATTTTTGAGTTTTTTGCACAGATGAATAATTTTTTTTAGAGTTTTATTAATATTAATTTTTTCCAAACAATGATACCCATGCAAATAATGGCTTTTGAGCCGATTTATTATTTTGATTATACTCCATTATAAAATTATGGGTCAAGATATAAGAAAAATAGTTTCAGATAATATTAAAAATTTGAGAAAGGCAAAGAAAATTTCTTCAAAAAGGCTTTCTATTGCAATTGATATGGAAATTTCATATATTTCTAAGGTTGAAAGGTGCAAAACTTATATTCCATTAGATAAGCTTGTTAAGATTGCCAATTTCTTTGAAATTGAGCCTTATTTGCTTCTGAAAGAAAATTTGAAATAATTTTGGCATAAAAAAACCCTTTTAAATATTCTTAAAAAGGGTTAAATTTACACTTAATTTGTGTAATAGTGTTGTTAGGTGTTGTTATGTTTAGGCTATAAAATCAAGTCTGGTTTTATCCATACTTTCTTTTATTTTTAATGCTCTTTGTTGTGCTTCATTGCTATACATCATTTTTGAAGTTTTCAAAATTCCCAAAAATCCTTTGATGAAGCCACTTTCAACAATGTTGTCTTCTTTAATATAAGGAACGCCATAATTTGGACGCGCACCTTTGAAGTTTGGTTGAATGTTATTTAATTTTACTGAATTTACTTTAATCATTTTTCTTTTCTCTTTCTTTAAGTGTTTGTTAAACACTTTATCGTTTACAAGTATATTATTACTCCATTATAATTATTTGTCAACCCCTTTATTAAAAATTGAAAAACCAATAATAAATAGCATTTCCACGAATTTATGAAAAATCTTAAAAATAAATGTCTATATTACACTTAATAAATACAACTAAACATGCCAAATTTGCACAAAAAAGCACAAATACTGAATATGCCTTAAATTGGGAAATTATTTAACATCTAACATACGTTGAATAGGCTGAACAGCTTTTTCAATAATATCTTCAGGAACTGTAATATTATTTTTTTCTGTTTCTAAAACGTATAAAATGTCTTCTAATGAGTTATATTTCATTTCTTTGCAAACAGCTCTTTTGCTTGCAAGAGTAAAGTTTTTGTCAGGAAAATCTCTAACAAGTCTTTGTAAAACGCCAAATTCTGTTCCAATTACAAAATCTTCATCTTTTGAATTTTTGCAATAGTCTATAATTTGTGTTGTTGAGCCAACAAAGTCAGCTTCTTCAAGCACTTCTTCAAGACATTCTGGGTGTATAAGAACTTTTGCGTTTGGATTTTCTTGTTTAATTTTTAAAATATCTTCTTTCAAAATTCCCATATGCGTTGGGCAATAGCCAAAATATTTAATTACTTCAACGCCATCACAATTTTTTTCAACCCAATTACCAAGATTTACATCTGGCAAGAATAATATTTTATCTGCATTTAGAGATTTAACAACTTTAATTGCATTTGAGCTTGTAACGCAAATATCGCATTCTGCTTTAACTTCTGCTGTTGTATTTATATAGCAAACAGTTGGCACATTTGGGTGTTTTGATTTAAATTCTCTTAATTTTTCAACATTAACCATATCTGCCATTTGGCAACCTGATTTAATGTTTGGCAAAAGCACTTTTTTGTTTGGCGACAACAGTTTTGCAGTTTGTGCCATAAAATAAACACCAGCAAAAACAATAATATCTGCGTCTGTTTTGGCTGCAATTTGGCTTAGATTCAAAGAATCGCCAACATAATCTGCCACAAAATCAATTTCTGGCTTTTGATAGCAATGTGCCAAAATTATTGCATTTTTGCTCTTTTTTAGTTTGTTTATTTTGTCAATTAATGCTTTCAATTTTTAAACTCTTCTTAATTTCTATAATTTTATTATAAGAATTGTCTATTAGACTTTCGCTTATTATTCCATTTTTGACCAAACCAAAAATTATTTCAACTGAATTTTTTGCAATGTCTTCTTGATAATTCAAATTATTCCCTATAATGATTACATTAACACCAGCTAAAATTGCCTCTTTGAGTGTGTTTTCAAGGGTATAATTACTCATAATTGCACTATTTTGAATATCGTCAATAAAAATTAATCCTTTGTAATTTAATTTATTAATCAAATTTTCTTGAACAGATTTTTGAGAAAGACTTAGTGGATAATTTTCATCAACATTTTTATTAAATGCATGCCCTAAAACAATTCCGTCTGATTCTTTTGCCAATTTTTCAAAAGGTTTTACCTCAAGCTCGTTGTAGCTTTCAGTTATGTCATAAAATCCTTTATAAAGTTTTGTGCTATCTGTGCTTCCAAGTCCTGGATAATGTTTTAGTGTTGTTAAAACTCCATATTTTTTGTGTGCTGAAATAAATTCTTTAGCGTGTGCTGAAACAATATCAGGATTATCTGAAAAACTTCTTCTTTGTGCTCCAATTAATTTTGAATTTTTGTTTATATTAAGGTCAACAACAGGAGCAAAATTTAGGTTTACACCAGCTTCAGATAAGGTTTTTGCCGTTTTTTCAAATTCTTTTTTAGAAAAATCAATGTCATTTTTCTTTCCTAAAAAATCATTTGTAAACATTGAAATAACAAAATAACTAGGGCTTAATGGGCTAATATAGCCACCTTCTTGCTCAACTCCAATAAACAGTGGCACTTCGGATATTTTTTGAAGCTCAGAAGTCAGCCTTTTTAATTGATTAAAATCTTTAATATTTTTAATGAGCTTTGTTTTTGTTTTGTCTAGGCTTTTTGAATATAAAATAACACCACCAATTTTTAAATCTTTAATATCAGAATAAATTGGATTATTAGGCAATAAACTTTGCTCATTAAAGCCAACAACAAGCATTTGAGCAATTTTTTCTTTTAAAATTTTATCGGCTTCATTTTCATTAGCGAAAACTGCATTATTCAAAAAAAATAAACTTAAAATTGCGATAATAATTTTTTTCATTTTAAATTCTTTCTTTTGAATATACAAAAACCTGAACTTCATTTGGCTCAAGCTCAACTATTATTTTTCCTCTTTTAATGGTTGGGTCTGATGTGCCATTTATTTTTAATAAATATCTTTTTTTATTCATCTTTTTGATTTTAATTTCTGCTTTTAATTTTTGTTCTTTGTTCAAATTCATAATGGTAATAACAGAATCTTTGTTTTTTTCTGTTGAATAAGCCAAAACTTCATTAGAATTTGTTTTTAAAAGTCTAAATTTGCCGTCTGCAATAATATTTTTCGCCATTTTATTAAATGACATTGCTCTTTTAAATTCTTCATAAAATTTGTTATGTTCAGATTTTGGTTGTCTTGAAAAATTAAATATATCAAATTGTCCTTTATGAACAAAATAATAATCGTCATCAGTTGATGTTATATAAGCCTTTTTGTTTTCAAATTTATAATTATAATCATCTCCCGATTGAAAACCGTCTAAAAAGTAAGTATTTTTAGGGTATGTTACTCCAAACCACAAAACTTTTTGCCAATAGCTTTTTCCACCTTCAAAAACAGGGCTTTTTTGGTCATGCGTTGCAAGAGTTATCATTTGAGATTTTTTATTTTTGAATTTTTTAATTAGTTTTTTGTCTGTTTTAATTTTTTTCTTAAAGTCTTTTTTAGTTTTTATTGAATAAAAATTAGAAAAATCTGTGTAATACCCATCAAAACCAGCATTTAATAATCCTTTAACATTTTCATAGTCTGTGTGAGGTTTTGCTGGATTTTTCCAAGATGTTGAGGCTTCAGCTATAAACAAGAAATTTGGGTCTTTTTCTTTGGCATAAGAAATTATTTCTGCCCAAAATTCTTTTGGTTTAATTGCTGCAACATCTGCTCTAACGCCATTTGCACCGATTTTTTGTGCCATATCAATAAAAGATTTGAAACCAGAAATTAATTCTTGGTTTAATTTTTTGTCTTCGTCATAAACTTTAAACAAGCGAACATCTGCCCAATCGGCTGGAGTTATGCTCAAACCTTTTTTGTTTTTTAAAAATAAACTTGGTTTTGCAAGACTAAAATCGTAGCTTCCACAGCTTGGCAAGTCTAAAATGACATTCAAACCTCTTTCGTGAGCTTCATGAATAAAAATTTCTGCTTCTTCTTCAACAGTCAAATTATTATATTTTTTATCTAAGTATGGGCTAATTTCATTGAAGCTATCCATAGCATATAGAGAGCCTGCCGTGCCTAAGGCTTTTAGTTTGCCTGTTTTTGTAATTGGCAAAAGGTAAATTGTGTTAAAGCCCAAGTCTTTTATTCCGTCTAATCTTTCAACACCACTAATAAAATTTCCAACACTTTCTCCTAATTCTTCTTCAATAACATCATTGTTATTGTTATCTTTAGCAGAGAATGTTCTCATATTAATTGTATAAATAGTTGCACGGTTATTAATAAATAAATCATTTAAGTCATTTTTTGAGGGGGTTGCCCCAAATCCGACTTGTTGTATAATCAATATAGCAAATAAAGTAAATAATTTTTTCATAATTAATATTATAACTTATTGTTTATAGTTTGTGTTAAATATTAAAAAGGTAATTTTAATATGTTTAAATTAAATAAATTTGAGAACAGAATTCAAGACCATTCATTTTTGAAAAATCTTGCAATTTTATTGGGTTTTACGGTTCTTATTACATCAATTTTGGCAGTAAAATATTATTCCTACCAAAAATATTATGAAAACGGAATTGCGAAAAGAGATGTAATTGTTAAATACGCTTTTGATGTTGTAGATTCTAGAAAAACAGAATTAAAAAGAAGAGAAAAAGCAAACAGAGTTCCAATTTCTTTAATTCCTTTTGATGATAATGACATTAAAACAAACATTATAAACCTTGAAACAGCAGTTAATTCAATAAGAAAAGAAAATATAACTAAAGAAGAAAAAGAAGATAAATTATCAGATATTTTAGAAATTGAAAATCCTGAAAAGAAAAGCGCTTTAATATTTTATCTTTTAAATTCAAATTCAAGACAGCTTAGAGACGCTTTTGAACATTCAGAATATCTTTTGTCAGAATTGTTGAAACTTGAATTTACAGATGCTAATTTTTCAGTTAATAACATAGAAAATCTTGCAAATAAAGTTATTAAAAGTGGTGCTACTGCTCATCAGAAAAGTATTATAGCTTCAATTGTAGAACATGCAGTTATTCCTAATTTAATTGAAGATGAATATGCAACAGAAATTGCTAGGAAAAATGCTCGTTCAAGCGTTAAGCCTTATGTTGTTAAATTCAAAAAAGGCGATTACATAATTAAAAAAGGCGATTTGGTTACAGAGCTTAAAAAATCAGCATTAGAAAAATCTGGCTACAACCTTTTAGAGCTTGATTTTGGTGGCTTAATCGGAATATTTTTCTTAGTATTTTTCACAGCTTTGCCTGTTATGATATACATCAAAATTTATGATAAAAAATTCTATAAAATGAATTATTTTGCAATTTTGATGACAATGTCTACAATTTTAACTGCAATTTCTGCTTTATTTGTAAATCTTGGTTCAATGTGGCTATATTTAATGCCAATTCCAGCATTTGCACTTATTATTTCTATTTTCACAAATCCAATTATAGGCTTTTTAATAACAATATTAGCTTTAATATTATTTGCACTAACATTGCAAATTGATTTGCCATTAGTTGAAACATATTTATTTGGAACAATAATGGCTTCATATTTGGTTGCAAAAATCAATTATTCAAAAAGATTTGACATAATCAAGTGTGGAATTTGGATAGGTCTTGCAATGTTTATAATGACATTTTTAATTTCACTATTCAAAATTCAAGATTTTACTGCATTAGCTGATGTTATCGTTATTAAAAATGCGTTTTTAACTCTTTTAAATGGTTTAATTTCAGGAATTATAGCTCTTGGAATTTTGCCGTTAGTTGAAAGTGTATTCAAAGTTATAACTCCATACGCACTAATTGAGCTTGCAGACCACAATTCGCCACTTTTGTCTAAGCTTCAATACAAAGCACCTGGCACATATCATCATTGTATGATGGTTGCAAATTTGTGCGAAGCTGCAGCAGAGGCAATTGGAGCAGACCCAATTTTGGCTCGTGTTGGTGCTTTTTATCACGATATTGGTAAATTAAAAAGACCACAATTCTTTATTGAAAACCAATCTTATTTTGGAATTGAAAACCCACATGTTAAACTTCAACTTAACCCAAGGTTAAGCAAAATGGTTATAACATCTCACACTAAAGACGGTGTTGAAATGGCAAGAGAATATCATTTGCCAGAAGCCATAATCAATTTTATTCAACAACACCATGGAGATAGCTTAGCAGGACATTTTTACAATAGAGCTGTTCAAGAAGAAGGCTCGGAAAATGTTGATATTGAACAATTTAGATATCCAGGACCTAAGCCAAACATGAAAGAAACAGCAATTTTGATGTTAGCTGACGCAACTGAATCTGCAGTTCGTTCTTTAAAAGACGCACCAGCAGAAGAAGTTGAGGCAATGATAAACAAAATCATTACAGAAAGATTAAATGACGGGCAGTTGTCTGATAGCCCTCTAACTTTGAAAGATATTAAAGTTATAGCTTCAACATTCAACAGAGTTATGAAGGGCATGATGCATGATAGAGTTAAATATCAAAAATCTGACTTAACTGAATTAGAAGACCCAAATAGAATACAACTTGCACCTGATAAAGATGAATTATTAGAAAAGAAAATTGCTAAAAAAATAGAAGAAAATAAAGAAAAAGAAAATAAAGAAAAAAATGAAAACTAATATAATTGTTGAAAATAATTATTCCGAATTTGATATAGATTTAAATTATTGGGAAAAAACGGCAAACGATTTATTTTCAAAGGTTTTCTCTTTAGTTTCTGATAATAGTAGAGTTAAAGAATATTCAACTTGCGATTTTTCTTTTGATATTTTGTTTGTAAACGACTTTGAAATTCAAGAAATAAACAGAGATTACAGGACAAAAGATAGACCAACTGATGTCATAACTTTTGCGTTATTTTTTGATAGTGATGAAAGATTTATTCAAGACAATAACATTGAATTAGGCGAAATTTTAATTTCATTAGACACTGCAAAGCGTCAAGCAGAAGAAGCAAAAATAGAATTTGAAAAAGAAGTTAAAACACTTATAGCACACGGCATTCTTCATCTTTTAGGGTTTGACCATATGGAAGAAGATGATTACAATTTTGTTGTAAATATTCAAGAAAAAGTTGTTTCTTAGCACAAAGGTTTAACGCTTAATTCAATTCTTTCTTTAAAATAATCATTGATATTTTTTTCAACTTCAGGAGAATTATCTATCCAAATATGCCTATTAGTAACGATTTGTTTTCTTCTGTTCTCATCTTCAAAGTCAATAACAACAGGGTTGTCGCCTTTGTGTTTTGCCAAAATTTCTTTTAAGAAAGTGTTTTCTTCAAGGTTTAAATCGTCATTTAATTTAATAGTCCAAAGATTAATTCCACCAATTAAGCGAATTTCATCAATGATAATATTGGTGTTTTCTTCTTTAACTTGAACTTTTCCCTCTAAAATAACTTTTGTTTCGCTTTGCATTAAAGCGCCTATTTTTTCAACAACTTTTGGGAAAGCCACAACTTCAATTCTTCCTGTTAAGTCTTCTAAAAGTGCAGTTTTAATAAATTTGCTTGGGTCTTTTCTTGTTGGTTTTTGAACAACTTGAGTTAAAAGCCCACATAAAACAATTTTTTGGTCTTGTTTAGGAGCTTCCATAATTTCAGCTATTGTGTCTGAAGTTATGTATTTTAGAGTGTCTTTAATATTATCTAATGGGTGAGATGAAACATAAATTCCCATTAATTCTTTTTCAAATTGTTGAATTTCTTCTGCTTCAAATTCTTCGTCTGTTCCTAAAAGTTCGCAAGTTGGGATATTGAGGTCTTCATTATCTGCAAAAGCTGCAAACAAGCTTGCTTGTCCCATCATTTTGTTTTTGTTTGTGTTTTGAACAAAGCTCGTAACATTATCAATATTCATTAAAAGTTGTTTTCTGCTTTTTTCTATAGCTGCAAAACAACCAGATTTAATAAGACTTTCTAAAGTCTTTTTGTTTAAACATTTAGAATCAACTCTTTCACAAAAATCTACAAAGCTTTTAAATTCGCCATTTTCGCGTTCTTTCATGATTTCTTCAATAACTGCTTCGCCAACATTTTTAATTGAGTTCATTCCAAATCTAATGTTGTTGCCATCTGGCGTAAAGCCTGAGTTACTTTTGTTTATGTCAGGAGCTAAAACTTCAATTCCTAAATTTTCACATTGCAAAATGTATGCTTGAGTTTTGTCTTGGTTATCTGCTTGAGAAGATAAGTTCGCACACATAAATTCAACAGGATAATGTGCTTTCAAGTATGCTGTTTGGTATGCAACAAACGCATAAGCTGCAGAGTGGGCTCTGTTGAAGCAGTATTTTGCAAAATTTTCAATTTGTTCAAAAAGGTTTCTAGCACTAGCTTCCGACATACCATTTTTGCCAGCACCTTCAATAAAGATACCTTTTTGTTTTGCCATTTCTTCAAGTTTCTTTTTACCCATCATACGGCGAACAGAGTCTGCTCCACCAAGTGTATAGCCAGCTAAAACTTGGAAAATTTGCATAATTTGCTCTTGATAAACAAGAGTTCCATATGTATCTTTCAAAATATTTTCTAAAAGAGGATGGTCATAAACAATTTTTTGACGACCATGTTTTCTATCAACAAAGTCTTTAACCATGCCAGATTCCAAAGGACCTGGACGGAATAGCGCAACCAAAGCACCTAAATCTTCAAAAACTGTTGGTTTTAACTCTTTAACAAGTTTTTTCATGCCAGCACTTTCTAGCTGGAATACGGCATCTGTTTGACCATGTTGCAATAGTTCAAAAGTTTTAGGGTCATCTAGTGGAATCTTATTAATATCAAATTCAATTCCATGTCTTTCTTTAATAAATGCCATTGTGTCAGAAATAATAGTTAAAGTTTCTAACCCTAGAAAGTCCATTTTCAAAAGACCGATTTTTTCAATATCAACCATCGGGAATTGAGTTGTAACAGTTTTTTCTTTTGAAAGTGCAATTGGAATAATTTGGTCTAGAGGTTTGTGAGAAATAATAACACCTGCAGCATGAGTACCAACTTGGTTTTTCAAACCTTCTAAATGTTTTGCTTCGTCAATCCATTTTTTAATATTGGCGTCTGAATCATATAATTTGCGAAGCTCCATTCCGTCTAAGAGAGCATCATCAATTTTGATACCAGGAGTTGAAGGAATCATGCCTGAAATTCTGTTACTATCTGCAAATGGAATATTATAAACTCTGGCAACTGCTTTAACTGCAGCCTTTGCAGCAAGTGTGCCAAAAGTGATAATTTGGCAAACATGGTCTTCGCCATATTTTTCAGTTACATAGTCAATAACTCTGCCTCTATTTCTTTTGCAAAAGTCAATATCTATATCGGGCATAGATATACGTTCTGGGTTTAAGAATCTTTCAAACAGTAAATTATGAAGAATTGGGTCTAGTTCTGTAATTCCCAACGCATATGCAACAATACTACCTGCAGCAGAACCTCTTCCTGGACCTGTTGGAACGCCATGAGTTTTTGCCCAATTTATGAAATCCCAAGTAATTAAAAAGTATGCAGGAAAGCCCATTTTGTCAATTACGCTTTTTTCATACAAATATCTTTCTTCAATATTTGCTGGAATTGGGTTGCCGTAGCGTTCTTTTAGACCTTCTCTACATAAATAATCAAAATAAGAATTTGTGTCATAACCTTCAGGCACAGGGTAGCTTGGCAAGTGAGATTTACCTAATTGAATTTCAACATCACATTTATCTGCAATTTCAACAGTATTTTCCATGCATTTTTTAAATGTATCGTCATCCATCCAATTAAAGGCAACTCTTAATTCTTCAGCCGTTTTAACATAAAATTCATTTGTTGAAAATTTCATTCTATTTGGGTCGTCTTTAAGAGATTTTGTTTGTTCGCAAAGTAGAGTATCGTGCCAAATAGCGTCTTGTGCCTTTAGATAGTGGCTATCGTTTGTGATAACCATTTTAATTCCCAATTCTTTTGCAATTTTAATTAATGTTGGGTTAGACCTTTTTTGTTCATCAAGTCCGTGGTCTTGAAGCTCTATATAATAATCATCTTTGAAAATGCTTTGATACCATTTTGCAGTTTCTATTGCTTTAGCTTCGTCGCCATCTAAAATATGGCTTGCAACTTCTCCTGCAATACAAGCAGAAATACAAATAATACCTTCTGAATATTGTTCAATTAATTCATGATTTACACGTGGTTTATAGTAAAAACCTGTTGTTGTAGCTATTGAATCTAATTTAATAAGGTTTTGGTAGCCAACATTATTTTTTGCAATTAAAACAATGTGGTAAAGTTGTTTTTTAGTTGTCTTATCTTCAATATCGCCATCAACAACATAAAGTTCACAACCAATTAACCCTTTAACATCATCATATTCTTTTGCAGTTCTATAAAAATCAATTGCACCAAACATATTGCCGTGGTCTGTTAGGGCAACAGCTGGCATGCCACACTCTCTTGCATATTCAAACAAGTCTTTTATTCTAATAGCGCCATCTAGCAAGCTATATTCTGTGTGCAGGTGCAAAGGTACGTACTTCATAACAAAAATACTAGCACAGATATTTGTTAAGTTGGGTAAAAAATTATTTGTTTAAGAGGTTTTTTTGTGGTATTTTGCCTATGTAGTTTGAATGGCAAAAAAATGATAGAAAAAATTTCAGAAATTAAAAATTTAGCAATTAAAGAATTAGAACAAGTTCAAAACATGAAAGAGCTTGAAGATTTTAAAAATAAATATCTTTCACGTCAATCTGAATTTAATAACCTTAAAAAAGGTATGAAAGATGTTCCAGCAGAAGATAGACCAAAAATCGGCACCATGCTTAATGAAATTTCTAAAACATTAGAAGCAGGAGTAGCTGAAAAATTTGAAAAATTTTATGCTGAAGAATTAAATGCAAAATTAAATGCTGAAATTATTGATATAACACTTCCATCAACATACACAAAAAGAGGGCATGTTCACCCTCTAACACAAACTGTAAACGAAATTGTTGAAATTTTCCAACATCTAGGTTTTTCTCTTGTTGAAGAAAAAAATTCTCCAGAAGTTGAAACTGAATATTTCAATTTTGATATGTTGAATGTTCCAAAAGAACACCCAGCAAGAGATGTTCAAGACACATTCTATGTTGAAGGTGGCGACAATATTGTTTTAAGAAGCCAAACATCTGGTGCTCAAATTCACGCAATGCTTGAAAAAAGACCTCCAGTTAGAGTTATAGCTCCAGGCAGAGTATATAGAAATGAAAACATAAGTGCTAGAAAAAACAACCTATTCCATCAAATTGAAGGCTTATATGTTGATAAAAATGTTACTCTATCTCACTTAAAAGGTGTTTTAAACGAATTTATTAGATTATATTTTGGTGCAAGCCGTCCAATTAGACTTAGAAGTAGCTTTTTCCCGTTTACTGAACCATCTGTTGAAATTGATGTTCAATGCATTATGTGTGGTGGAAAAGGTTGCCCAACATGCTCTCACACAGGCTGGTTAGAAATTTTAGGCGCTGGCATGGTTGACCCAAATGTTTTAAAGGGCGTTGATATTGACCCTGAAGTTTACTCTGGCTTTGCATTTGGCATGGGCGTTGAAAGACTTACAATGCTTAAATATGCAGTTGATGATATTAGATTATTCTTCAATAATGACGCAAGATTTCTTGCTCAATTTTAATTAAAAAGAAAGCAGGTAGTAAGCCGAGTTCTGTTTTAGATAATCATCTGTCTGGGATATTAATTGCTTAATATCACTAGCGTTTTGTCGTGTGTCATATAGCGAGCAGGCGACTCTTCCACACATTCAAACTTGCATCCTTTCGGGGTTTACCTAGCCTGAAATCTCGCAATTTCAGCTGGTGGGCTCTTACTCCACCGTTGCACAATCGCTGGGTTCTTGTCCGCCTGTGTAATCAAAGATTACTTCGCTACCTTCGCTTGCGCTTCAGTCGCAACGGCGGTCATCTAAGGTTC
>JAZSMU010000037.1:0-2250 GCA_045536045.1 Candidatus Gastranaerophilales bacterium
AATAGCACCTCTCCACAAGTTATAGAAGACAAACCTGATGTTATTGTTTTAAATAATGTGCCACCTCAAGCACCCAAAAAGAAGCCTAATCCAATTGTAAATATTCTAGGCTGGATAGCAGGTTTGGCAATTTTAAATATGGCACTTGGCAGAATGAAATTTGCTAATTTCCCAAAACCACCAACGCAAGGCACAAGAAGAATTAGCGAAGTTTTTGAAGATATATCCGGTGCAAAAAGGCTAGACGAAATGGCACTACCTGAAACATTAATTGAAACAACTAAAAAAATTGTTGCAGGAATTAAAAATCCAGACCTTATTGAAGCAAGAGGTGGCAGAAAAGTTGGGAGCATTTTATTGTATGGTCCACCAGGAACAGGCAAAACAACATATGTTAAGGCTTTAGCTAAAATGTTCCCAAATTCAGAATTTGCAAGTGTTGATGTTACAAAAATAACTTCTAAATGGGTTGGGGAAACAGAAAAAAATCTTCAAAGGGCAATTGATGAAATTTGCGAAAGAGCAGATATGTTCCCCGAAAAGAAAATATTTGTTTTTATAGATGAAATTGATTCTGTTATGATGGTTGATAGACCAGATGTTAAATATTCAAATGACGCTTTGAATGAATTTAAAAGATGTTTTTCTGAAAAATTGGCAAAAAGGAAAAATATTGTAACTGTTGGAGCAACAAATTTGGATATTTCAGACATTGACCCAACAACTGGCAAAAAACTTGATAGAGCCATGCTTGATAGATTTGAACAAAAAATATTGGTAGATTTGCCAACGCCAACTCAAATTAAAACTGCAATTGTTAATCATTACAGAAATAGCTCAATGGTTGCAGATGAGCTAAAAAATATTGAAAGTGAAAAATTGGGCATTTTGGCAGAATTTTTGGGCAAAAGAGAACACAAAGTTTCTTTTAGAACATTAGAGAGCATATTTACCGAATCTGCTAGCTCAATTGACGACACAACAACTAAAGTTTCCATAGAAACGCTTTTTGATACAGTTAGAAGAAAAGCAAAAGAGCTGAATTTATCTAGGGGAGAATTAGAAGATTTGGCAAGAAAATTGGGAATTGAATACAAAGGAAGCACAAACGATTTTTCTGACAGCATTTTTGGTGCTAGAAGAAGAATTGGGTTTGTGTAGTTTTAACCCAAATAAAATTGAAGATTAAAAAAGCCTGCAAATGCAGGCTTGTATTAATTTTGTTGACCAGAGAAATAGCGTTTTGTGCTTCCTTGGTTTGGTTTTGGACGAACAGTTAGACCAGCAACCTCAAAAAATACTAAATCACGGTATTGTCTATCAAATGTACTTGAAGAAGCATAAGTCGCAAAATTTTCATATCTAGTTTGAGTCAAAGTAGTGCCTGCTGTAGTTTGCGTAGCACCACCTGATTTGACTTTTCCAAAATTTGGACCATCCGAACCATTAACATCAAACATAACTTGACAAGGTGTTGATTCTTCACAATAATTGCTACCTAATCTAACAACAATAATTTGACCATCTGGCAATAATGCAAACCAAGGATAAGAATCAGCATCAGTTTCCACAAATTTCAATACTTGCACACCATTAGTGTCACCTGTTTGATAATTTGAAGCAGTTGCCAAAAATTTTAATAAATACCGCTCTTGAACATCTGCAGGGGACATTCTTGTTAAGGCATATTGCATTGAAACTGCATTTTGAAGTGTGTTATAAGCTTTTTTAGCTTGAGCTTGAAGTTCTCTATCTTCAATTGATGTCATTAGAGATGGAACAGTCATAGCTGAAACAACACCAATAATTGATAATGTTAAAAGAACTTCTGATAAAGTGAAAGCGAATTTTTTCATTTAATTCTCCTGTTTTTTAAAAATATAAAAACTTGGGACTAAATTATTGCTGGTCTAAGAAATAACGTTTTGTATTTGCATGATTATCTTTTGGTCTAATATTCATACCAGCAACTTCAATGTAAACTAAATCACGATATTCTCTTTTGTATGCTGTTTGATTAAAAGCAGTGCTGTTCCATTTAGCTTCACTTAATTGAACGCCTGACATTGATTTTCCACCAGTAGCACCACCCCAAGGCTCAACTTTACTAAACGTTGGACCTTCTGCACCATTAATATCAACTTGAATATAACATGGTGTTGATTTGGTGCAATAAACACCATTAGAGACAACTGCTAAAACCTGCCCATCAGGCAATTGTATTTCATAAGGTGCATATGATTCATCCTC
>JAZSMU010000105.1:0-2646 GCA_045536045.1 Candidatus Gastranaerophilales bacterium
ATTTGGTTTGAAATATTTACAAGAAGCTCATGCTCATCATCTTCAATTTTTTTAGGAGTTATAAACAAAACGATTATTCCAAAAAGCGTTTCTTCAATATTAATTGGAATAACAACTCTTGTCTGTGCTTGCCTTAGCGTGCTTTCTGCTCGGTTATGCTCTTTTAGAGTTGTTGTGTAGTTAATTTTGTTTGCCTTAATATCTTCTAAAATTTTTTCATCAAAATACACATCTTCGTCTTGCGTATTTTCAGGATATGAATAGTTGATTTTGAAATATGTTTCCTTGTTTTTTGCAAAATAAATTTTGTGTGCTCCAAAAATTATCGCAAGCTCTTTAATAGATGACATCAATAGAGTTTTAAGGTCTATAGATGAATTTCTTAATGTTGTTGCAACTCTATTTAAAATTGCCATTTTAACGGCTTGGTTTTGTGCTGCAGGAGCAGTTATTGCAAATTCTTGGTTTTTAATTTTTAATTCTTCATTTTCTTTAATTAATTGTTCGCACTTGATTTTATCTGTGATGTTTGAGAAATAAATTAAAATAAAATGCTTAACTTTAACTGTTTTAATTATAAAATGAAGCGAATTGTGGCTATCTTTTTGATACACAACAGCAGTAGAAAAATCCAATTTTGAAGAAATTGCAGCACGCAAAGGTGTGTATGTTCTGAGGTTTTCAGTGTCTAGTACGCAGACTTGGAAATGAGTTTTGTATTCAAGTTTTTTAATTTCGCTATCCCAATTAGAAGGCGAAAACTTGTAGAATGTGTTTATAAAAGCCTTGTTTTGATAAAGCATATTAGAGACTTTGTCATAGATTAGCAAAGGCTCATCAATATAGTATGAGAGGCTTTTAAGTAGTTGGCTCATATTAAAATTTTACGCATAAATAAAATTTATAGCAAATTTTTTAATATTTTATTGACTTGTAGCTTTGAGTTGGTATTATTAAATAGTTGAGAATTTCAACTATTGAAAATTAAATAAAACAAGATGTGTGTCGCGTTAGCTCCAAGTTGAGCAAGGCGAAACTTTTAAGAAATCCGTAGAGCAGGGCTCTACCAACTTAAAAAATTGAAAATTAAATAGAATAAAGATGTGTGCCGCGTTAGCTCCAAGTTGAGCAAGGCGAAACTTTTAAGAAATCCGTAGAGCAGGGCTCTACCAACTTAAAAAATTGAAAATTAAATAGAATAAAGATGTGTGCCGCGTTAGCTCAGTTGGTAGAGCAGGGGACTGAAAATCCCCGTGTCCTTGGTTCGATTCCGAGACGCGGCACCATTTTTTTAAAATTGACCATAAGGAAAATTTTAAAAACTTTATCAAACGGCAACCTTGTCTCGGAACTAGGCTTCGCCTAGCCTCTCAGAAATTGCTCAACGGTTCGCAATTTCTTCGGCACAGTGAGACGCGGCACCATTTTTTTAAAATTGACTAAAATAAAATTTAAAAATATATTGAGTGGTTTAGTATGGATGATTTTGCACAATTTAACTCGGACAATTTAGATGTAAATATCGTTGTAGGTGCAGGATTTTCTGGTGCAACAATTGCAAATTTAATTGCATCTGAATTAGGTGAAAAAGTTATTGTCGTAGATAAGAAAAACCATATTGCAGGGAATAGTTTTGATTATAAAGATGAAAACAATGTTACTGTTCATAAATATGGTTCTCATATTTTTCACACAAACAATGACGAAGTTTGGAATTTTTTAGGAAAATTTGCAACTTTTAATTCTTATAAACATATAGTTTTAGCGTATATTGATGGGGTTTATACTCATATTCCATTTAATTTCAATTCTCTTTATCAAGTTTTTGAAAAGGAAAAAGCAGATAATTTAAAAGCAAAACTATTAGAAAAATTTTCTTATGGAGATAAGGTTCCAATAATTGAATTTCAAAATCAAAATGATGAAGATTTGAAATCTTTGGCAGAATTTGTATATGAAAAAGTATTTTTAAACTACACAATTAAACAATGGGGCTTGTCGCCAGATAAAATAGACAAATCCGTTACAGCAAGAGTCCCTGTGTATTTAAGCAATGAAAATGGTTATTTTCAAGACAAATATCAAGGTATTCCAAACGAGGGTTATTCAAAATTAATTGAAAATATTTTAAAACATCCAAACATTGAAATTAGATTAAACACGGATTTTAAAGACATTCAAGGCAAATTTAAAAGAATTTTCTACACTGGCTCAATTGATGAATTTTTTGATTATAAATTTGGAATTTTGCCATATAGGAGTGTAAATTTTGAATTTGAAGTTCATAATAAAGAGTTTTATCAACAAAATTCTGTTGTAAATTATCCAAATGACAATAATTTTACAAGAATTCATGAATATAAATATTATTTGCAAGAAAAATCAGACAAAACTGTTATTGCAAAAGAATATTCAGAATTTTTTGAATTAGGCAAAAATGATAGATATTATCCAATTGCAAATGATGAAAACCAAGCACTTTATAATAAATATTTGCAAGAAGCTAAAAATCTTAATAATGTTTACTTTTTGGGTAGATTGGGCGATTATAAATATTATAATATGGATGGGGCTGTTGAAAGAGCAATAAATTTATTCAAGGAAATTGGGAATGACATCAAATAGTAGTTTAGTTAAAATTCAAAG
>JAZSMU010000012.1:0-10553 GCA_045536045.1 Candidatus Gastranaerophilales bacterium
TTATTTCTAAAGATCTTGCAATATTATTATTGCTCTCAGCAATGTTTTTTTGGTTATTTGTAAGGAGTTTTAACATTTCATTGTTTTCTTCTTCTAAGTGAGTAATTTTAGTCTTGTCTGTAAAGAATACCCAAACAAACAATGCTGCCATTATAATTGTTCCGTCCGTATTGAAAAACAATTTGAACAATTTCAGTAAATTCCAAAGTTCTCCCCTCCTTTCATTATTTTTTATGCTTGAGCTGAAGCAGTGCTAATGTTTGAAGACATTGTGTTGATTGCAAGTTGATCAAGGTCTGTGTCTTCTTTTACCAAATAGCCATGAAGTGTTATTGCATAGACTTCACACTTATAGGCTGCACCATTTGTGACTGATAAGTTCAAGCCCTTCTGTGAGTTTGTTTCATAGTTCATAACGTCTTCTAAGGTCAATTCACTTTGCTTAAATATTCTTGAGGAAATTAAGGATCTATAAGTATTACTTGACCATGTTCTTTTTGCACTTGTTGAAATGTTATTAATACTTACAGAAACATTGTTGTTGTTTACTGTTGTTATTTGAGCGGTGATTTTATATGCTTTTTCATAACCTGCTGGAATTGTCATTCCGTCAAATAATCCGTCTACTAAGTTATAACTATAAGCACCCAACACATTGGTTGTCCCTTGACTTGTTGTTGTGTAATAGTCATAAAGTTGTTGACTTCCAATAAGAATTAAATCATCTAAAGGAATGTTGCTGGCCCACACACTATTTTCATTTGGAGGAAATCCGTTAAACCCTGTTGCATTTAAGTTTTTATCAAAGAAAATAATTGGAACGCCTTTTGCAACTGTCATGTTATATGTAACAGTTGAAAACTTGTCAACAAGTCGAACTTTTAAATCCCATTCAAAAGTATTATCTAAAGTTAAAGTGACAGTTGTGTTGTCCTGCATTGTTTGTTCTGCAGAATAGCTTGAAGCACTTTTTTTCTTATATGAATAATAAATTGTTATTGTGTTCTTTTCATTTACACTTGAAAAGCTTGCGTCAACAGTTAATTCTGTATCACTGTAAAAGTTGTTTAGTCTGCTAAAATTAATTATTGCTGTTGGTTTTTTCCATTCAGCAATTGTTAAAGTAATATTCTTTGTTACTTTGTTTCCTCTGCTGTCTTCTATAGTTAAAACTGCAGTTTGATTGTTTGAATAATTTAAGGCTTGAGAATTAACTGTTAAAGTATCATAATGAGCCGCACTTCCTGTCCCACTTCCAAGCACTACTTCGCCAATCTTAATGTCATATTTTTTAACTGTTGCATATTTTAAAGCATTTACATTTGAAATTGTAAAACGTGGAGTACTTAAATTTTGAACCAACAATTGATTGTTTTGTGTTACTGCTGTTGTTGTTGAATTGCTATCAATGTAAGTTAATGTTGCAACTGTTGGATTAGCATTAACAATTGTCATTGTCTTTGTTACATTACTATAAAATGTATTTCCACCAATTACAGTCTTAACATAAAACTTTATTGATAAAGTATTGCTGTTTGGTGTAGCTTGTCTTAAAACATTTCTTTCAGCCTCAGTTAAATTGAAAGTATAACTTGTCCCAGTCTTTGAAATATCTCTGTAAGAAATATCTGCAGCAGATCCAGTAAGAGAAATGCAAGCTTGTAAGCTTGAAACATTATTTCCTGCAGGATTTGAATAATTTATTGTTGGATTTTGAATATCTGTAAAATTTGGAGCAGAAGTAATGTTTGCTTGTCTTGGTATATCTGTCAATGACCATGAGCCGCTTCCTGTACAATTAACCGCAACTGTATAAATACCAGCTTGAGCTGAAGCACTGAATGACTTCTTGCCTGTTGCGTCATGTGTCATTGTATATTCGCCACTTGCAACTTGAGTGCCATTGTATAGATTAATTCTTGTCTCCGAAGAATAAACTGTTGTTCCGTCAATTACAACTTTGAATTTTCCTGACTTATAAAAGCCTGAAGGGGCTGTTCCTCTACCTGTTAAGGTCCAAGAAATAGTTGTTTTATTATTTGCAATGCTTTGAGATTTTATTGTCCATGCAAACTCCAAATATCTTCCATTGTAACCACTTGTGTTAAAACTTCCACTGCTTGCCATAATTATTCACCTCCTGTTGCAACAGGAACAAGACCAATTCCGTCATTTACAATTGTATTTCCTTCATAAATTGTAATTGGAATAAATCTCAACTTGTTGCATAAAGTAATTTCTTCTTCAACAACGCTTTTTTTCATGTGAAATTCATCTTGAGAAACCCAATATATTTTATTTCCAAGCCTGTCAAACCCTGCAAAGCCAACTTCATTATTCATGAGTACATAAGATCCGTCAACGCCATACATTTTTAAGCCATTATTGTTTAATTCTGCAATAAGCGTATTTGAAACGTCATAAACTTCCAATTGTCCATTTTGGTTAAGTGCTGAGCCCAACTTTAAAGTTCCGCCCTTAATTAAATCTGCAGTTAAGTTTATAACATTTATTTGCTCCATGTTTAGAACATTATTAATGGTCCATGCACTTTGAAAAGGTCCATTAATTCCACTTTGTGAAAAGCCAATTCCTCCGTTATTCATCATAATAACATTTGTTGCGTCTTCTTTTGGAAGCTGGTCAACTATTAAGATCTTGTCACCTTCATAAACAACATAAGAAGATCCCAAAGCATTCCAAATTTTATTTTGTGCCTCCTGCAATTCATCACTTAAAGTAACTTGTAAAACATTGTTGTTTTCTTCAACTATTTTATTTGTTGTTTCTGTAATACTTCCAACTAAATTGTTCAAAGTCTTTGAAAAGTTTCCAAATTCTATTTCAACATATTTATCAAGAATGCAATCATAAATAAGTTTGATTACATGAGTTGTTACATTTATTCCAAGTCTTTCGTCTATTACCTCAACAGTGTCTCCAACGTCTGTTATTTTTTCAAGATTTGCTTTTAATGTATAATTTATTTGTGGAATACAGTTTGCATTAACATAGTTTTGGCCTTGTTCTCTTAGATCTTCAATTAATGCTTGTGTATAGGCGTTCATGTCTGTTTCTCCGTCATCATCTTTGTAATCTTCTTCATCAATGCTGTCTTGAGTAAAAGAAACAGTCTTTGTGTATGGAATTTCATATTGTGTGTTAGAATATAAGTATTTTTCATCTAATAAAAGGCCGTCTTTACCAACAGGCATAAGCTTTGTTACAACATTATCCCAATTTTCTTCACAAGTTATTTCCTTGAGGTTCTTTGCATACCTTACTGTCACTCCATTGTCTTGGCCTATTGAATAATTAAGAGCAATTGAAAAATTATCTCTTTTTAAATGTCCTCCCCAACGCTCCACAACAGTTTGTATGGCCTCATAGAGGCTTTTTCTTACACACCTAAAGGAATTAATCGAAGTAATGTTTGAAACAGTTGTAAAAGGGCTCTCATTGTCTGTAGCACTATTCAAATGATCTAAAGCATAATTACAATTCTTGTGGTCAACATAGCTGTCTTCAATTAAATAGTTTTTGCTGTCATAAAAAACATGCCATGCTTTAATTATTACTTTATTTTTGGTCTTTTGTGGATTTGTAATCCTAAAGGCTTGAGGACCATTTGGCGTGTTAGCAACAACAATAGAATTGGCAACAAGGTCATTGACATATGATAAATCAGTTTCTAATTCAAGGAAATAATCCCCGTTGTCTTCATTGTGAACTCTTGCTTTTGTTGGAATTATAACCTTTTCACCATTAGAAGAAAAAATTTCATCAATTGAATTAAATAATTTGATCATACTTCTCCTCCTTTCTTTATGCTAATAATTTGTTTACTCTTAATCAGTAGTTTTTGTATATTCAAGTATTCCATAACCATTATAACTACTTCTATCTGTTCCAGTTCTTATATAAATATAATTTTTATCAGCATAAACATAACTATCTAATGAAGTATTGCTTGGATAACCACTAGGAGCAGGAATGAAATTTGTACCATTAGTCATTATTATTCTTGCAGTGATAATCATATCAATATTTGCAATATTATGTTTTGTTCCACCTTGTGCATTGTTTGGCATTGCACCCATATATATTGCTTTTCTATATAAAGGTTTTCCATCAATCCATTTTCCTATTATTTGTTCACTTGCTGAATAATTGTCAAAAGTAAAATGTTCATTATCTACATATATTTCTTTTTGTGAAGAAGGTTCATAAGATGTTGCAGTAGAACCTAATTCAAGTTGCACTTGTACTGCCCCTGTTTGTATTACATCAATTTGTACATTTTCATATATTGTTACACAAATATAATGGCAATTATTTGGTGCAGTCCAACTTGTATCTTTTAAAGCAGTTATAGTAGATATTACTTTTTTGTCTGCATCTAACAATCTAAATAGTGCAGTTTTATCGTTGCTAGAATATACTTTTATATAATAGGTTGTGTTCGGTGTAACTTTTATGGGTTCAATTAAAGATATTCGTGAGTTGCTACTTCCTATTGTTGGAACTTGTCCTGTTGTACTCGACCAATTACCATTAGACCAATCACTTACATTGCTTGATATTAGGTTCTTGCTTTTCTTAAACCAAACTCTCTCACCATTAGTTGGTGCAGTTGAGCCCACTGAAACCCATTTTGAAGGAACATTTATTTCATTTACTGCATTTACTAAACTTGTTTTGTCTGTTGTTGTTAAATTGTTCAATCCTCCAATATCTGCAGTATTACTTGCAATATTAGAAGTATTTGTTGCGATTGCAGAAGTATTTGTTGCAATGTTGCTTGTATTTGTAGCAATATTTGAAGTATTTGTTCCAACTTGTGTTTGTAAATCTGCAATGTCATCTGCATTGTCTTCAATAGCTGCAGTATTTGTTGCAATATTATTTGTATTAATTCCAATATTAGAAGTATTTGTTGCAACTTGTGTGCTAAGAGCTGAAATATTAGAAGTATTTGTTGCAACATTTGAGTTTGTTGTGCTCAAATCACTTGCACTTGCTTTGCTGTCCAGTGCATTCTTTAAGTCTGTTTGGTCTGCAAGATTTCCAATGATTGTCCCCCATTGGCCACTTACTGTGTCTCCTTTTTCACCTTTTAGCATTAATATTTTAACAAGCGTGTCTTCAGTCATGTCTTTAATTACAAATTGATTTTCAAAACCAACTTGAACATTGGTTTCATCAAAAGAAAATTTTATGTTCATACATTACCCCCTTGTCACGTCTTGCTCTATTTTTAACACGCCCTTTAAAATTGTGTAAATATCATCTGTTGCTCCAATTTCTAAATCATAATAATAGTCTCCAACTTCCAAATCCTCTGTGTCTGCTGGTGCAACTCTTACTCTATATTTTCCAGCCTCAACAAGTGAAATTCCGTCACTTAATGACTTTTGAAAAACATAGTTGTCATCATCTGGATTTACTTTGCATGAAAAATAACAACTGTCAAGACTTGTTATGCCTTCAACTTCAAAGCCAAATGCAAGCGTGTCACCTCTTACCATACATAAATTAATGTTTTTACATGTATTCATTTCTTTACCTCCTTTTTAAATCCACCTTGAATAATTTTGTAATTCAATTTTTGTTATTGTTCCACTCCATGAAATTGTATTTGGTCCAATATTAAGCATGAATTTATCATAATCACCAGTTACAAGCCTATTCAACAAAGCTGTTTCATTATAGGCTGACATTAAGTTTGTATCAATTGTCATGGTCATTCCTTCACCAAGTTCAAGGACAAAAATTTGATGATCATTCAAAGACAAATTAATTGTTCCGCTTCCTGTTATCTTAATAATTGGCCTTGAAACATAGTTTCCATTGTTTCTTATAGTAATTGAAGTCTCATTTGTTATGTCAAAAGATTTAATTGTTTCAACTGTTGAATATTTAAAAGGTTGAATGTGCATTTTAACTTTTGCAGTCTTAAATCTAATTAATTTTTCAAAATCTATTGCGTCAACAATGGTATATAAATAATATTTATCAATTTCATTGGAAAAGGTCACAATTCCCTCACTATTGAAGTAAGTTATAATGTCATCAAGGTTATAATTATAAGATAAGCCTATTTCAAACTCTTTATCATAAGCACTATAACCAAGTTTGGTTATAATGTCTCCGTCCCTTCCGTCTATTGTCTCAATATTTGTTCTTATACTTGGCTTAGTTATAGGAGGCAAGTTTGAAATTATTAAACCATTCAAAGTTGTGCTATTTTTTCCATTTAAAATTATAAAATCTCTCATATTTTACCTCCTTTTTAATAATAAATTGCGTCTGTCACTGTCTTAACAACAAAATGTCCAGCAACTTCATCATCTAAAACAACTTTCATATTACATAAAGCCTGCTCAAAACTTGAAACAAGGTTATCATAAGCAAAGTTTCCATTTGTTATTGCTGCAGGATTTCCTGTTGCATTAATATTAGTGTTAAAATCTGTTGGAATAGCGTCTTGCATTTCAGCAACAACTGTGTTCATTTCATCTGTGAAACCTTCACCAATACCAAGAGCCAAGTTTTCACCAATTTGTTCTTTAAATAACTTTGAAGGTGAATGAATACCAAACAAGTTTTTAAATTTGTTCAAAACAGCGTCTTTGAACCCTTTAATTTTATTAAATAACCAATCTTTCATGTTAGAAATTCCGTTGAAAATACCTTTAACAAGATTTTTTCCCACTTCAGCCATTTGTGTAGGCAAGTTCTTAATTCCATTTAATATGTTTGTTCCAATTTCTTTTGCTTTAGGTCCAATTTTGCTCATGAATGAACTAATTCCACTTACTAATTTTGTAATGATTTCTTTTCCTTGTTCAACTATTTTTGGCAAATTGCTTATTAATGTTGTAACAAGTGATTTTATTATTTGTGGAACTGCTGCAATTATCTTTGGAATTGCTTGGATTAAACCCTTAACAAGTGCTTCAATGATCTTAATAGCCGCTTCTATAATTTGAGGCAATAATTTAAAGATTGTGTTCACAATTGCTTCAATGACTTGTGGCAACATTTCAATTAATTTTGGAATGGCCTCAGTTATTCCCTCAATAAGAGCAACAAGCACTTCAATTCCTGTTTCCAATACCTGTGGCAAAGCGTCCAATATAGTAGTGACTAGTTGAACAATAATGTCAGGCAACATTGAAAGCAACTGTGGAACAGCTTTTGCAATTCCTTTTATTAAATTTAATATTACTTGTATTCCTGCATTCAATAATTGAGGAAGTAAAGAAATAATTGTTGTTACAATCATTGGAATTACTTCACCAACTGCGTCCGCTACTTGTGGCAATACTTCAAGAATTGCTTTTATGCCTTCACTAATTGCACTTATTAATATTGGCAAAGTTTCTTGTAATAATGGAGGAATTTCCTTAACAAGTTGAGGAACAATTTTAGTTAATAAGCCACTTACTAAAGATCCTAAGCCTTTTACAACATTTTTGACAACAGGAATTAAGTTATTTGCAAGAGACATGATTGAACTAACAAAATTGTCAATAAGTGGTCCTAAATCTGCTCCACTTCCAAGCCCTGTAAGTAAGTTTTGCCATGCTGCCTTCATAGAGTTTGTTGAACCTTCAATTGTTGTTGCAGCCTCTTTTGCTGTTGTTCCTGTAATTCCCATTTCTTCTTGAATTACATGAATTGCAGAATAAACGTCATTCAAATTAGAAATGTCGTATTTAATGCCACTTATTTTTTCAGCGTCTTTAAGTAGTCTTTCCATTTCGCCTTTTGTTCCACCATACATTGTATTCAACATAGTTCGTTAAGCTATGTCCGTTCTCTTATGAACTGCTATATATTTCTATATAGTTTAGACTATCTCTTGACCTAAATATTATTTAAGTCCCTCGCACTTCCACTCACTTGAGTGTACTTCCTTTCGGAATAGTCGTTACACCTTCCTATTTCTAGGCTTGGCTCGGTATTGTCTACAGCTTTACTTGTTTAGAGTTCCACCGATTTCACGAGGTTTTATAGTTGAGCAATGGTGTGTGACTTTAAGCCACCTTTTTTTGTCTACCCAACTTTAAGTTGTCAAGCATAGTATAATTTTGCTTTGCAAAACCTTGATAAGCATTTTGGATCATCTCCATAGACGTTCCCATTTTATTGGCATTATCACTCATGTCAGTTATTGCCATGTCTCCAATTTCAGCAGCCTTCTTTGTATCTCCACCAAGTGAAGATATTAAGCTTGCACTGAAACTTGTTACAGTGCTCATGTATTCATTGGCACTCATTCCAGCAGTCTTGTAAGCATTATTTGCATATTGTTGGACAGTGTTTGAAGCGTCTTTAAATAATGTGTCAACGCCTCCAACAAGTTGTTCATACTCAGCAAAACTTGCAACAGCTTGTTTTCCAACACTAATAAAAGCCCTTCCAAGACTTGCCAAGCCATTAATAACCCCAATTATAGCTTGAGCCCCTAAATTGGCAAGCATGCCTTTAAATACAGTGAAACCGCCATTTGCTGAGCCTTCTGCTTTTTTGCCAGCGTCTTCAACACTATCTCCAAGCTTATTTGCTCCATTTGGAGTTTCTGCAAGTTCTCTGTTAAGTTCATCTATTTCATTTGTTGTCTTATTAATGTCAGCTTGAGCATTATTCATTTGAATACGCATGTTTGACATTGCTTGTGCATTTGCTTCTTGATTAGTTGTGCTTTTTCTTACTTCACTGGCCAATTGTTCAACTTTTGCTTTTTGATTTTGATATTCTGCAGAAGTAGTTCCAACAGTGCTTTTTAATTGATCCAGTTTTGCTTTTTCATTATTGTAACTTTGAACCAATGCTTCATGCTTTTGAGTATTCTCAGCATATTTACTTGCCATTGTAGAATATTGACTTTGTAAAACTTTTAATTTATTAGTTTGCTCTGTCAATCTTTGGTTAAGAACATTTTCTTTTGCAGTTAGACCATTAATTGAAGTGTCATTTTTGCCATACTCAGTTGTAACAACTTTCATTTGTGAGCTGACTTCTTTTAAATTCTGTGTAATTTGCTGCAAGGCCTTTTTATATTCGTTTTCTCCAGTTAGCTTTATAGCTCCACCAAAAGCCATAAAATAAGCCTCCTTTCCTTTTAATTAAAAGATTTCATCTTTTCTTCTTTGTTCTTGTTTAACTCCTTTATAAGTCTTCCTGTTCAAATAAAGCATAAGTTCAAAATCAAATGTATTTTTATAATGCTCATAAAGTTTATTAAACATTTTCAAAGTGAGCCTTCCTGTTTCTTTAAAACTAAGATTTAATTTTGTTTTTCCTATAAAATAAAACCAAGTGAAGTCTATTGGCTCAATTGTGTCTTCATCTTGGATTATTAGTTTTTTTCTTCACTCTTTGTACTTTCAACAACTGTTGTTGTCATTTTTTTTGTTACTTCATCAAGACCTATTTCACTTAGCATTCTTCCAACTTGTCTAGTTGTTAAAGGTTTATGCTCTGCTTGATTTTCTTCATTGTCAATTTCTATTCCTTCATTAAGCATACAAGTAAAGCCATAAACTAAAGCTTTTATGTTTGGTTCTCCTTTTGATCCGTCTGTTAGTTCTCCCCATTTTGCAATTGTTTCATATTCGTCTTGAATTTGTTCCATTACATTTAAGTTAAAAATCAATTTATAATTTTGACCTTTATATTCTATTTCCGTATTCATTTCTTTCATTTCATTATCCTCCAAAATAAAAAAGAGGGGGACAGATTATAAAAATCTTCCCCCCAACAGTTAGATTGTATTAAATTTTAGTTTAATAAATTATGCTGAAATTCCAAGTAAACTATCTAAGTAAGTTACTGCCTCAGCCTTTGTGTCAAATGTCTTTGTTACTCTCCATTTGCCATTTGCAAGTGCCATAACAGTTCCTTCAATCTCTGTAGTACCAAATTCAATGTCTTCACCTTTTGTGTTGTCTTCGTCACTTGGCTCAGCAAATTTGACTTTATATAAGAATTTAACTTGATATTTATAAGAGCCATTAACCATTTTTGTTACTATTCTGCCAAAACCAACATATGGAGCAGCGTCTTCTGTGCTGCTTACCATTTGACCGTCACTTACAGTGTGACCAAGTAAATCAGCAAGAATTTCAACGTCATCTTCATCAATTCCAATTGTTGCAGTGCCACCCTTAAAAGAAGTGTCACTTTCAGCAATTGTGTTGTCTGCATATAAGAATGCTTCATTGTTCTCAACTTCAACACTGCATGAAATTGCTTTTCCAGGTTTCTTTGCATTTGCATAACTTGGTGTTCCGTCTGTGGCTTCTGTTAGTATTCCATATTTGAAATTGTCTAATCCTATCTTAGCCATTATTATTCCTCCTCATTATTTATTTGTATTTCTTTTGCAAAACATAAGGTTTTATGATAAAAACCAGTGTTTTTTTCATAAATGTCTTGACTGTCTCTTGAAGGCTGCCAAGACCAGTTATTTCTTTTCATAAGTTTCTTAACTTCTTCAATTAAATTAAAGTAATTAGATTTGCTATATATATCAAAATCATAAT
>JAZSMU010000075.1:0-12984 GCA_045536045.1 Candidatus Gastranaerophilales bacterium
TAGAATTACCAATGTAACTTATAGGTGAAAATGATTACAAAAATAAGAAATTTCTTTAATCCAAAAATAAAACAAAATTTATCAAAACAAAAAAATGCACCACAAAATTCAGAAACAGAAACTAAAGGCACATTAGACGTAGAACAAGCTTGTTACCCAAAAGAGTATTATATTCAAAACAATATCAAGTCAACAAGCAAACCTGAATCAGAAATATACCAATTAATCTACCCAAATGACAAATCAATAGAAGATATATTGCAGATAAAATTTATCGAAGAAAGCCGAGAAAACGTAATTCTTGAAAAAAGCGGCTACATTTTGTCAGAAATTTATAGTGTTTTGAATGATAAATATGCAAATCCAATATACAGAAACCATACAGGTGCAAGTGGTGATTTTATTACTATTGACCCATTGACACACAAAAAGAGACAAGTAAGACAATTGGAAGATGGTTCATATAGTTATTATGATGAATTGAGAGACATGTCATTCAGAGCAAAAGATGGAAAGATTATTGAAGCAAAATTTAAATCTCTAATAAAAAATAGAGTATTTGTATGCACATTTATGCCAGAAGGTAAAACAACAAAAATTACTCATGGCAAAAAAGATTTCATATTCCAAGATGCAAAATTAAAATATGTAGTTGAAGAAGCACGCCCAATGATTACATGTCAACTTGATTTTGAGCCATACTTTAATATTATAGATTATTCATGTGAACCAAAAGAAATAGAGGGCACAGAAGTTTGCACTAAAAGTGGAAATAAAGCATTTTACTATTCTCAAATATCAAAAAAAGACTGCGAAAAAATATTTAATTAATCACGCATAAAAGCATTTTCTATTGAAGCAAATCTGGTCTTTTAGCTTTTGTTCTTAGGATTTTTTGTTCATTGCGGAATTTTTCAATTTCTTGATGATTCCCATTTAATAAAACTTCAGGAACCCTCATTCCTCTAAATTCTCTAGGCTTTGTATAGTGTGGGTATTCAAGAAGTCCATCTGCAAAACTATCAAACTGAGCAGATTCGTCTTTACCTAAAAAGCCAGAAATATTCCTTGAAATACTGTCTATTAAAACTAATGCTGGAAGCTCCCCGCCCGTTAAAACATAATCACCAATTGAAATTTCCATAGGTTGCAAACCAATTCTAATTCTTTCATCAAAACCTTCGTAATGCCCACAAAGAATAATCAATTGGTCATATTCAGAAAGCTCAACAGACATTTTATGGGTAAATGGAGCACCTTGTGGTGTCATCATTAATATTTTAGATTTTTCAACTCTTTTAATACTCTCAACGGCATCAAACATAGGCTGACAAGCCAAAACCATTCCAGCAGAGCCACCATAAGGTGGAAAATCAACTCTATTATGTTTATCTTGGGTAAAATCTCTTGGATTAGTTGTTGAAACTTCAATAATACCCTTGTCTATTCCTCTTTTAACAACAGATTGAGAACAATAAGAGTTAATAACTTCTGGAAAAAGTGTAACTACATCATACTTCATCAAAAAGCCCCTCAATTGGTTTTACAATAACTCTTTTGTGTTTAATATCAACAACAGGAACTAAATCGGCAACAAATGGGATTAAATATTGCTCAATGTCGCCATTTTCTGGTTTAACAACTAAAATATCGGTTGCACCATTTGAAGCAACAGATTCAATTACACCAACAAATTCATCCGAATTATCAAAAACATTCATACCAACAAGGTCATCAATTAAAAATTCATCATCAGATAATTTTTCAGATAAATTTTCTTTATTTACAAAAATATTTTGATTTTTATATGGCAAAACATCATTAATTGAAGAAAATTCTTTAAATTTAACAATTGCAAATGTTTTAGAAAAACGGACATTTTTAACATTTAGCTCAATTTTTTCTCCTAAAGAAACTATAAAAACTTTTTTTAAGGCTTTAATAATGTCTTCTTGTCCTTTAGAAAAGCCGAGTTTGACTTCGCCCTGAATACCATGAAAATTCAAAATTTTTGCAATTGAAACTAAATTCTTCATAAAAAAATTGTATCAGAAAAATTTTTCATTATAAAAAAAATATGCAATAATATTTTTATAACTGAGGAGTTTTTATGAAAAAGATTATATTATTTTTAACTTTTATTCTTATAGCTCTAAAAGCTGAGGCAGTTGTTGAATTTATTCCTCCAGAGCTTCCAAAGGGCAAAGAAGTTAAGAAAAGTTTTAATTGGTTTAAGAAAAAAGAATTAAATGATGAAGAAAGGCTTTTAAGTAAGTATAAAAAATGCACAGAAGAAAGAGTTGTAATTGATGCATTAGAATTGCTTGATGGAACTGCAGGAGAATTTTCTAAAGAGGCAATTTTGGGAAATAATTTGTCTGAAAAGCCTGTTAGGGTAGAGTTTGCAAACCTTGCAAATTTTAATCCAACTTATGCAAATTATGATGCACTTGGCTGGAAAAAGAAAAATAGGCTTTATATTTATATAAATCAAAAACACAAAGACGCACCAAAAGAGGCACTTGCAGCCGTTTTAGCACATGAGGCTGTTCATCAAGATGAATTAAATTCATTAAATGAAGAAACTTACGCTTGGACACTTGAGGCTGTTGTTTGGGCACAGCTTATTGAAGCAAATCCAGAGGTTGCAAAATCTAACCATCCACTTGTTGATAGGCAAAATCTAATAAATAAGTTATTCGTAAAAGGCAATTACACAGACGAATACATTAGAAAAAGCGTTGTTTCTAACTTGGGATATCAAAACTTGCCAACAAGAAGCCCTGGCTTTGAAGATAGATTATAAGCTATATTGAGCATTTGAGCCAAAATATGCATTATGGAGTCTTTCGTATTCCATAGTTGTTGGTGCTCCGTGTCCTGGAAAAACCTTATAATCGCCATCTAGTGCGAATAATTTGCCAACAATGCTATCTCTAATTACAGAAAAATCTCCTGTAGGCAAATCGCATCTGCCAACAGCTTCTAAAAATAATGTGTCGCCAGAAAAAATAGTTTCATTTATTTTAAAAGACAAAGAACCAGCACTATGACCAGGTGTTTCAATAATTTCAACCCTATCTTCGCCTAAATAAAAAACAGAATTTTCGTCTATAAAATCGGTAATATCCGGAATTTCAAAAGTTGGAATTCCAAAGTGTTCAGTTTGTTTGTTAATGTTATCTAAAAAAAGTTTGTCATTTTTTGAAATATAAATTTTGGTTTCTGGAAAATATTTTTTAGCGTCTAAAGTTGTCATTACATGGTCAAAATGCCCATGAGTCAATAAAATTGCCTTTAAATTAGCACCAAGTTCTTCAACTTTATTTTTAACTTCATAAATATCTGCTGAACAATCAATTAAAATTGCTTCTTTTGAATTTTTGTCATAACACAAATAATTATTAGTTTCTAAAATTTCAGCATTAAATAAAAAAATTTCCATCTACTATCCCCATCAAAATCTTAAAAATTTCAGCATATTCACCATTTTTTTAAAAGAATTTGGTGTTTGAATTTTATTATATACATTCATAAGAATGATTTCAAGGTCCTCACTAGGCAAATCAAAATGAATTGACAGCTCATCAAGGTAAGCCAAAAGATAGCCCTCTAGCTTTGAAAAGTCTTTTTTGAAGGTTTTTTGAGCACTTTTGTCCATAGAATTATAATAAATTCTATAAAAAATAAGTTCATTCCCAAAAAGTTTAAATTATACAAAGTTGCGAAGTTCAATGTATTCAACTGCTTCTTCAATAGTATCAAAAACATTAATAGCATTAGTTAAGAATACGTAGTCAAGTGCTTTTAAAACATCATCTCCAGGATTAACAATTGCAAAAACACCATCTTTTTGGCTAGTTGCTTTGTAAACTTCAGCAAAAACATACGCATAAGCTTCTGAGAAGATTTTGACATATTCTAAATTGAAAATAATGTGTTTTTTGCCTGTTAAAACATCAGCATTAACTTCTTTTAATAATTTATCAATATATTTTTGGTTGTTAATTTTATAAATTGAGAAAATTGAGATATTTTCATTGATATAGTGTTTATGAAATTCGTCATTAACATAGCGAGAAGTGTTATATGAAATGAATTTCAAAATTTCTTCATGCCAATTTGGTTGTTTGGAAACAAACTCATCAACGCCATATTCATAAGCTTTTTGAACAAGTTCTTTTTCATCAGTTCCAGAAATAACAAGCACTTTGAAATCTTTATCTTGTTCATGTTTGTATTCATTTGCAAATTTAATAACATCAAAACCATCTTGACTATCTGGTAAGAATAAATCAACAATTACATAATCAAATTTTTTCTTTCTGATTTCAGAAATTGCTTCATCTTTGTTTCTTGCAACAAAAACATTTACACCAATTTTCTTAAGCATTGCTGTTAATTGATATATTGATAACTCCATATCATCAACAATTAAGACATTCAAAACTTCAGCCGTAAAGAAGCTTAGAGGGAAGTTATAAAAGTCTAATTTTTTCTCAATTTCAATAATTGCACGAGAAAAATCGCTTGGAGTTGCACTTTCTGGGTCAACATCAATTCCAGCTAATTTAATAATGTTTGCAAGTTGTTCTCTTGTTATTTCAAAATTTTCCATATATTTATTATACTATATTTTTCAATTTTGTAATACAATAAAAGAAGTATTATATCGGGGGAAGTTATGGAAGCTACATTCACAACATCTGCGTTTGGAAAAAATGACATTAGAGGAATTTACCCAACAGAAGTTAATAGCGAATTATTTTATTATGCTGGTGTAGGATATGTGAATTGGGCAATAGAAGAATTTAAAAAAATGGGCGAAAACAAAAAAGCTCACGATTTATATTTTTCTGTTTGTATGGACGCAAGGCTTCATTCTCCAGAATTGAAAAAAGCAGTTATAGAGGGTGTTACAGACGCTGGTGCAAATGTTTTAGATATGGGCTTAGCTCCAACACCACTTGGATACTATAGCGAATTTGCAAAGCTTGAACCAAATATTCTAATGGGAAAACCTGTTTCAGGTGCATTAATCATTACGGCTTCTCATAACCCAAAAGAATATAATGGCTTAAAAATAACATTCAATAAGCAAAGTTTACATGAAGAACAAATTAAAAGTGTTAAAGAATACACACAAATTGCTTATGACGAAAGAGAAATTGAAACTAGCTACTTCAAAACAAAAGGAATAGTTGTTGAAGAATCTCTAATTTCAAACTATATTGAAAAAATTTCAAGTAATTTTGGAAAAATTGGAAAAGGGATTAAAATTGTAGTTGATAGTGCAAATGCCACAGGTGGAATTGTTGCACCTGAATTATATAGAGAATTAGGAGCAGAAGTTGTTGAATTATTCTCAGAGCCAGACGGCAATTTTCCAAATCACCACCCAAATCCAAGTAGCTTAAAAACATTAGAAACGCTTCAAAAGACAGTTGTTGAAGTTGGTGCTGATATTGGGATTGCATTTGATGGCGATTCAGATAGAATTGGTGCAGTTGCTCCAAACGGCGAATGCATGACAGGTGATAAACTTTTATTTATCTATGCAAAAGATATTATTGAAGAATTAGCAAAAAGAGGCGAAAGACCAACAGTTGTTAGCGAAGTTAAATGCTCACAAGTTTTATATGATGAAATTAACGCACTTGGCGGGAATGCTGTTATGTGGAAAACAGGACACGGCTATATCAAGTCTAAAATGAAAGAAACTGGAGCATTATTAGCTGGCGAAATGAGTGGTCATACATTCTTTAAAGACAGATATTTTGGCTATGATGATGCCGTTTACGCTGGTTGCAGATTAATTGAAATTATTGCAAAAAATAAAAAAGCAGACCCAAATTATAATCTTTTAGACACACTAAAACCATTTGAAAAAATGGCAGGTGGTGGCGAAGTTCGCCTACATTGTCCAAATGAGCTTAAAAAGCCAGTTTTGGAAGAATTTTCAAAACTAGATATGGGAGAATTATTTGGCGAAGAAATTAAAGAAATAATTACAATTGATGGTATGAGAATTATCTTTAATGATGGTATGGCAATAATTCGCCAAAGCAACACAGAACCAGTGTTTACAATGGGCTTTGAAGCTACAACTCAAGAAAAATGCGACCATTACACAAACACAATGGTTGATAAAATTGAAGAATTAAAAGCAAAATTAGGCTAATTAAAGCTCAACACCTGAAACAATGTCTTTTAATGTGCTAATTGTTGTTTCAAAAGTAACGCTATCGGATGTTCTTTGCTGTAAAAATGCATTAATTCTTGGCATTAATTCAATTGCAATGTCTAATTTTGGGTTAGAGCCAGATTGATACATACCAACATCAATCAAGTCTTTATTTTCTCTGTAAATAGCAAGCAATTGACGCATTTTTGCAACTGCATCTTGGTGTTCTCTATCGGTAATTTCAGGGAAAAGCCTTGAAATTGAACCAAGTGTATCAATTGCAGGATAATGATTCATCTCGGCCATTTTACGAGATAAGAAAATATGACCATCTAAAATACCACGAGCAGTATCAACAATTGGGTCATTGATGTCGTCGCCTTCCATAAGGACAGTATAAAGAGCAGTTATTGAGCCTTTTTCTGAGTTGCCAGAACGTTCTAAAGCTCTTTGGAGCCAAGAGAAAATAGAAGGTGGATAGCCTTTCATAGTTGGTGGTTCGCCAGTTGAAAGACCAACTTCTCTTCCTGCCATTGCACAACGAGTTATTGTATCTGTCATTAAGAAAACTTTTTTACCTTGGTCCCTAAAATATTCGCAAACGCTTGTTGCAGACAATAAACATTTCATCCTAATCAAAGGAGGCAAATCGCCCGTTGCACAAACTACAACAGATTTTTTCATACCCTCTTCGCCTAGAGATTTTTCAATAAATTCACGAACTTCACGACCACGTTCTCCGATTAGGGCAACAACATTGACATCTGCCTCAGAGTTTCTTGCAATCATTCCCATCATTGTGCTTTTACCAACACCAGAACCTGCAAAAAGCCCCATTCTTTGCCCAGCACCAAGCGTTAGCATTGAATCAATAGCACGAACACCTGTTGAAAATTTATCTACAATAATTGGGCGAGTAAAAGCGTCTGGAACAGAACCATTAATATTTACCCAACTAGCATTTGAAGTATCTAATGGTTTGCCATCTAGTGGGTCCCCAATTGGATTTAAAACGCGACCCAATAAAAAGTCGCCAACAGGAAATAAAATTGGACCACCCGTTGTTTCAACAACACTGCCTTGCCCAATACCCTCTCCATCATATAAAAGCAAAAGTTGGGCAACATCAGATTTAAAAGCAACAACTTCTGCAGGCTTTTTTTCGCCTGTGTAGCTTGTAATATAGCATAAATCGCCAATTTTCAAGCCTGGCAGTTTAACTTCAACAGTTAAACCTAAAAGCTTTGAAACAGAGCCCTTATATTGGAAAAAATTAGTTGAAGCAAGTTTTTCAATTGCCTTAAATTTTAAATTTGAAATTTTTTCATCAAAGTTTGCCAAAAAACACCCTACGCTTTTTCACGAACCTCAAAGGTTACTTCCCAGTCTGAAAAATCATCATTTGAATATCCTTGAGGAGTTTTAACCTCATGAACATCTTTAATATTATTTTCTGCAATTTCATTCACATTGTCAAATTCATTAGAATTAATTGCCAAAGTTTCAAATTGAGCCGTATAAACATCTGGACTAATAGTGTCTTTTTCTTCTTTAATAATTTCTTGTTCTTTTTCAACATTTGCTCTAGCTTCAATTTCTCCAGCCAAATTTTCAATCATTTCTTGGCGTTTAAGAGTTTCAGAGCTAATTTGCTCTTTTGCAGAAATTGTTAATTTATCTTTTTCAGTCAATTTAATTGGAAGTCTAAAGCCAAATGTTGAGCCTTCTCCGACTGTAGATTCAACAAAAATTTCGCCGTGATGATGTTTTTCAATTGCAATTTTTGCAAGGTTTAAGCCCAAACCTGTTCCTTTAATTGTGTGGGTATCGTTTTCAATTCTATAAAATCTATCAAAGATTTTTTCTTGAAATTCTTTTGGAATACCAACACCAAAGTCTTGAACAGTAACTTGAACAAACTCTGGGTCATCTGCAATTTCAGCTCTAATTTTAATTCTTGAATCAACATTTGAATATTTAATTGCATTCGTAATTAAGTTATTCAAAACTCTTTCAATACTTTCTTCGCTATATGGAATTTCAGGAATATCAGGTTCTGCCATTAAAGAAAATGCAATATTTTTTTCGTCTGCTAAAATTTGCAAACTGTTCATTGTTGTTTTAATAGTATCAACAATATTTCCATATGTTTTTTCTATAAAGCTATCATTTTGAAGTTTAGAAAAATCAAGAACATCATTAACCATTTTGTTTAATCTAATAACTTCTTGGTTAATTGTTCCAATAAATTCTTTTTGCTCATCAAAATTAAAGTCATTTCCATAGTTATACAAAGTGTCTGCATAAGTTCTAAGAACGGTAACAGGTGTTCTTAATTCATGAGAAACATTTGAAATAAAATCGCTTTTTAATTTATCAACTTCAGCTTCTTTTGTAATATCAATTAAAACTAAAATGTAGCCAAGATAATCATGAGCTTTTGAATATATTGGAGAAACAATTGTTTTAACAACTCTTTCATCAACATCAACATTAAAATCTAATGGTTTTTTCTCCATAATTTCTAGTGGAGTATTTTTAAATAAATCAATTTTTTCTTTAAAACAAAGAACTCCATTTGTATCGCAATAATTTTGGATATGCGTTCCTAAAATATCAGATGGATTTGCAGATAGGATTTGTTGTGCTGCATTATTGATAATTGTGATTTTATCAAAGTTATTGCAAACAACAACACCATTTGCAATACTCATCAACACTGCTTCTAGCTTATTTTTTTCAAGTGTGATAGTGTCAATATTTTGTTCTTCAAATGCGTGCAAACGCTTACTCATATCATTAAATGCAGCAAAAAGCTCTTTAATTTCGCCACTTGCTTGAGAATAATCTAACATAGTGCCAAATTTACCACTAGAAATTTCTTTAACGCCGTGATGTAGCATAGTTAATTCTCTAGCAATTAAAACAGAATTTGCAACAATTACAAGGGCAAAGATTATCCAAACAGCAGTAAAAATTAGCACCATTGAATTTTTAGTTGTTGAAACAACAGAGCTTGCCATATTTGAAGTTAGCCCAACTTCAACAATACCAATAATTTTGCCAACTCTATCTTTAACAGGAGAAGAGATATTTATTCTAGCACCCTTAACTCTATTTGAAAAAGTTGAAGCAGTTGAATATATAATTTTTCCAGCTGCGTCTTTAAAAGTGATAAATGAAATATCTTTATTGCTCTTTAAGATAGAATCTGCGTGATTTTTTAGCATATTATATCTTAAATCATTAGGCAAATCGCGAGTTTGCTCATAAGTTTGAATAGCAAGCGTTTTTGTTAATAATTGACCAAAATTTGAATAGCCTTCATAAAGTTTATCTTGGATTTTTGAAATAGAAATTAAAGCAAGAACAATAATTATGATAGTAGATACCATAACTCCCATAATTATTAACTTGTTTTGGTCCGTAAGGTCTATATTAAATAAACGAAAATTTCTATTCATACTAAAAATATTGTAGCACAAAAAAACTTGCTTCAACTATTATTTATAAGACACAAAAAGTCTTTCTAAAGCCCTTACAAAACGTGTTAAAAATGGCTCTTCAGAAGCAGAAATTGAATCAACAAGAATTGTTTTACATCCTGCATTAACACCAACTAAAATATCTGTTAGTGGTCTATCGCCAACAACAACAGTTTCTTCTGGAATTGAATTTAATTCATACAGTGCGTCAAACAAAACTTTTGTGTCTGGTTTTCTAGCAGAGCCGAAAACTTGAAATTTTGTTTGAGCTTGAATTTTGTTTATATATTCTTCAGAGTAATTATTTGAAATCATAGCAATTTTGAATTTTTTAGATAAATCAAACAAAAGTCTTTGAACTTCTGGAGTAATGAAAGCTGTTTTAGATTTAACCAATGTGCTATCAATATCAAATAAAATTGCCCTAGCTCCCATATTTTCAAGTTTTTCAACAGTTAAATCTAGAGCAGATTTTAATTTTAAATCAGGCTTAATTTTACCTTTAAAAATTCTTGCATAACCTTTTAGAGGAAGAGTTTTTGGCTTTTCAATAATTTCTTCTCTCTTGTCTATTATTCCAACCGTTCTTAAAAGTGCATATTCAAAATCTTCAAATTCATTAGAAAATTTAATGTTTAAAATGTCGTTTGTGTTTGCAACAGATAATTTATCACCTTTTTCATTTGTAATTTCTTCAACATTTAAAATATAGTTTGAATTTGGCGTAATGCACTCTATTTCATCATTTAGAAGAATTTTATTTTTAACTTCAACTAAATATCCATTTTCATTTTTTTCTTTAATAATTCCCAAAAAGTCAGCTCCTGCAAGCCCTTTTGAAATATCGTAACTATAAGATTCTGAATTATTATTGCCTTTGAAAAAGCCTTTTGTGTAACCTCTGTTTCCAACTTTTTTAAGCTCATTAAAGCCATCAAGGGCAGAAATTTTGTTATCTAACACCATTCTATATGCTCTTGCAGTAGCAGAAACATAGTATAAGCTTTTTGTTCTACCTTCAATCTTAAATGAATTAACTCCAACATCTTGAAGCTCTTTAATATGCTCAATTAAACATAAATCTTTAGGAGATAAAATATGTGAGCCGTGATTATCTTGGCAAATTTCATAATATTGACCAGGGCGACTTTCTTCAAGAAGCTTGTAGCTCCATCTGCAAGGCTGAGCACAACCACCGTGATTTGCTTTTCTTTCATTTTTTGTCATAAAGTCACTTAATAAGCATCTTCCAGAAAAACTAACGCATTGAGAACCATGAACAAAGGTTTCAAGTTCAATATCAGGGCAGTTTTTTCTAATATTTTCAATTTGTTTTAAAGACAATTCACGAGCAAGGATAACTCTTGTAGCACCCATATCTTGCCAAAATTTAACAGCATCTGAATTTAGAGTATTTGTTTGAGTTGAAATATGAATGTCAATATTTGGAAGATTTTTTTTGACTAAATTATAAACGCCAAAGTCTGAAAGAATGATTGCGTGAGGGTTTGCATCTTTGATGATTTCCAATTTTTTATGCATTTTTGAAATATCATCATCAAAAGCAAAAATATTCATTGTTAAATAAACTTTTTTATTAAGCTCACGAGCACGATTTATAGCCAGCTTAAGGTTTTCTTCTGTTATAACATCACCTTTTTTCATATTACGCAAAGAAAAATCAACAAGCCCTAAATATACAGCATCAGCACCATATCTGAAGGCATAATCCATTTTTTCAAAACTTCCAGCAGGTAATAATAATTCACTCATAAGTCCTCCAATAGGTAAATTTTAACAAAAAAACAAATAAAAAGACAGCTAGCCCAAAAATTAAAAATGATGTAAGATTATTGTATGAAATATATTGATATTCACACACACGGGGGATTTGGAGTAAATTTTAATAATTGTTCAAAAGGCGATATTTTGTTTTTTGCAACAGAAGCTGAAAAAAGAAATATCGTAGGCTTTTTACCTACCCTTGCAACAGATAAAATTGAAAAAATAACAGTCCAAATAGAAAAAATAATTGAAGCAAAAATTGAGCAAAAAAGCGGTGCAAAAATTTTGGGCATTCATTTAGAGGCTTGTTTTTTAAACCCCGAAAAAGCTGGTGTGCATAAAATTGATAATTTTTTAAAGCCAAATGTTGAAAATTGGGAAAAATTCTTTAAAAAATATGAAAATGATATAAAAATTGTTACTCTAGCACCTGAATTAGATGAAAGCAATAAACTTCAAAAATATTTGATTTCAAAAGGGATTAAGGTGCAAGCAGGACACACAAAAGCAGAAAATCTTGGGCTTGCAGATAGTATTTGTCATATTTTTAATGCAACACCTGCAATTCATCATAGAGAAAGCTCTGCAACTCTTGAAGCCCTTATAAATGACAATATTTACACAGAAATCATTGCAGATACAATTCATACAAGCGAAAATATTTTAAAAATGTTTTTTAAAGTTAAAAATAAAGACAAAATCCTTATAATTAGCGACTCTTTGCCAATTGCAAATAGCAAATTAGAAAGCACAATTTTCTGCTCTCAAGAAATATTAAAAAATGGCAAAACAAAAGATGGCACACTGGCTGGCTCAATTCAAACAATAGACACAATTGTTGAAAACCTTACAAATAAAGGATTTATAACCAAAGAAGAAGCAGAAAAATTTGCATATCAAAACCAAATTAAATACTTAGGAATAGATAGGATATAAAATGAGTGAAAAAGTAGTTTCCATAGGAAGAAGAACAAAAGAAAACAAGAAAAAAGAAGAAGCGAAAAAACAAGTTGAGTATTGTTCATTTTGCAAAAGACCAAATACAGAAGTTCCAAAAATGGTTAAAGGTCCAGGTGTAAATATTTGCTCAGAATGCACTTTAATTGCTGTTCAATACCTAATTCTTCAAGATGGAATTTTATCCTCTGAAGCTCAAAAAGTTCTTGATATGCTCTGGGGGCTTGATTCTTAATGAGCCAAGACAAAATTCTAATACGTTCTAAAACGATAGAAATAATTTACGACCTTAAAAAAACTGATTGCTTAACAGACAGAAATCTTTTTAAGGCTTGTTGCTTGCTTAAAAAACTGAAAGATGACGAATTTGTCATTGCAACAATTTTGAAAGAAATCAATTTTCAAAACCCAAAATTTGATGTTGCTCTTGTGCATATTTCAAAAATGCTTTCTTTAGAAATAACAAAAGAGCAAACGCAAAAACTTCTTGAAAAGCCTAATGTTGCAGACAAAAAGAAGCTTTTTTTGATGAATGTTTTAAGGGAATTAGGGGAAAATATTAGCTATGAAGAC
>JAZSMU010000043.1:0-36912 GCA_045536045.1 Candidatus Gastranaerophilales bacterium
CAGTTGGATACCCAGGCGATGGTTGCTATAGAGAATTCCACTGCTAAGATTGCAACTCTGGCATGCACTATTGGAGATTTACATCTGAAAATGCAGATTTTGGCGATAAAATGCTTTATGACCCAGTTCTTGCAATGAACAAAGTTAATGAAAACTCAGACCACTACACAACTCTTATTTACCACTTATTAAATGATTACAAAATGGCAAACAATGGTAACCCAGGTCTTGTTATGGTTTCATTTGATACAGAATTATATGGACACTGGTGGTTTGAAGGTGTTGAATTTATTAAACAAGTTATTAAACAATTCTCTAATTACTTGCCAGAAGTTGAAAGACTTACTGCAGGCGAATACTTAGACAAATACCCACCAAAAGAAGCTATCCAAATTCCAGAATCAAGCTGGGGTCAAGGTGGACATTTCTGGGTATGGCAAAACCACTTAACAGAATGGATGTGGCCAATTATTCATTCTTGCGAAAAGAGAATAATTGACATTGTTTCTCGTTATGAAAAACAACCAAAAGATAATCCACTTATGATGAGAGCTCTAAATCAACTTGCAAAAGAAAATTTATTGCTTCAATCTTCAGATTGGCCATTCTTAATCACAACATGGCAAGCTAAAGACTATGCAACAGATAGATTTAGAGAACACGTTGAAAGATTTGAAACAATTGCAGATATGATAGATGCTAATTCAATTGATGAGGCTAAACTTCAAGCGATTGAAGCTATTGATAATTGTTTTGATAATATTGATTATAGAGTTTATTTGCCAATTGAAGAAGGTGTTATCCCTCAACAAGAAGCAAAATTAGCACCACTTTATAGTTAATTTTAAAGAATATAAAAAATGCACTCTATTAATTAGGGTGCATTTTTTTAACTTGTTTTTTCTCTGTTTGATGTAAAATTATTATATGCAGATAGAATATTTATACGCAAAAATTCATAGAGCAACAGTTACCGAAGCAAACATAAATTATGTTGGCTCAATAACTATTGATAAGACTTTGCTTAAAGCTTCTGGCATGAGAGAAGGCATGAAAGTTGATATTTTAAACATTGACAATGGCGAAAGATTTCATACCTATATTATTGAAGGCGAAGAAAATTCAGGCGTTGTTTGCCTAAATGGAGCTGCTGCAAGAAAAGTTTCTAAAGGAGATAAAGTAATTATTGTTGCGTATGCATTAATGACAGAAAATGAGGCTGATGTTTTCAGCCCCAAAATCGTTCATGTTAATTCAGAAAATAAAATTGTTGAATTAAACTAAATTTTCCCTAATTGCTTTTACTGCTGCTTGAACTCTGTCATCTACGCATAGCTTTTGTAAAATTGAGCAAACGTGTGCTTTTGCTGTGTGAACACTAACAATTAATTCTTTTGCAATTTCTGTGTTGCTTTTTCCTTGAACTAAATGTTTTAAAACTTCTGCTTCTCTTTCTGTTAGCTGGTTTTTAATTTCGTTCGTTTCTCCAGTTGTTAGAAAATCTAAATTTTCAGGTTTTGGGAATAATTTTAGAGCAATTTTAGCAACATTTGGGTCAATCCAACATGCTCCTGTTGCACAACATTTAATAACTTCTGAAAGCATTGTTGGTTCAATATCTTTTAAACAATATGCAGTTGCCCCTGAGCCTAGTGCCGCAATAACTTCTTCTTCTCTATCGTGAGAAGTTAGAATTATAATTTTAATATTTGGCATTTTTTCTTTAATTTGAACAATAGCTTCAAGCCCATTTATTCCAGGCAGCCCCAAATCCATTAATACAACATCTGGTTTTTTATTTAAAATAAGCTCAATTCCCTCTTTTGCTGTTTCCGATTCTCCGATAACATCAATATAATCAAATTCATTTAGAGCATATCTTAAACCTACTCTTGTAAGTTTGTAATCTTCTATGATAACAACTTTTATGGCATTAGTTTTAACATTTAGCTGTGGGCTTATTAGCATTTTTTCTCCTTTTATATAATATATAATACCTCTAAAACTCTCTTTTGTTATTTGTGTAAATACTATAATGCACAACCCATTTTAAACATTACCTAATTGGCTAATCTTAAGGGTGCTAATTGGGCTATTTATAAATTGCAAAAAAACTGCTTTGATATAAAATTATAATATGGCTAAATATAATTACACACGAAGAGGAAGAGTTAAAAAAAGCAATAAAAAAGGAACTTTTTTGAGCTTAATTACTGCTGGTTTTGCAATGTTTTGTGCTGGCATTATTGCTTTTAACATTTATTTAATCTCCTTACCTCCTATAAGCAACTTTGATGAAATCAAACCAAACCCTGTTACAAGTATTTATTCTGAAGATGGAGAAATAATTAAAACTTTTACTCCATATAAATTTGAAAAAATTACAATAGATGAAGTACCTGCAGACCTTAAAAATGCATTTTTATCAACAGAAGATAGAAATTTCTATCGCCACAGAGGTTTTGATACAATTGGTTTAATTAGGTCTATATTGGTTAATATTCAAGCAGGTTCTGTTAAACAAGGTGCTTCTACAATTACTCAACAGCTTGCAAGAATTTTATTCTTATCAAATGAAAGAACATTTGATAGAAAAATTAAAGAATTAATTATTGCTCATAGAATTGAAAAAACAATCACAAAAGATGAAATTTTAGAAATGTATCTTAATGCTGTTTATTTAGGCTCAGGTGCTTATGGCGTTCAAAGTGCTTCTAAAACATATTTTGATAAAGAAATTGGACAACTGACTTTAGCTGAAATGGCATTAATTGCTGGGCTTCCTCAAGCTCCTAGCGTTTATACGCCACTTAGAAATCCAGACATGGCAGTTAAGAGAAGAAATGCAGTTTTGAGAAAAATGTATCGCAATAATTGCATTACAAAAGAACAATATGAAAAAGCAAAACAAGAACCTTTAAATTTAAACAAAAAACCTGCAGTTTATTCATATAACAAAGCTCCATATTTGGTAGATTATGTTTTAACAGAATTAGAAAATTTAGGCTTTAGTGAAAATGAAATTTCTCAAGGTGGGCTTAAAATTTACACAACAGTTACATACAAAAACCAAGATGCAGCACAAAATTATGTAACTTCTCTTTTAGAAGGGGCTAATTTAAAACAAGACAAAACTCAAGGTGCTTTGTTTTCTTTTTCTCCAACAACAGGAAAAATCTTTGCTTATGTTGGTGGAAAAAACTATGGGCAAACTCAATATGATAGAGTTACAAATGCAATTCGCCCACCAGGTTCTTCATTCAAACCTTTTGTATATGCAGCTGCAGTCCAACAAGGTTTAAGGCATGACGACATACTAGAAGATACACCTTTAACTATTGGGAAATGGTCTCCAAAAAATTATGGTGGAAAATATAGAGAAAAAATTCCAGCTTGGCTTGCTGTTGCAATTTCTTCAAATGTTTGTGCTGTTAGAACAATTCAAAAAACAGGCGTAAATTCTGTTGTTTCTCTTGTTAGAGATTTAGGAATTACAACACCACTTCATAACGATATGACAATTGCCTTAGGTTCAAACGGAGTTAAGCTTTATGATATGGTAATTGCTTATGGTGCTTTTGCAAACGGTGGTTTTAGAGTTAAGCCATACGCAGTTGAAAGAGTTGAAAATTCTCGTGGCGTTGTTATTTATGAAAATCAAGGTCCTAAAATTGTTAAAGTTTTGGCTTACGACACTGCTGCTGAAATGACTTTTATGCTTAAAAAAGTTATTGAAAAAGGAACAGGCAGAGGTGCAAACATAGGAAGAGAAGCAGCAGGTAAAACAGGGACAACTGATGATTACAGAGATGCTTGGTTTATAGGCTACACTCCTGAAGTTGTTACAGGTGTTTGGATAGGAAATGACGACAACTCTAAATTAGGTGGTGCAATTACTGGTGGTTCAATTCCAGCAAGAATTTGGAATCAATACATGAGAGTCGTTACAGCTGGAACTGCTCCAACAAAATTTGACTACCCAGAAATTAAAATAAGAGATAACTACGAAGAAAAAGATGTTCAAGCAAATGAACAAGTAATTTCCGAAGAAGTTAAAGAAGAAATGAAAGATGTTAAAAAAGTTGAAACAGAGCCTGTTCAACTTCAAACAACAGGAACAGTTGCACCAGCTACTCCACTACCAAAGCCAGAGCCTCCAACTGCTCCACCATTACCTTTTGTTAACAACAATTAGGATTTTCAAAATTTTTTATCATTTCATTTATAGAATTTAAAAACAATTCTTTCTCTGTTTTTGGAGAAATAATTTCGCGCAAAACTCCATATTTTAAAATTCTTTTAAGCAAAGCGTTTTTGTCTTGTGTTTTGTTTGAAATAATTTTTGTGCTTTCATTTTTAATTTCTACAATTTCTTTTTCATATGGGTAATAGCCAACGGCTAGCCTATCTTTTATTTTAAAAACAGTGGTTGAAGCAAAATTTGTGAGTCCTCTGTTTCTTCCAATTTCCACAAAATCCTCAATATCAGAAATATTAATATTTTTATATTTATTTTCTTCTTCAAAAAATGCTTTAAGGTAAAATTTTCCCTTAGAATAAAGCAAATTTTTTGGTATGATGGTGTGATTTTCTTCTTTATATTTAATTTTTATTTTAGATTTTTCTTCAATATAATTTGAAATTACAGAAACTTTTTTCAAAATATCTTTTTCAAAAATAAAATCTTGGATTTTAGTTCTATTCAAAATTTTGTGATATTTTGTGTGAGTTTCTATATTTGTTAGCTTTAATATTTTTGATAATAATGAATAAGTCTCTTCTTCAAATAAATTTGAATTAAATTTTTGAGAAAATTTATGAAAATACGCAAGAGTTTCTAACTCTTTTTGATTTAAATTTATGCAAAAAGGCATATTAATAAGGTAAAATTTTCCACTTCTTTTTTCAACTGTGCACCCACAATTTCTTAAAGTTGAAAAATATTTTGTGATAGTTTCTTTTTTAACGCCAATATTGTCTGCATCAAGCTCAAAGCAGATTTCATCTATACTTCTTGGTTTTTGATAAAGAAGTTTTAAAATTTTCATTATTCTATAGCTAGATGTAACTTTTTTGAGTTTATTCATAAATTGCTTTAATTTCGTATAGTTTTTCTAAAATTTGTTTTCTAATGTTTGCATTACCGACCCAAATGCAATCTTTTCCGTAAGTTAAAATTCTTTGAATAAAATGAAATTCTGTTAAAATTTTAGTTTCAATTTCAATATAATCGTCATTAAAATCAATAATTTTATCATTTTTTTCTGGATAAAATTCTTCTTTTGCTATTCCTGTTAATTTAATTTTGCAAATTTCAGGTTCAATGATTTCTATTTCGTCTGGAATTGATTTATTTATTATTTTGATTATTTTTTCTACTCTAAAATATGCCAATTTATTGTCGTTGTAGCCACTAGCAAAGCCCCAAAGATGAATTTTATTTGTTTCTTTATCGTGAGTTATATCATAACAGCGTATTTTTATATTCTTTTTCCCACTGTTTGGCGAATTATAAAGAATTTCTATGCATTTTTTCTCTTCGCAAAATTTGTTCAATTCTTTGATTAATTTAAAATCCACATTGTGCAAATATCCAAAATCTAGGAATTTTTCTTTCGTTTCTTCATCATTAATAAACTTAGAAATTTTTTCAAAAAGTTTATATAAATCAATAATTGCACTTAAACTTGAGCTTTGAATAATCAAATTTTTTATTTGATTAACAACATTGATTTCATTTTTTGTTAGGTGAATTTTTAGAGGATTCCATTTCAGAGAATGTCTATATTTTTCACTCCTATCTCCTGTGATAATTTCAAAACCTGCCATTTTTAAAGTATTAATATCAAGCCTTAAAATGTCTGGGCTCATATTCAAGGTTGGATAATTTTTTTCAAAATAATCAAAAATTTCAGCTTTTGTTTTATTTTCTTGCATTAAAAGTTGCAAAAGAATAAAAAGCCGAAACCCTGTTGAGCTAATTTTTGGATTAATTGTATTTGACATTATTCCTACCCAATTATCAAGATTATATCATTAATTCCTTAAAGCACTATTTAAAATTTCAGTTTTGTGCTATTTTTAGGGTATGGAAGTTTATAATCAAATTAAAAACAAAATAGATGAGGCAAGCAAAATTTTAATTATTTCGCACATCAACCCAGATGGCGACACTTTAGGCTCAATGTGTGCCTTAAAACTTTTTATAGGCGATAAGGCTGATATGCTTGTTCAAACAAGACCAGAAAATGATATTCCTGAATTTTATAAATTTTTGCCTAAAATTAATGAAGCAAAAACTTTAAGAAATGTTCAAGAAATTTATGATTTAGTTATTACAGTTGATGTTGCTTCTATTGATAGAATGGTTTTAATGGCAAGAAAAATATTCCAAAATGCAAAAAACACAATCAATATAGACCATCATCAAACAAATCCAAATTATGCACAAATTAACTTAGTTGAAGCAGAAGCTTCTAGCTGTGGCGAAATTTTGTTTAACTTTTTTGTTGGCATTGGCACTAAAATAACTCCTGAGATGGCTGAATCTCTTTATGTTTCTATAATGACAGATACAGGTGCGTTCAGATATGATAATACATCTTCTGAAACACTTGAAATAGCTTCAAAATTGACAAGATTAGGGGCAAATTGCTCTAAAATTTCTGATAGAGTTTATGACACAAAACCAAAAGAAATGGTTATGTTGCAAGCTTTTGTTCTAAGTAATACTCAATTTATTGAAAATAATAAAATAGCTTATACAAAAATTACAAACAAAATAATGAAAGATTTTAATGCCAAATTTGAACATACAGAAGGCATTGCAGAAGCTATTAGAAGTATTGGAGAAGTTGAAATTTCTGTTGTTTTAAAAGAAAATGACAACACAACAACAAAAGCTTCTATGAGAAGTAAAAATTTTGATTTAACAAAAATAACAGAAAGATTTCAAGGTGGTGGGCATGCAAAATCTGCAGGTTGCACAATAAATTTGCCAATTGACAGGGCATGTGAGAAACTAATTGAAGCAATTAGAGAAGAATTTAACAAGTAATGATTAAAAAAGCTAGAAATATATTTTTTGAATATTTTTATAATTTAGTTGAAACAATCGTGAACGAAGATTTTGCAAACGCAGCTTCTGAAATGGCCTTTATGATGGCAATTGGGATTTTCCCTTTTATGCTTTTTTTAATGGGGACATTTGGTTGGCTTGGAAAGAAATTCTTTGTTACAAAAATTATTGCTGCTCTATCTACAATTGCTCCAAATGAAGTTATAAACTTAATTCAAACAGTTTTGGCTGAGTTTGTTTTATTCCAAAAAGATGGAACGGTTGCAATTATTGGTTTTGTTGTAACATTATTTTTGGCTCATAACGCAATTGCAACAATTATTAAAGGGCTTAATAGGGCAAATAGAGTTGTTGAGAACAGAAATTTCTTTGAAGTTCGCTTGCTTGCTCTTGTTATGGTTATAGTCCATGCATTTTTATTGTTTATTTCAGTTAACTTAATCATTTTCGGCAAAGTCATTGTTACTTTTTTGAATGATTATGGCTTTATTTCAGACACAATTATGAATTGCCTTTTAGTTACAAGATGGCCGATTGCATTTTTAATGTTGCTTTTATTAGCCGTTATGAACTACTATGTTCTTCCTGCACGTGATTATTCAGTTGTTCGTAAAAGCGTTTTACCAGGTTCAATATTTTTCTGTGTGTTTTGGTTGTTAGGCTCTTGGGGCTTTTCTTTATACATAAACGAATTTGGAACATATAACAAAGTTTATGGAACAATTGGGGCGTTTGCAATTTTAATGGCTTGGCTATATTTTACTTCCCTAATTTTATTGATAGGTGGGGCAATAAATAACCAAACACTAGACAAGCTATCTTCCGATAAACTTCCTGAAATTCAAGATTAATCTTCAATTAATCCATTAGCTAGAACAAATCTTCCTAAAGGAATAACTTTTGTGTATTTAGAAAGAGAATCTATAAAGCATTTGTTTTCGCAAAAACCACCTGAAACATATAATTCTTCTGGGCATTTTGCAAAATTATAAGCATTATAAGCAAGCCCATGAATAAATTTTGAAATTGCGATTTCTGGATTTTTCCCAGAAGAAACTTCATCCATAATTTTTTCAAGCCCAAAAATTCCACAAGTTATGATGTATTTTTCATCCGTTGCAGATAAATCATCTAAATTGCAATTGTAGAATTTTAAAAGCATTTCAACTGTCGCACCAACGGCACTAGCACAAGATGTGTTCCAATCCATATCTTGAAATTTTCCATCTTTAAATTTGACCCATTTAATATCCCTTGAACCTAAATCTAAAATAATTCCATCTTTTTTTATTTCTTTTAAAGCACCACGTGCTAGAGCAACAATTTCATTAACATATTTAGAGTCTTTAATATTTGTGCTATGTCCTGTTGTCGCAGTGAAGTTTAAATTCAGATTTTTAATTTCAGACGAGGGCAAAATTTTTTTTGAAATTTTGCCCGAAGTGTCTACTTCAAGAATTTTTGACCATGTTGTGCCAGCATCTAAATAAAATTTGCTCATAGGATAATTTTAGCAAAAAATATTTATTAAAAAAGCCCCATAAATTGGGGCATTTTCTTAAAGTTCAAGGTCTAGCGTGTGAACACCACATTCGCAAGCTGTTGCAATTTTTATTCTATCTATCATTTTAGAAAATTTTGCTTCTTCTTCGCTTTGTTCTTCAACAAAATTATCCAAAAAAACTTCAAGAGAATAGTCTTTAGCTTCTTTTGCCTTTTCGTAAATATTGTAAATAGATTCTGTCATATATTTTTCGTGGTTATAGGCATATTCAAAAACATCTAGTGTGTTTATCCAAGAGGCGTCTGGTGCTTCAATTCTTTCATATTCAATTTTTATCCCTCTATCAATTAAATAATTATGAATTTTTTGTGCGTGTTTAAGCTCCTCTTTTGCTTGTCGCTTCATATATTTTGCAAAGCCAGATAATGAAATTTCTGTAAAATATGTGCTCATTGCATAATACAAATATGCACTATAAAATTCTCTGTTTAATTGTTTGTTTAAGTCTTTTGAAAGCGTTTCTGTCATTTTTTCTCCTAGTTTTCCCAAAGTCCATGTAAATTACAGATTTCTCTTGCACTAAAACCACTTTTGCATGTGCATTCAAATTCTAAAATTGCTTCTTCTTCTGGGTTTAGATATTTTCTTTTAACATATTTTTCATCTGGAGAAATAACTTCAATAAATTCAATATGGTGTTCTTTAGTCATTGGGTGTGGAGTTTGCCCAATTCTAACTGTTTTTTTGTCTTCAAAAGATTCAATAATTGGTTTGTGTGCTTCAACTGAGCCAGAGTGGTTATCGGATGTTAATTGCTCCATAATTTCGCCACAGCAAACAAGCTCTCCTTCTCCTTCTAAAACAACTTCAATAAGATTTCCACAAATACTACACTTATATAGCTCTAATTTTTTTGTCATATTACCTTCCTTTCAAAATTATTTTTTGCTAAATAAATGTTTTTTTAATTCCCCAAATTGGCAGTTTAGAGAATTTATAGTATAATTTTTTAATAATTTACAAATAAGTTTGGAGCAACAACAAAATGGGAAAGAATGATATATATTCAGGTGCCGAAATACTGCTTAAATCCCTAGAGGCAGAAGGTGTTAAAGAAATTTTTGGATATCCAGGTGGCGTTATTTTAAATCTTTATGATGCCTTATATCAACAAGATAAAATCAAGCACTATCTTGTTCGCCATGAACAAGCTGCAATTCATGCTGCAGAAGGCTATGCAAGAGTTTCAGGAAAATGTGGTGTTGCTCTTGTAACTTCTGGTCCTGGAGCTTGTAATGCTATTACAGGTATTGCAAATGCGTATTATGACGGCTATCCAATTGTTGTTTTAACAGGACAAGTTGGTCTAAAGCAAATTGGAAATGACGCTTTTCAAGAAGCTGATATTGTTGGCATTACTCGTTCTTGCTGTAAGCACAATTATTTAGTTAAAGATGTTAAAGATTTTCCAAGAATAATTAAAGAAGCTTTTCATATTGCAACAACAGGAAAACCAGGTCCTGTTGTAGTTGATATGCCAAAAGATATTTTATCTGCAAAATCAACATTTAGTTATCCAAAACAAGTTAAACTTGTTGGCTATAAACCAAATTATGACGGGCATCCACTTCAAATTTCAAAAGCATTAAAATTGTTATCTGAAGCAAAAAGACCAGTTATAATTTCTGGTGGTGGCGTTTTAACTTCAGGAGCACATGATGAATTAACAGAATTTGCACAATTAATGCAAATTCCAGTTTGCCATACATTAATGGGAACGGGGACTTATCCTGCAGACTGCCCTAAATATTTAGGCATGTTAGGCATGCACGGAAATTATTGGGCAAACAATGCAGTTATGAATGCAGATGTTATTTTTGCAATCGGCACGCGTTTTAATGATAGAATTACAGGCTGTTTAAAGCGTTTTGCAAGGGATTCTCAAGTAATTCATGTTGATATTGACCCTTGTTCAATTTCAAAAAATGTTAAAGTTGATGTTCCAATTGTTGGTTGTGCTAAAAATGTTCTAACTTCAATTTTAGAATTAATGAAAAAGAAAAATTATCCAATTGATGTTGAACTCAGAAACAAATGGTTTCAACAAATTGATGAATGGAAGAAAATGCGTGCAATTCCAAAAGTTGTTGGAGATAAGCTAAGTGCAATTAATGTTCTAAAGTCTATTTATGAAACAACAAAAGACCTTGACCCAATTATCTGCACAGAAGTTGGGCAACATCAAATGTGGGTTGCACAAAACTTTAGCTTTAATAAACCAAGAAGATTAGTTACCTCAGGTGGCTTAGGAACAATGGGCTTTGGCTTCCCAGCTGCGATGGGGGCTTATGTTGGCTCAAAGGGAAAAACAGTTATAAACATTGCTGGCGATGGCTCTATTCAAATGAATATTCAAGAAATGATGACTTGCAAAGACTACGGTTTTAAAGTTATCAACTGTGTAATTAATAACGGTTATTTAGGAATGGTTCGCCAGTGGCAAGAAAAACTTTTTGAAAAAAGATTTTCTCAAACAAAAATTTCTTCTCCAGATTTTGTTAAATTGGCAGAATCTTATGGAGCACTTGGCATAAGAGTTGAAAAAGAAGAAGAAATTGTGCCTGCAATTAAAAAAGCGCTAGAATTTGATGGACCTGTTATTTTAGATTTTATTGTAGATAGTTTTGAAATGGTTTATCCTTGGGTTTTAGCAGGCGACCCATTGGATAATGTTTTACTTTCAAATGATGAGGTTTAATATGAAAGAGAATTTTCACACTATATCAATATTAGTTATAAATGAAGCAGGTGTTTTATCAAGAATTGTAGATTTGTTCTCTGGAAGAGGCTACAACATTGAAAGCCTTACAGTTGCACCTACTTTAGATAAAAATTATTCAAGGGTAACTATTGTAACTTTAGGTGATGCTGCTGTTATTGAGCAAATTAATAAACAATTAAATAGATTAATTCCAACAATTAAGGTTATGGATTTGCCATTAGCTGAGTCTATTGAAGTTGAAATTGCTTTAGCTAAAGTTTATGGTGCTGATGAAGACAGAGAAAAAATCTTAAAATTAGCCGATTTAATTGGTGCAAAATTAATTGATATTAATGACAAAACTTATACACTTCAAATGATAGGTAATGACAAAGAAATTCAATCTTTTGGCGAATTATTAAAACCACTAGGAGTTAAAGAATTTATTAGAAGCGGCAAGGTTGCAATGAGTAGAGGAAGCCAATTTGCTAATATAAAGCTTGGCTAATTTAAATTTTTATAAAATTGAGGCGCACTTTTGAATTATCAAAGTGCGCCGAAATTGTTTAAAGCGATTAATCTTCGTCAATACTCAAAACTGCCATAAATGCTTCTTGTGGAATTTCAACTCTACCAACAGATTTCATACGCTTTTTACCACGTTTTTGTTTTTCTAAAAGTTTGCGTTTTCTTGAAATATCTCCACCGTAACATTTGTCTAAAACAGATTTTCTAAGTGCTTTAATATTTGTTCTTGCAATAACTCTTCCACCAACAGCTGCTTGAATTGCAACTTCAAATAGTTGTCTTGGGATAATTTCTTTAAGTTTTGTTGTTAGTTTTTGACCAATATTATAAGCACTATCTTTGTGGCAAATTGCAGATAGGGCATCAACAATTTCTCCCGATAGCATAATATCCATTTTTACAAGGTCTGAACGCTTGTAGTCTGAAAATTCGTAATCAAGACTTGCGTAGCCTTTTGAACGGGATTTTAATTGGTCATAAAAGTCTGTAATAACTTCGGATAATGGAATTTGATATTCTAAATTTACTCTAACTTTATCAATATAGTGCATATTAATAAATTCGCCACGTTTTGTTTGGCATAATTCCATTAAAGCCCCAACATAATCATTTGGCGTAAATAAATTTACTCTAACATAAGGCTCTTCAATGTAGTTTCTATATTGTGGGGCTGGAAGATTTGCAGGGTTGTCAATTTCTTCCATTGTGCCGTCTGTTTTATAAACTTTGTAAACAACGCTTGGTGCAGTTGTGATTAATGATAGGTTATATTCTCTCTCTAGTCTTTCTTGAGCAATTTCCATATGAAGCATACCCAAAAAACCACATCTAAAGCCAAAGCCTAGAGCAGATGATGTTTCAGGCTCAAAAGTAATTGAGCTATCGTTTAGTTTTAATTTTTCAAGTGCCTCTTTTAAGTCGTGGTATTCTTCATTATTTACAGGATAAAGCCCAGAGAAAACCATTGGTTTTGCTTCTTTGTAGCCTTCAAGTGCCATAGGAGCTGGGTTTTCTTGGTGTGTTATAGTATCCCCTACAAATCTTGTAATTTCTTTAATTGAACCAGCAAAATAGCCAACTTCCCCTGTTTTAATTTCTTTAACAGGCACTCTTTGTGGCTTTAGATAGCCCAATTCAACAACTTCAAAACTTTTTCCTGTTGCCATAAACTTAATTTTGTCGCCAAGTTTAATGCTACCGTCCATTACTTTAAAATAACAAACTGTGCCTAAATATTGGTCATATGCACTATCAAACACAAGTGCCCTCAAAGGCTCAGAGGATGTATCTTTTGGAGGCGGAACAAAATTAACAATAGCTTCTAAAACTTCAGGAATACCGACTCCTTCTTTAGCACTAACAGGAATTGCCATGCTTGCGTCTATTCCTAAAACCTCTTCAATTTCTGCTTTTACTTTTTCAACATCAGCAGATGGCAAGTCTATCTTATTTATAACAGGTATAATTTCTAAGTTTTGCTCAACTGCAAGATAAACATTTGCCAAAGTTTGAGCTTCAACACCTTGAGTTGCGTCAACAATTAAAAGAGCACCTTCGCAAGCTGCTAGAGAGCGAGAAACTTCATATGAAAAATCAACGTGCCCTGGGGTATCAATAAGGTTTAAAATATAATCTTTGCCATCATTTGCTTTATAATTCATTCTTGCAGAATTTAATTTAATTGTAATTCCACGTTCTCTTTCAATATCCATAGTGTCTAATAGTTGTGCTTGCATATCACGTTTATCTATTGTTTCTGTGGCTTCTAAGAGTCTATCAGCTAGTGTTGATTTGCCGTGGTCAATATGAGCTATAATGCTAAAATTTCTGACATTTTCTATATTTTTCATAAAAAAATTATATTATAAACATAAAGAAGTGCAAAAATAGCCAATAAGCAATTGCGACTAAGTGTGTATATTGTTATAATTGCTTTAATGGAAAATATTTTAGAAATTAAAAATTTGAATTTATCTTTTGAAATCAATGATAATTTTTATCCTTGTTTAAAAGATGTTTCTATGGATTTGAAAAAAAATACATTTTACGCCCTTGTTGGAGAATCTGGCTGTGGGAAGAGCATTCTGGCTTCTTCTATTATTGGTTTAATTCCAAAAAATGCAAAAATAACCTCTGGCGAAATTATATTTGATAAAGAAAATATTTTAGAAAATAATCTTCAAAAAAAACTTAGAGGAAGGAGTATTGCCTACATTCCTCAAGACCCAATGACATCTTTGAACCCACTTTGGACAATTGAAAACCAAATGATGGAAGTTTTAGATATAGATTTAAAATTGACTAAAGAAGAAAAAAAAGAAAAAATTATTGAGGCTTTGAATTTGGTTCAAATTAAAGAACCTGAAAAACGCCTTAAAAGCTACCCACATGAATTGTCTGGTGGTATGCGTCAAAGAGTTATTATTGCAATGGCACTATTAACATCTGCCGAAATTATCATTGCAGATGAGCCAACAACTGCTCTTGATGTTACAATTCAAGCTCAAATTTTAGACATTTTAAAAAATATCCAAAACTTAGGAAAAACAATATTTTTTATAACTCATAATTTAGGTCTTGTTTATAAATATGCAGATATTGCCTCAGTTATGTATTTAGGAGAAATTGTTGAAACAGCATTCGCTTCAGAGCTAATCAAAAATCCAAAACACCCATACACAAAGGCACTGCTTGCTGCCATTCCTAAAAAAGATTCTACAACAATTAAAAACATAAAAGGCTCTCCAAGCCCTATAATTGAGGCTATTGAGGGCTGTTTATTCCATGAAAGATGCAATTTCGCAGACGAATTTTGCACAAAAAATCATCCTAATTTTAATGGTTTTGTTCGTTGTTTTAAGGCAGAATAAAAAATTAAGGCTCTTAATTAAGAGCCTTGTTTAGTATTTTAATGGGGGTTATTTGCAATTGCATTTTGTCTTTGGTTGTTTGCATTTGTCGCAAGAATTGTAGTTATAGTATTTTTTAGCTTCATATCCTGATTTGCATTTTGGTTTATTGCACTCAGATGGGCATTTTGCTTTGTTGCAGTCATCTTTGCATTTATTTTCTTCGCAATTGTATTTTGGTTTTTCACATCCGCAGTCTGGTTTTTTATATGTTTCGCAAGATGGTTTTTTGTGGCAGTTATCCAAGCAAGGAAGTCTTAAAACATTGCAATTTTTTCCTAGTTGCTTCATTTTTCTTTTTTCTGCTCTTATGAATTTTCTAAATTCTTTCTTTTGATTTTTGCAAAGCTCACACTTAACGCTTTCTTGGAATGATTTACATTCATTTTTCATATATTTTTTAATTTCTTTAAGCTCTTTTTTCTTAGCTTTAATTTCACTTTTGCAACCATCATTAGAAATCATTTTGCAAAGGCTTTTTTGTTCATGATTATACTGCCTAGATAGTGCGTTCATTTTATTTTTGAAATCTTTATAATAACAATCAATTTTTGTTTCTTGAGCACAATCTAGCCCTAGCTGACCTTTCATTTTTTTATATTCTTTATCAAAAAAGCATTTATTATCTTTAACAATTTCTTTGCAAACGGTTTCTTTATCGCACGGTTTGGCTGGAGCCATACAACCACAATCTGAAGCAAATGTTGGGCTAACTCCTAATAATGCTAAAACACTTGCTAATAGCATAATTTTTCTCATTGTTTGTTCCTTTCCTGTTCTCGTTTTTAAGTATAACGATATTCAAGAAAAGCAAAAACTCCAACTAGATATGACAAATGGGCAATATGATTTAGCCGTTTTTTATAATCTCTGTCAAATTTTTAATAGTTAGGTTTAATTCTTTGTTTTTTGTTATATCTTTTTTAATTTTTTCCCAGCAATATAAAATAGTTGTGTGATTTTTGTTGAAATCTTTGGCAATAGTTGGAAAAGAACCATCTGTTATTTCTCTTGAAAGGTAAATTGCAACTTGGCGTGCTAAAGAAACATCTTTTTGACGCCCTGTGCCTTTAATATCTTTAATTGAAACTTTAAAATATTTTGCACATTCTGAAATAATATCCTCAACATCAACTTTTTTAATGTTAATGTCGCCGTCTAAAAGCTCATGAGCCTTTTCTAGGGTCATTTCTTCGCCTGTAATGCTTGAATATGCACTCAATTTATTATAAGCTCCCTCAAGCTCGCGAACATTGTTTGTAAAATTTGCAGACAAAAATTCAATAATATTTAATGGAAGCTCAAAATCTGTTCTTTTACCATATTTTTTTAGAATTTCAACTCTTGTTTCATAATCTGGAACAGTAATTTGAACATTTAAACCCCACTCATATCTGCTTTTTAGCCTGTCTGAAGTTTTTGTAAATTCTTTTATTGGTCTATCTGAAGCAAAAACAATTTGTTTGCCTGCGTGAAATAATGTGTCAAAAATATGGAAAATTTCTTCTTCTGTGCGTTTTTTACCTTCAACAATTTGAATGTCGTCAATTAAAAGAACATCAACATTTCTATATGTATCTCTAAATTTTTTCATTAAATAAGTGGTATCTTGTGTGCTTGAAACGCTTTCAATTAGCTTATTCATGATTTCTTCTGCTTTTGTGTAGCGAACTTTCATTTCTGGATAATTTTTTAAAATATTATGCCCAATTGCTTGCATAAGGTGCGTTTTGCCAATTCCTATTGAACCATTGATAAACAACGGGTTAAATTTTTGACCAGGAGCTTCTGAGGCTTGAATGGCAGCATTATAGGCAAATTTTGAATTTTCTCCAACAACGAAATTATCAAAAGTATATTTTAAATTTAAGCCACAAAAAGAATGCATTTGCTTAAGATTTTCTATTTGTTTTTGCATTTCTTGAATGTGTTCTTTAGGCTTTTCTTGTTTGTTTTTTGCTTTTTTTGTGTTTGGTTGAGTTAAAAGAATTTCAATTGCATATCTTTTTCCAACAACTTCACAAATGGCGTCTGAAATGTCTGATAAATATTTTTTTTGTAAAACTTGAATACCAAAAGCTTGGTCTGAAGTTAAGCGAAATTTATTGCCTTCAACATCATTACCTAAAATATCAAATGGTGATAAAGAAAGCATCCAAGGATTAAAAGTAGTAGGTGCTACTTTTGTTTCCAAAATATCTAAAACCTTTTGCCAAGTGCTTTCTTCTTCGGCACTTAGTTTTCTTCTATCAACCATTCCTGTTAACATAGGAAAATTTTACTACAAAGGAATAATATAGTAAAATTAAAAAATGTTAAGGACGGCAATTGCCTAAAATAAAAAATGGTTTTATGCTGAATTTAACAAATATCAGATTTGAGGGTTTATGAATAAAAAAATTTTAAATATATTATTTTTGCTGGCTTTTTTAGTTTTTAATTCTCCAAATGCTTTTGCTGAAAATATTTTGGTTGAAAAATCAAAACATGGGCAAACATTTGTGGTTAAAGAAGTTAAAGGTTCTGAAACGGTTATTATAGATACTTGGATAAAAACAGGTTCTGTTAATGAGAATGAGAAAAACTCTGGAGTTGCTCATTTTTTAGAGCATCTTTTCTTTAAAGGAACAGAAAAAAATCCTGTTGGAACTTTTGAAAAATTGTTAGAAGAAAAAGGTGGAATAGTTAATGCTGCAACAAGCAAAGACTACACCCATTATTATATTTTGCTTCCAGCAAAAGATTTTGAGCTTGCTCTTGATTTACATTCGGATATGTTGAGAAATCCACTAATTCCAAGAAAAGAATTAGAACGCGAACGCATGGTTGTTGTTGAAGAAATTTCAAGAGGACAAGACAGCCCTCAAAATGTTTTAATTAATAATTTATTTAAAATTTTATACGAAGATTCAAAACACCCATACTCACGCCCTGTTATCGGGAATGAAGAAGTTATCAAAACAATTACAAGAGATGAAATTTTAGCTTTTTATAATGATTTTTACACACCAAATAACGCAATAACAGTTGTTGTTGGAGATATAAACCCACATAAAACATTAGAATTATTGAACAATGCTTTTAATTTGCCAGAATCTGAAATCAAATCTTTGAAGAAAATAAATTATCCAAAAATTCAACCACTAATTAGCAAAAAAGAAATTATTGAAGAAAAAAATGTTAAAAATATTTATTCAGCTCTTGCTTTTGATATTCCAAAATTTCAAGACACAAAAGAATGCTACGCACTAGACATTTTAAGCGTTGTTTTAGGTGAGGGCAAAAGCTCAAGATTAAACAAAATTTTGAAATCTGAAAAACATATAGTTAATTCAATTTCTTCTTCATCTTCTTCATTTATGCAAGATGGAATATTTTTGATTAGTGCAAATTATGAAGTTAAAAATGCTGATGTTGTTATTCCTGAAATATTCAAACAAATTGATTTAATTAAAAATGGAGAAATTTTAGAAGATGAGATAGCAAAAGCAAAAAATATGATTGAAACTTCAATTTATTTTAATAGAGAATCCATCTCTGATGTTGCAGGAGAAATCGGCTACAACATGCTATATTGGGGAAATCTTAAAAATTATGATGAATATGTAAAAAACATCAAAAAAGTAACCAAAGATGATGTTGTTAAAGTTGCAAAAAAATATCTAAAAAATGACACTTATGCCCTATCTCAAATAATTCCAATTGGATATAAAAAAGCAGAAAAGCCAATTTCAGATGTTAAAAATTATGATGGAAAAATTATTTCAAAATCTGAGAACAAAGTAAAATATGCCCTTAAAAACGGCGCAGAGCTTGTTATTCAAAAAAATACAGATAATTCTATTGTTGCAATTGAAATAGCTTCTGTTGGTGGCAACCATATAGAAAAAATTCCTCATACCCTAAATTTGGCGTCATCTTTGGTTCTTAAGGGAACAAAAAACTTTACAGAAGAAGAAATTGCAGACTTTTTAGACGAAAATGCAATCGGGCTTTCTTATTCTGCTGGTGCTGATAAATTTTCAATAAATATTAAGGCTGTTAAATCTCAATTAGCCAATGTTTTCTATATTTTAGATGAATTAGTTAATAATCCTCAGTTTTCTTCTTCTAAATTAGAAGTTGTTAAAAAAGAAAAAAGAGCCTATGTTAATAATTTAAAAGATAATTCTCTGTCTTTTGCTCTAGATAAATTCAAAGCTCTTGCGTTTAAAAATTCTTCTTATTCAAATAATTCTGAAAATTTGATTGAAAACATTGATTTAATTGACGAAAATGAAATTAAAAAAGTTTATTCTGAAGCACTTGATGCCAAAAACATTAAAATTAGTGTTGTTGGGGATGTTTCTGATACTGAATTGATAAATGAATTTTCAAAAATATTCTCTTCAAAAAAATCTAAAGGAAACAAAATAAAAGATTTTATAACTACAAACTATGTGCCATCTAAAAATTCTGAATACACAATAGAAAAAGGCGACCTTAAAACTGCTTGGGTGCTTTTAGGTTATAAAGGTGTTGATATTTTTAATGAAAAAGAAAAGGCAACTCTTGAAATTATAAATGCAATTTTAGGAGATGGCATGTCAAGCAGACTATTCAGAGATTTAAGAGAAGAAAAAGGGCTTGCATATCAGGTTGGTTCTATTAACTATCAATATGCCTTAGATGGTGCTTTTTTAACTTATATTGGAACTAATCCAAAAAATATTAATGAAGCTAAAAATGGGATTTTGGCTCAAATAAACACAATGAAAACTGAATTTATTACTCAAAAAGAATTGGATAGTGCGAAAGAAAAAATATTGGGAAATTTAATTGTTAGTTTTGAAACTAACATGGATTTTGCAAAATTAAACTCTCAAAATGCTATTCTAGGGCGTGATTTAGAGTATTTAGAACATTATAAAAAAGTAATTAATTCAATTACTCAAAATGATGTTATAACAACTGCGAACAAATATTTTTCAAAACCCTATATAACAGTTATTTTGAAATAGTTTGAAATTTAAAACAGGCACTAAAAAACCACCCTTTAAATAAGAGTGGTTTTTTAAATTTATTAGTCTGATTAGTATCTGTAGTGTGCGAAAGCTTTGTTTGCTTCTGCCATTTTGTGAGTGTCTTCTCTTTTTTTGCAAGAAGCACCAACACCGTTTGCTGCATCTAAGATTTCAGCAGTTAGTTTTTCAACCATTGAACGACCATTTCTTTTTCTAGCAAACTCAATAATCCAGCATGAGCTTAAAGCTGCTCCTCTTTCAGGTTTAACTTCAATAGGAACTTGGTATGTAGAACCACCGATTCTTCTTGCTTTAACTTCAATTAATGGAGTTGCGTTTGTTAAAGCTTTTTTGAAAACTTCAACAGGGTCTTGGTTAGTTTTTGCTTTAATATTTTCCATTGTTGAATAGAAAATGTTTTGTGCAATAGATTTTTTACCTCTAGTCATTAATCTGTTAATGAATTTTGAGATGTCTGTGCTGCCATACATAGGGTCTGGCAATGGCACTCTTTTTGCTGGTTTTGAACGTCTTGACATTTTTTTTGTTTACCTTTCTTCTAATGTACTAAGGATTTCTCCCGACCAAAATCAAGCTATTATTTTTTAGCTCTTTTAGCACCGTATTTAGAACGGCTTTTGTTTCTGTTTTGAACACCTGCAGTATCTAATGTACCACGGATGATGTGATATCTAACACCAGGAAGGTCTTTAACTCTTCCACCTCTGATTAGAACAACACTGTGTTCTTGAAGGTTGTGGCCAATACCAGGAATGTATGTAGTTACTTCAAATCCGTTTGTTAAACGAACACGGGCAACTTTTCTCATTGCTGAGTTTGGTTTTTTAGGTGTTGTTGTATAAACTCTTGTGCAAACGCCACGTCTTTGTGGGCAAGCTGTAAGAGCTGGTGATTTTGTTTTGTCTGTGATTTTCTTTCTTTCGTTTCTTACTAATTGACTAATAGTAGGCATAGTGTCCCCTTAATTATTGTACTTTGTCTCTTTATTTCACAACAAACAAAAATGCTTGTCAAACATGATTTTTATATTTATATCTGTAATTCAGATATTTTTTAATATTTTGTAATAATTTCATAAATAATTAAATTTTCCTTAATATTTTATTTTTAAATTTGAAATTTATTGTAAAATCTTTTTATGAATAAAATTTTGATTATTGATGACGATATTGCAATTTGTGAGCTTGTTAAGATTAATCTTGAGCTTGCTGGATATGAATGTTTATATTCAACAGACCCGATTAAAGGTTTTGCCTTAATTCTTCAAGAAGACCCAGATTTAGTCATTTTAGATGTTATGATGGGCGAAGTTAGTGGATATTCCGTTGCTCTTAAAATTCGCCAAACAGAACCTATAAAAACTATGCCAATAATAATGCTAACAGCATTAGGAGAGCTTAAAGATAAAATGAAAGGTTTTGGCGTTGGCGTTGACGATTACCTTGTTAAACCTTTTGAAATTGAAGAATTGAAAGCAAGAGTTTTGGCACTTTTAAACAGAGCAAATTTAGCTCCAAAATCAATGAGAGTTAAAGAGCTTTTAGCTCTTGGCGACATTGTTTTAATGCCAGAAGTTTATAGCATTAAATTTAAAGAAAAAACCGTTAAATTAACTCCAATTGAATTTGAAATTTTTAACACACTATTCCAAAATCATTCTCAAATGGTTTCTTCTAAAGACCTTTTAAAAGACATTTGGGGCTATGAAGAGGAAGAAAGCATAGATACAATTAGGGTGCATATTAAACATATAAGAACAAAAATAGCTAAGGTTACAGATAAAAATTACATAGAAACAATCTATGGTGGTGGATATAAATTAAACCCAAATGGTTAAGTTTGATTTGAAAAATAACAAAATAAAATACATAATTTTGGCAATTTTAGTGCTTGCTTTGGTATTTTTTGTATCTTTTAAAAATTTTCAAAAAAGCCAAAGAGAGCATATTGAAAGTATCTCTTCAAAAGGAGAAATAAACACAAAAGTTGTTTCTTCTCGTGAGCTATTTTTAACTGTTTGGGAGCTTGTTAAATACAATTATGTTGATTCAAAATTAAACAAGCAGAATTGGGAATATTGGAAAAAACGTTATTTGAAAAATATAAAAACAGATGATGATGTTTATGTTGCTGTAAATTCCTTTATTTCAAGTCTTAATGACCCATATTCAAAATTTTTATCAAAAAGCGAATTTGAGAGCCAAAACAATATTATTAACGCAAAAGCAAAAGGAATTGGAGTTAATATTGCATCAATAAGTGGAAAAATTTATATAATGAATGTCTTAAAAGGGACTCCTGCAGATATGGCAGGGCTTTTGAGAGGAGATATAATTCTTGAAATTGATGGTTTTAAAACAAAAGGGCAAACTTTGTTTCAAGTTATTCAACATATGAAAGGAGCTTTAGGAACATCTTTAGACATCACTGTTTTAAGGGGCGATAAAAAGATTTCTAAAAAAATTAAAAGAGAAGAAATTAATATCAAATCTTTAGATTATAAAACTTTAGAAAATAACATTGGCTATATTCAAATTGCAAGTTTTATTTCAAAAGATTTGCCAATGGAATTTCTTTCAACGCTTGATAAATTAAAAGACACGAAAGCCTTAGTTATAGATATTCGTGGAAATACCGGTGGATTATTTCAAAATGCAGTTTTTATAGCAAATCTATTTTTAGAAAATTGCACTTTGGTTAAAGTTTTAGATAATGAAAAAAATATAAATATTTGGTCTGCAGATGAAAATTCTCTATATTCTGCTCCAATTGTTGTTTTAATTGATAAAAATTCAGCAAGTGCATCAGAAATTTTTGCAGGAGCTATGAAAGACAATAAAAGAGCAAAACTTGTTGGTGGGGCTACTTTTGGAAAAGGTTTGGTTCAAAAAATTTATTCTCTGCCAAATAGAACAGGGATTAATTTAACTGTTGCAAAATATTTAACTCCGTCAAATGAACAAATAGACAAAATCGGCATAAAACCAGACTTTGAGGTTTTGTTTACCAAAGAAGATTTGATTGAGGGGAAAGACACTCAACTAGAATTTGCCCTAAGCTATCTAAATTCTATTTTAAACCCTCTCTTATAATTGCTCCACCCAAGATAATGTCATCTTGATAGAACACAACAGATTGCCCAATGGCAATAGAGCTTTGAGGCTCTTTAAATTCAACTGCGATATAATTTCCCTTAGGCTCAACTTTGCATGGGATTAATTCGCCTGTTGAACGAATTTTGCAGGTTGTTTCAATTTCGCCTATTAATTTTTCAAAAGCTATCCAGTTTGGAAGCTCTGCAATTAAGCCTTTGAAATAAGTTTCATCTTTTGTGCCAACAACAACTTCATTTGTCCATTTGTTCAATTCTAAAACATAAAGTGGTTCGCTATAGGCTATTTTAATTCCTTTTCTTTGGCCAACTGTAAAATTAAAAATACCCTCATGTTGACCTAAAATATTTCCTTTAGTATCAACAATATTTCCTATTTTTGGCTCAACATTTATAAGCTCTTTAATACTTCCATCAAAAAAGTCTTGGCTATCTGGCTTAGAGGCAACAATTAAATCTCTATCTTGTGCTTTTTGTCTTGTGTCTTCTTTTGCTAAACCACCTAATGGGAAAAGAATGTTTTTAAGTTGGTCTTGGTTAAGCCCATATAGAAAATAAGATTGGTCTTTTTTAGGGTCTAGCCCTCTTTTTAAATAATATCTATCTAAAATTTCGTCATATTCGCATCTTGCGTAATGACCTGTTGCGAATTTATCAAATTTAATTCCAGATTCTTTTGCAACTTTAATAAATTCGCCAAATTTTACCCTTTTATTGCACAGAACGCAAGGGTTTGGAGTGCGTCCCATTAAATATTCTTTTTTGAAATTTTGGAAAACAATTTCATTAAATTTTTGAGATAAATCAATTAAATGAAATTCAATTCCTAGCTTTTCGCAAATATTTTTAGCATCTTCAATTTCTGAAGTTTTATCGCAACCATAGCAAGAAGTTTTAGCACCACTAATTGGTTTGCCTTTATAAACAGTCATCATTGCACCAACAACTTCATGCCCAGCTTCTTTTAATAGGCTAGCACAAAGTGCCGAATCAACTCCACCTGAAATGCCTACTAAAACTCTCAAAAACCCCTCCTTAAAGTGTCATAATTCCGTCTGCGTCAATTGTAACCATAGGACCTTTTTTGGCGTTAGGGTCTTCATATTTGGCTTTTTTCTTATCCACTTCATACATAAAGCATTCTTTTGCAAGGAAGTTTGAGTTTTGGTGGTTTATTGATGTGAAATATATGCCACAGCTATAAACATCTTGTTCTTCTTCGTTTTGAGCTTTATAAACTAAGTTGCAATATGCAAGTCTTGCAAAAGTTTGAATAAGTCTGTTTTTGAAAGTAAATTTAACTTGCATTTTGCCATAATTTTCTAGCATTGTGTTGAGATTGAAGTTTGTTCCTTGAGCACAAATATTTATTGTGCGAACATCATGCACGAAAGTTTTTTTGCCTTCGTCAATTTTAAGCCTCATATCAACATTAATTGGAACTCTTGCATATTGTCTTCTTTGAGAATGAACAACGCCATCCGTTAAGCGAACTTTTATGCATTCTTTGGCAATTTGAGCAACTGTGCAACCTAAATTAAAAATACCCTCAGGGGTGTATAGGTGCAAGTGAACCTTTTTGCCTAAGTTAAGTTTTGGGCTTTTGCCGTTTAATTTTGGCATAGAGATAATGTAGGCATCATCTAAAATTTTAATAAATGTGCTAACATATCTTTCTTTATTGTTTTTTGATTTGTTGATAACAAATTCAAATTTTGCGTTTTCTACCGTGTAAAGTTCATGAAATTCCATATTGTCATTATATGAAATTTTTTATTTATTATCAATTAATATTGACGAAAATGCCTCAAAGTTAGTATAATTAGCCTATAAATTTAATAAAGAGGAAGATATGAATTCAGTTTATGGCGAACTTACAAAAGAAAAAATTAAAGAAATAATTGAAAAGGAAAATATTACCTCAATTAGGCTTCAATTTGTTGATATGAATGGTAATATGAAAAATCTTTGCACTCCAAGTTCGCAAATTGATAAAATTTTAAATAATGAATGCACGCTAGATGGAAGCTCAATTCAAGGTTTTAGAAGTATTGAAACTTCCGATATGTGTTTTTATCCAGATTTATCAACATTTACAATTCTTCCTTGGAGAAAAAATGGCGATAAAAATGAAGCAAGATTAATTTGTGATGTTTATAATGCAGACGGGACTCCTTTTGAAGGATGTCCTAGATGTAACTTAAAAAGAGTTGTTAAAGAAGCATCTGATATGGGCTACACCTTAAATGTTGGTCCTGAAGTTGAATTTTTCTTATTTAAAAGAAATGAAGACGGAACACCTAGCCTTAAACCTATGGATGACGCTGATTATTATGATGTTGGTCCATATGATGAGGGTGAAGATGTTAGAGCAGAAATGGTTGATGTTCTTCAAGCAATGGGTTTTGATATTGAAGCAAGCCACCATGAAGGTGCTGTTGGACAACAAGAAATTGATTTTAAATATAATGATGCACTAACTGCAGCAGATAATGTTGTAACTTTGAAATATGTTATTTGCGAAATTGCCAAAAAACACAATCTCTATGCAACATTTATGCCAAAACCAATTTTTGGAATTAATGGTTCTGGTATGCATTGCAATGTGTCATTATTTAAAGATGGCAAAAATGCTTTCTATGACCCAAACGCAGAACATGAATTATCTGATGAAGCAAAATGGACAATTGGCGCTTTATTAGATAATGTTAAAGACTTTACAGCGATTACAAATCCTTTGGTAAATAGCTATAAAAGACTTGTTCCAGGTTTTGAAGCACCTGTTTATTTGGCTTGGAGCTTGGCAAATAGGTCTGCTCTAATTCGTGTGCCATCAAAAAGAGGCAAGGCAACAAGAGTTGAGCTTCGTTCTCCAGACCCAAGTTGCAACCCATATTTAGTATTTGCAACAATGCTAACAGTTATGTCTGAGGGCATTAAAAACCAAAATCCATTAAAAGAACCTATTGAAGATAATATTTATGAAATGAGCAAACGCGAAAGAGCTGAACGTGGAATTGAATCACTTCCAGGCAGTTTGAATGAAGCTTTGTTTAACATGAAAAAATCAGCAGTTGTTAAAAAAGCTTTGGGCGAGCATATTTTCAACGAATTTATGACTTCAAAAACAAAAGAATGGGATGAATATAGAACAGATATTTCAGATTGGGAAATTAAAAAATATTTCTAATTAACCTTTTTGAAATATAAAACGCTGTTTCCATTCATTTTGATAAAGTGCTTAGATGGGCGATTTGAGTTTAGAACTCTGTGAGAGTTTGAAAATTCGCCACTTCCTGCATATTTTGAGTCGTCTGAGTTCATAATTTCAACCCATTTTCCAGGTGGAAATTCAATTCCGTAGGATTGATATGCATTATCTGAGAAGTTTTTAATTGCTATAATTTCGTTTTTATTAGCACCTTTTGTAGCCATATGAGCTAGGTGGATTTTGTTTCCAGAGTGGTTTACAGTGTGGACAATTTCGCCATTTGTTAAAGCTGGATTAGAATCAACAATTGAGCCTAAATCTCTTGTGTATGCTTCTGCCATATCCATTTTCTTTTTAACTTCGCCCTTGTAGCGAATATTGCCAACAGTTGAATCTTTTATGCAAGTTTTAAAGTCTGAATCATAGCCTTTTTCAAGGTCAAATCTTCTTTTTCTTTCAATTGTTTCTGGAGTTGGATTTTCATCAGAGCTTAATTTTCTGAAGAATTTGAAATAATCCATTCCGTTGTTTTCCATTCCTTGAAAATACATTTTAGGACCAGGAGTTGAATATAGTGTTCCTGTTGCTAATTTTGCTTTTGCAAAAGCATAATCATAAACACTTTTTATTTCTTCTTTAGAAATTTGTCTTTTTATTCCCAAATCTTTAACATAATCTGCAAAATCTTGCCCAGACATTTGGTCTAGTTGGTCTTCTGCGTATAAAGTTAAAAGTCTTTGAGTAGCGTGAGCTGCTCTTTGTCCAACTTCTGCTTGGCTTTGACCATTAACGCAATATGCAAGTCCTAGTTGTGCTGTTGCATATTTAACAATTGGGCTTGTGCCGTCTAGGTTTCCAATTTCGTCATGGCTTGCTGAGTACTTAACTCTGTGCCTTGAATATTTCATAGCATTATCAAACATATCTATATCAATTGGTTCAGGGTTGATTAATGCTCTTCTTAAACGGTCTAGGTAAACAAAATCCCATTCGCTATCAAAGCCAATGTCATCAAGTCTGTCTATCCCTTGCCCATTTTGTATACGCTTAATTTGATTATCAATTTTTTCAATATCTTGAATATGGTTTCCAGAGCTTACAATTGGTGTTGTTGTTTTTTCTCTATTGTTCATTCCGTCTTCTGCAATTGTGAAAACATGAGGTGCATGTTCGTTTACTTCTGCAACAATTTGTTTAAGAGTGAAGTCTGAGCCCATATATTGAGGTTTTGTCATATCAAAGCGAATACCGTCTGCATGGTATTCAAGCGCCCAATTTAGTGCAGCATTTGACATCCAATCTCTGACATATTTGTTGTCTTGACCTTCATAATTAAGCATTGCACCGAAAGAACCATGACCCCTTTCATATGGACCTGTTCTTCCTAACATATCGCCATCTGTTCCCATATGGTTTGGCACCATATCAATAATTACATTCAAACCAAGTGAGTGTGCGTAATCAATTAGGCTTTTAAATTCGTCTGCTGAGCCCATTTTTTCATTTATGGCAAATTTATCAACGCCATCATAGCCCCATTGTTTTGAATATGTGTTTTCAACAGGCATAATTTCAATAGCGTTTGCAAGGTTTTTCTCTTTAATTTCTTTTATAACTTTTTTTGCAGACTCAAAAGTTCCCTCACTTGTAATTGTTGGAATATTTAATTCGTAAATTCTAAGACTTCCAAGTTTGTTATTTTTTCTTGTAATTCTTCTTGGGTCTTTCCCGTCCATCCAATTTTTATCATTCCATTTGTAGGAATTTGGGTCTCTCATTCTGCTCCAGCCCATAATATGAGGCTGAGATTTTGAATATGGGTCTTTAACTTTTTCAATTATATTATCGCCTTTAACAACGATAACTCTGTAATATTGACCATCTTTTGCTTGTATATTTTTGCCCTCAAAAACACCTTCGCCTTTGTTTTCAAGTTTAAAAATTCTTGATTCGTTGTTTTTTGGAGTAATTTCTTTGACACTCATATCTGGGCGTCTTTCAACTAAAATATCTCTTCTATCAACATTATCTAAATAGGTATTTTTTTCATCATCTAAAACTTCAAGATAAACATTTTTCGCATTGGTAAAAGTAAACATTTTGAAGTTTACGGTGTTATCTTTGTTAAATGTAACACCCCAACTTTCGTGTTCTTTTTTGCTTCTTCCAAAGAAAATATTAGAATTAACAACTGGTGCAAACTCTTTTGTTTCTTGCCTTAGCGTGCTTGTTGTTTTTTTGTCGTTTTTAACTGCAAAATTTGTGTTTAAATTTTTCTTAAAGTCTATTGAATTTATACGCATATAATTAATTCCCTTACGACCATTTAAAAACCGTGATAGCAAAAAATTAACCTATTGTTAAGAAACTTAACATAATGTTACAAAAATTTAATATATATTGGAAATTTTAGTTATATAATAATTTTATGCAAAATGATGACATTAGAATTGCCCTATATCCAGGTAGTTTTGACCCTATTACAAAAGGGCATTTAGATGTTCTCATTCGTGCAAGCAAAATGTTTGATAAAGTCATAATTGCAGTTTTGAACAACAAAGAAAAAACACCTTTTATAAGTGTTCAAGATAGAGTTGATTTAATCAAGCAAACAGTTGAAGCTCAAGGCTTAGACAATGTTTCAGTTGATTCATTTGAGGGCTTAACCGTAGATTTTGCAAAGCAAGTTGGAGCAAAATTTTTAATAAGAGGTTTAAGAGCTGTTTCAGATTTTGAATATGAAATGCAATTAAGCCAAACAAATGCTTCAATAGCACCTGAAATAGGCACAGTATTCTTAACCACAAGGCCAAAATACAACTTTATTTCTTCAAGCATTATCAAAGAATTAAATTCATTTGGTCAGGATGTATCTAAATTTGTTCCAGAATGTGTGATAGAATATTTAAAGAATAAAAAATAAAATTCAGAAAGGTAATAAAATGTCTCAATCTCAATCTCAATCTTGTGGAAGAATTTATGATTTAGTAGACGCACTACAAAAGTTATATGATGAAGGTGCACACGTTATTCCAGGTGTTTACACTGTAATTAAAACAAAAGATATGGCAAACATTTTGGAAAATTTCCCAGATGCTATTTCTTCTGATATCAATGAAGCAAGAATAATCAAAAAAAGAGAAAGAGAATTAATTCAAGACGCCAAAGTTAAAGCTGAAAGAATTGTTGCTGATGCTGAAAACGATAGAAACAGAATTTTATCAGAATCAAGCATTTTAAGAGATATTGATGAAAAAGCTCAAAAATACAGACAAGAAGTTTTAGACGAATGTCAAGAAATCAAAATGAAAGCTTTCCACGAAGCTGAAGATGTTAGAATTAAAGCTCAAGAAGAAGCAATTAAAATTAAAGATGAAGCTCAACAATATGCTCAAAAAGTTCTTGCAAAATTAGAGGGCGACTTAAATCAACTTTACCAAATTGTTATGAACGGACAACAATATTTGTCTGATATGAGAGCTGATGACGAGTATCAACAAAATATGCAAAATAGATAAGTTTTTAAATTAATATAAAAAAGCTTTGAAATGTGTTTTCAAAGCTTTTTTTGTTGTAAAATGTAATAAGGAAGATAAAAGAGAGAAAAAATGGAAGAAAAATCACTTAAAGAAACATTAAATTTACCATCTACGACCCTTGCTATGAGAGCAAATGCAACGGTTCGCGAATTAGAAATTCAAAAATTTTGGGAAAGCATTAATATTTACGATAAAATGCTTGAAAAAAATTCTGGAGCTCCAAGATTTGTGCTTCATGACGGACCACCATATTTAAGTTCTGAAAAAATTCACGTTGGAACTGCTTTAAACAAAATTTTGAAAGATATTTTGGTTAAATATAAATCTCAAAGAGGTTTTTATACACCTTTTGTTCCAGGCTATGATGGACACGGACTACCAATTGAAAATAAAGTTGTTAAAAACATTGAGGGTGGTCGTTCTGCTCTAACTCCATATGAATTGCGTCAAAAATGCAGAGAATATGCTGATAAGAGCTTAAAAGGTCAAGAATCTGAATTTAAAAGACTTGGCGTTCTTGGAGATTGGGAAAATCCATATTTAACAATTGCTCCAAAATTTGAAGCAGACCAAGTTCGTGTTTTTGGCAAAATGTATAAAAAAGGATACATTGAAAAAGGCTTAAAACCTGTTTATTGGTGTGCAAGCTGCGAAACAGCTTTGGCTGAGGCTGAAGTTGAATATGCAGACCACACTTCAACTTCTATTTATGTTCGCTTTAAGTTAGATGAATCTTCAAAAGAAAAAGTTAATAAAATTTTAGGCAAAGAAATTAAAAATGATATTTATTCAGTTATTTGGACAACAACTCCTTGGACAATTCCATCTAACTTGGCAATTTGTTTGCACGCAAAATTTGATTATGTTTTCTTTGAATACAAAAATGATGTATATTTTGTAGCTCAAGAGCTTTTAGGAGCATTTTTAAAAGATGTTAATTTTGAAGAATCTGAAATTAAAACTCTCGGAAGATGCTACGGCGAAGAGCTTGAAGGCTTAGGAGCTAAACACCCACTATACGATAGAATTTCTCAAGTAATTTTAGGAGAGCATGTTACCTTAGAAGCAGGCACAGGCTCAGTTCATACTGCTCCAGGTCATGGTCTTGAAGACTATGAAGTTTGTATGAAATATGGAATTGAAGTGTTCTCTCCACTTGATTCTAAAGGCGTTTGGACAAGTGAAGTTCCAGACCTTGAAGGTGTTCCATATTATAAAGGTAACGCAATTGTTATTGAAAATCTTGAAAAAGCTAATGCACTTTTAGCAAAACACGATATTCAACACTCATACCCACATTGCTGGAGATGTAAAAAACCTGTTATTTATAGAGCAACACCTCAATGGTTTGTTAAAGTTGATAAATTTAGAGAACAAACTCTAGAAGCAATTAAAGGAGTTAAATGGACTCCAGCTTCAGGCGAAGCAAGAATTGGCAACATGGTTCAAAATCGTTCAGATTGGTGTATTTCAAGACAACGTGCTTGGGGTGTGCCAATTCCTATTTTCTATTGTGAAGATTGCAGCGAAGTTATTGTAAATGATGAAACAATAGAAAATGTTGCAAAAATCTTTGAAGCAGAATCTTCTGATGCTTGGGTTCAAAAAACAGCTGAAGAATTACTTCCAGCAGGATTTAAATGTCCAAAATGTGGCAAAAACCACTTTAAAAAAGAAAACGACATTATGGATGTTTGGTTTGACTCTGGTGTTTCTTGGTTCGCTGTTGTTGACGCACGCAAAGATGAATTATGCGAAACTCCTTGCGATATGTATTTAGAAGGCTCAGACCAACACAGAGGCTGGTTCCAATCTTCATTATTAACAAGCATTGCATGTAAAGGCATTGCACCATATAAAGAAGTTTTAACTCATGGCTTTGTATTTGGCGAAGATGGCAGAAAAATGTCTAAATCTTTAGGCAACTACATTCGCCCAGATGAAATCATCAACACATATGGAGCAGATGTTCTAAGACTTTGGGCAGCAAGTGTTGATTATAGAAACGACATCAAAATTGGCGACAATATCATTAAACAACTTGTTGAAATCTTTAAAAAGACAAGAAATACAGCAAGATTTTTAATTGGTAACTTGTTTGATTTTGACCCAAGTGTAGATAAAGTTTCTTATGAAGAGCTTGAAGCAATTGATAAGTTTGCTCTTCATAAATTAAACATCTTAATTAAAAATGTAACAGAAGCATTTGATGCTTACGAGTTTTATAAATATTTCCAATATCTACAAAACTTTGCCGCAGTTGATTTGAGTGCTTTTTATCTTGATATTGTTAAAGACAGACTTTATACAAAAGGCAAAAAATCAATTTCAAGAAGAGCTTGCCAAACTGTTTTATATGAAATTTTGTGGACAATATTGAAAATTTTAACTCCTGTTATGCCACACCAAGCAGAAGACATTTTCTTAAATATGCCAGAAAACCAAAGAGAAGGACAAGCTAGTGTTCTATTGTCTACTTGGGTTGAAGTTAATTCAAAATGGGAAAATGAAGAGCTTGAAGCTGAATGGACTGAGCTTTTGAAATTAAGAGAAATAGTTTCAAGAGCAATTGAGCCACTTCGTTCTGGAGATGTTAAAGTTGTTGGAAGCTCACTTGAAGCAAGAGTTGAAATTAAAACTGAAAAAGCTGAGCTTTTGAACAAATATGCTGACATTTTAGGCGATTTATTCATTGTTTCTCAAGCAAAAGTTGTTGAAGCTGAAACAGCTAACGCATTGAGTGAATTAAATGAAGATGGCTACAGTGTTTATATATTTAAAGCAACTGGCGAAAAATGTCAAAGATGCTGGAAATATAGAGAATTAAATGCAAAAGGAATTTGCAAAGATTGCGAAGAAGCAATATAAAGGAAGAAATTATGCAAACAACATTTGAATATGAAATTAAAGACATAAATCTTGCAGAGCAAGGCAAAAACAACATAGAATGGGCGTTTAAGGATATGCCTGTTTTAAACAAAATCAAAGAAAGGTTTGAGAGAGAAAAACCTTTTGAAGGTTTGAGATTATCTGCAAGCGTTCATGTTACAAAAGAAACTGCAGCTTTATGTATTGTTATGAAAGCAGGTGGAGCTGACGCAGTTCTTGCTGCATCAAACCCACTTTCAACACAAGATGATGTTGCTGCAGCTCTTGTTAAATACTATGGAATACCAACTTTTGCAATTGCAGGAGAAGATTCTGCAACTTATTCAAGACACATTGAAAAAGTTCTTGCACACAAACCTCATTTAGTTATTGATGACGGTTGTGATTTAGTTGCAACAATCCATAAAAAATATCCTGAATTAATTCCAAACATTATTGGCTCAACTGAAGAAACAACAACAGGAATAATCAGACTAGAAGCTATGGAAGCCGAAGGAAGCCTTAAATTCCCAGCTTTGGGCGTTAATTCAAGCTTGACTAAACATTTATACGACAACCGTTATGGCACAGGTCAAAGTGCAATGGACGGCATAATTCGTGCAACAAATATTTTGCTTGCAGGGAAAACGGTTGTTATTTGTGGCTATGGCTGGTGTGGAAAAGGAGCTGCAAAAAGAGCATCAGGAATGGGTGCAAATGTAATTGTTACTGAAGTTGACCCATTAAAAGCACTAGAAGCTGTTATGGATGGCTATAGAGTTATGCCAATTGCTGAAGCTTCATTAGTTGGCGATATTTTCTTATCTATAACAGGTGATATTAATGTTGTTAGTGCTGAAAACATCTTAAAAATGAAATCTGGCTCTTTTGTTGCAAACGCAGGGCATTTTGATGTTGAAATTGATGTTAATGGGCTTAGAAAATATGTTGTTTCTGAAAGAAATATTCGCCCAGCGTTAGATGAATGGACATTAAACAACGGAAAAATTATTTATGTTTTAGCACAAGGTAGATTAGTTAATCTTATTGCTGCAGAAGGACACCCAGCAAGCGTTATGGATATGAGCTTTGCAAACCAAGCGTTGGGTATTGAGTTTGTTCTAAAAAATAAAGGAAAACTAGAAAATAAACTCTATACACTTCCTCATAGTGTTGATGTTGAAATTGCAAAAATAAAACTTGAATCCATGGGAGTTCAAATTGATACTTTAACAGAAGAACAAGAAACTTATCTACATAGCTGGAGAGTTGGCACAGATAAATAGTTTTAAGGGGAGCAAATGCTTCCCTTAATTTTTGTTAATAAATTTCCCATGTAATTTAATTAATATATAATTAAATTATGGACGGAATTGAGAAAAAAGGTAAAATAGCAAGTTTTACAGAGTTTAAAAAAGTTTTAGAAGGCTCTAAAAGTAATTCTTTGTATGAAGGTTTTGAATACAATAAACTTGCAAAAGATGTTAATGGCTTTTCTCTTAATTTTGAACATCTTAAAAATTACGGAAGTGAAAATAAATATACAATTAGCGTTTTAAGAAAAATTAAAACTAAAACTTATCTTTATAATTATGTTGTTAAAAACGACGATTTGCCTAAATTTTTCAAATGTTATTTTGATGGTAAAATAGAAGGTGAAATCATTGAAATAGAAAAAATGAATCCAGAAAATTTGGCGTAAAAAGTTGGAAAAACAAGAATTTTTTAATAATTATCATCATATTTTAAAAGAATGCAACAAACCATCAAGATATATTGGTGGGGAATTTTTGAGTGTAAATAAAGACTTTAGTAAAGCGAAAGTTACTATGGCTCTTGCTTTTCCAGACAAATACGAAATTGGCATTTCAAATTTTGGGCATAAGATTTTGTATAGCTTAATAAATAATGTTGATTATTTTATGGCAGATAGAATTTATGCTCCAGAGCCAGATTTTTTAGAAAAATTAATTGAAAAAAATGCACTTTTGTATGCACTAGAATCTAAAGAACCGTTGAATAAGTTTGATTTTGTTGGCTTTGCACTTCAGTATGAATTATCTTATACAACATTATTAAAAATGCTTGAAGTTTCTAAAATTCCTGTTTTGAATGAAGATAGGAAAGATGGCGACCCAATAATTTTAGCAGGTGGACCTTGTGCATATAACCCACTTCCATTATCAAAATTTGTAGATTTATTTTTAATTGGAGATGGCGAAGATTCAACTTTAGAAATTATGGAAAAATATTTAGAGTTGAAAAATAATGGCAAAAAAAGAGATGAAATTGTTAAAGAATTAGCTAAAATTGAGGGTGTTTATTCTTATAAATATTCAACTTCTGTTAAAAAAAGAATTTCTCAACTGAAATTAGAAACAGCACCTGTTAAATCTCCAATTCCACATTTTGAATCAGTGCATGATAGAGTTACTGTTGAAATTAGAAGAGGGTGTTCTCGTCTTTGTCGTTTTTGCCAAAGTGCTCACACAAACTTGCCAATTAGGGAAAGACCAAAAGAAGATGTTGAAACCTTAGTTAAAGAATATGTTAAAAACACAGGCTATGGCGAATATTCTTTGCTTTCTTTATCTTCAAATGACCATACCCAAATTGAAGATATAATTTTTGACCTTAATGATTATTTTAAAGGTTCTGGCGTTAGTGTTTCTCTGCCATCTCAAAGAGCAGATAAATTTTCTTTGCGTTTGGCAAATTTAATGCAAGAAGTTCGTAAATCTGCAGTTACGATAGCCCCTGAAGCTGGCACACAAAGGCTTAGAGATATTATTAAAAAGAATTTAACAGGTGAGCAAATTTTGAGTGCAACATTAGCTTGTATTCAATCTGGTTGGCAAAAAATTAAATATTATCTTATGATTGGGCTTCCTTTTGAAACTTATGAAGATATAGAAGGAATTGCGAATTTATTTGAGAGTGTTAATAGTGAAGTTAAAAAATTAGGGATAAAACTTCCTCAAATAACTTGTTCAATTTCAATTTTTGTTCCAAAACCATTTACACCATTTGGTTTTGCACCACAAAATTCTTTAGAAGAAATTTATAAAAAAATTACATTTTTAAAAGAAAAAGCAGCAAAATACAGAAATGTTCGCCTAAATTTCCACACTCCTCGCTTAAGCCAAGTTGAAGCTTTTTTAACAAGAGGAGATGAAAGAGTTGCAGATTTTGTTTATGAGCTTTACAGGGAAGGTTCTTACCTAGATTCTTGGGACGAGAATTTTTCTTATGATAAATATATTGAGGTTGCCACAAAATTAGGCTTAAATATTGAAGAAGAAGCAACAAGGGCATATCCTGTGGATAAGCCACTTCCTTGGGATTTTATAGAAATCAATTACGATAAAAAATATTTTATAGAGCAATATAAGGAAGCTGAGGCTAGAGCTGAATTAAATTAATAAAAAAATAACTTTATGATAATATAATATTGAGGTTATATGGAAAAAGAAATAGAAATAGTAGTTGATGTTGAAACAACAGGTCTAGACTACACAAAAGAGAGAATAATTGAATTTGCTGGAGTTAAATTAGAAGACGGAGTTATTGTAGATAGCTTTGAAACTTTGATTAATCCAAATCAAATTATAAGAAAATCATCTCAAGCAATTCATGGAATTTCTGATGAAATGGTGGCTGATGCCCCAACAGAAGAAGAAATTTACCCTAAAATTTTTGAATTTATTGGAAATTATCCAATTGTTGCACACAATGCAGTTTTTGATTTTAGCTTTTTAAATAGAGCTTCAAAAAGACTTTATGGAAAACCATTAGAAAACAAATATGTTGATACTCAATTAATGTTTAAAGAAGTTTACCCACACATTGAATCTTGTGGGCTAGGCTCTGTTATGGAGTGTTTTGGGGTTGAGTGCGAAGCACGCCACAGAGCAATGGGAGATGCTATGGCTCTTGCTCAAGCGTATCCTGCTTTAAGAAATTTGTATTTCCAAAAATACGATTGGCAACTATCTCAAATCAACAATGTTGACTATTTATTTGAAAGATATTTAAGAATTCAACAAGCAATTGGAGTTATGCAAGGCGAAATTCAAGACCTTAAATCAATTTTCAAAATTTATTTTGAAAGAGGTGGGGAAGATATTGTGGCTTCAACTGGTGATACCCTAACTTATCATGGCAAAAAAACATTCTCTTATGATTTTTCTGAAATTAAAGATATTCTAGATGAAGTTGGAGCTTTACCTAAGGCAGTTCGTCTAAATAACGCTTTTGTTGATAGATTAGTTGCAGGAAATGCCTTAGATGAGGAAACAAAAGACAAAATTAAATCTGCAAGATGTGAAATAACCGAAAATAAAACAATTCAAGTTATTAAGGCAGACAGGCATAAATA
>JAZSMU010000035.1:0-3759 GCA_045536045.1 Candidatus Gastranaerophilales bacterium
ACGGATGCTGCAATGCTGACGATGGCAAACTAACTTTTGGACAAAAAGTTGGTAGTTTCTTCAAAGGTATTGGAAACACAATTAAAGGTGCCGTTAAAAACTTGTTTACTCCAAAAGGATTCTTAAAAGCAGCAGCTTGTATAGCAGCATGTTGCATACCTGGTGTTGGTCCATTTGTTGCAGCTGGTCTTGCTTGCATAGGTATCGCAAAAGGTGCTGGAACAGTTATAAAAGGAGCTCAACAAGCAAGCCAAGCAACAACAGACGCTGAAGCTATGGCAGCTTGGGAAAATATCGGCGGCGGAACATTTACGGTAGCAGCTTCCGCAGTAGCACTCAAAGGCTCGGTTGGCGCAATTAAAACAACATCGGTTGGTCAAACAGCAATAAAATCATATCAATTGAACAGAACATTCGGAAATAGTAGATTATCAAGCGCTGGCAGTGCCGTAAAAGATGCATTCGGCACAGCAAAAAGCAGCCTAGCAGGCAAAACATCTGGTTTAACAGGCAAGGTGACAACCATAGGCAAGAATGCGCACAATGCATACAAAGCATCAAAAGGTCTTGGCAAAAGCACATTAAAAAGCACGACCAATGCAGCAAAGAGCACATATTACACAAGCAAGGCTATGATAAAATCATCATTAAAGAAAAATGGAATCACTGATGTAAAAACAGCGGGTAGCAAAGCTTGGGAAGCAACAAAAGCAGGAAGCAAATACGCTTACAATATGTCAAAAGCAAACCCATATATCCCAGGTTCAGTAGGAACAAGCTACTTAGACCCAGAAGAAGCAAATATGCAATACGGAATCAACGGCTACTACGTATAATAAAGACTACTCTCTAAATTAAATGTCATAATATCACATCTATAAAGCACTTGAGAAATCAGGTGCTTTTTATTATCTAACGCCATTTTCTTTATTTTTAATTAAGGTATAAATTTCTCTGCAATACGGAACATCAAGCCCATATTTCTCGGCTCTTTTAATCACTTCGCCTGCAAAAGCATCAACTTCTGTTTTTCTTCCAGCTCTAACATCTTGAAGCATTGAAGTTTGAGCATCTGGTGCTTGCTTCATAACAATATTCATTCCTTCTTGTTTAGCACTTTCTGTTATTTCTACACCTTCAAATTTGGCAATAGCTTGCACTTCTTTCATTAAATTTTCGCATTTTTGAAGTGCCCAAGAAGAATTTTGCAATTTTCCATAATTCAAATCATAACCAGCAGTAACCTCATTTAAGGCAACATTTAGCATAAGTTTTCGCCACATATCAAATTTTATATCTGAAGAAACAACATAATTAACATCATTTTCATCAAAAAACTTACGTATTTTTTCTTGACAAGGTAAAAATTTCTTATCAATTGCGCCAAAAACTAAATTGCCACAACCTTTAAAAATAATATTTCTTCCATTCCTAACACTTGCATTTCCAATGTAAAACGAATGAAGAATATTAGCATTAGGATAAGCCTTAAAAAGCTCCTCTTCGCTTGTTATTCCATTTAATAAAGACATTATTATGGTTTCTTTACCAATAAAATTTTTAATATTATTCTTAACCCAAGAAAATCCATCAGCTTTAACTGCAATTAAAATTAAATCAGCCTCAAAATTATCATTTGGCAAAATATATTCAAAGTCATATTGCTTGCCATTAATTATAGTTTTTTCATTTTTATAGCGTTCAAATCTATCCTTATCAACAAGGATTTTTAAATTTAAATTTTTATCATAAAAAATTGAAGCATATATCGCCCCAATTGCTCCCAGTCCAACTAATAGTATATTTTTCATAAAATGACTCCAAAAATATTTTATCAAATAATAAATATTTTTCTTTTATGTTAAAAAATGATACAAAAGTTTCACATTTTTTAATATTTGTGCTACTATACACATAGAATCCTATAAAAGGACAGGCCCTTCCTGTCCTTTTATTGTTGAAAAGGGGTCAAAAATTGAAAGAACATTTAAACAGAAGAGAAATTATAGAGGCAATTACACCTGTAATTGAAAATACGGCAATGAGATACAACCTCATTCCTATTGAAATTGAACTTGAAAAGGAATCAGGAAATTGGTTTTTAAGAGTTTATATTTTCTCAACTGACCACCCTGTTAATCATCAAGATTGCGAAAACTTATCTCGTGGGCTTGATAATTTCTTAGATGACCTTATCCCATTCAAATACAGGCTAGAAATCTCTTCTCCTGGTCTTTATAGAAAAATCAAAACAGAAAGAGAATATGTTTTATTTGAAGGGAAAAATGCAATTATAAAACTTGAAAATGAAATAGATAAACTAGCTCCAAGAGTAGTTGATGGCGAAAATATAATCTCTGGTGGCGAAAAGAAAATTGAAGTTAAACTTCTAGGCTATGAAAAGGGAATTGGAGTTAAGGTTTATAAATACAACACAGGGGAAGAGCACACAATTCCACTAAACAACATCCAACAAGCACAATTAAATGATGAATAATCTAAGGAGAATAAAATGATTAAAATCGGAACAGCTTTATTTGAAGCAGCAGAACAGTTAGAAAAAGAAAAAGGTATTTCAAAAGATGTTTTAATTGAATCTTTATGTGATGCCCTAACTGCAGCATACAAAAGACATATCAAAGACAAAGAAGCTGAAAACATTGAAACAATTTTAGACGAAGAAACAGGCGAAATTGGCGTTTTCAGAACAAAAGTTGTTGTTGATACTGTTGAAGATGAAAACCAACAAATTTCAATTGATGACGCTAGAGAAATTGATGACGAAGTTGAAGTTGATGACGAAGTTAAAATTGAAGTTACTCCAGAAGACTTTGGTCGTCTTGCTGCTCAAAGTGCTAAACAAGTTATTACACAAAGAATTAGAGAAGCAGAAAGAAAGCTTATTTTGGGCGAATTTATGTCTAAAAAAGGCACTTTGATTACAGGTATAATTCAAAGAAAAGATGAAAGAGGAAATGTTATTGTAAGCATTGGTAAAACTGACGCCATTATGCCATACAAAGAGCAACTTCCACGCGAATTTTATAAACCTGGAAATAGAATCAGGGTTTTTGTTCTAAATGTTAAAGAAACTCAAAGAGCACCTCAAGTTATTGTTTCTCAAGCACATTCAGAAATCGTTCGTGAATTATTTGAACTTGAAGTTCCAGAAATTGAAGACGGAATTGTTGAAATTAAATCAATTGCGAGAGAAGCTGGATACAGAACAAAACTTGCAGTTTGGTCAAATGACCCATCTGTTGATTCAGTTGGAGCTTGCATAGGACCTAGAGGAAGCAGAATTCAAACAATTGTTGGCGAATTGAAAAATGAAAAAATTGATATTGTCCGCTACTCTGAAGACCCTGTTGAATACATTGTAAACGCATTATCTCCTGCAAGAATCTTATCTGTTGATATTTTATCTGATACAGAAGATAACAAAGAAGCATTTGTTATTGTTCCAGATGACCAATTATCACTTGCAATTGGAAGAGAAGGACAAAATGTTCGCTTAGCTCACAGACTTTGCGGCTGGAAAATTGATATCAAATCAGAATCACAAGCAAGAGAGCTTGAAGAAAAAAGAGAACAAGAAGTTCTAGCTCAAATGGAAGCAGAAAAAGAAGCTGAAGAAGTTGTTGAAGAAGTGGTTGAAGAAGTAGAAGTTGCTCCAGTAGTTGAAGAAACTGTTGAAGAAACTGTTGAAGAAAAACCAAAAAAAGCTAAAAAAACAACTAAAAAAGCTGACACTGAAGA
>JAZSMU010000034.1:0-1515 GCA_045536045.1 Candidatus Gastranaerophilales bacterium
GGAGAGAATATTGTCGTGGTCAGTTAAATAAATAACATTTAATTCTTGTTGAAGTGCTGTATCATCAATTTGCTTTGGCGAGAAAACCCCATCTGAGTAAGTTGTATGAATATGCAAATCAAGCTTCATCATATTCCCCCTTATATTCTTCTTTAATTCTTACAATCTGTTTTGCATTTCCTGTTTCAAAGTCAAAAACAACAGAAACACCGTTTAAAATAGTGTCTTTAGATTTAACAACATCAAATCTTTCTGGAATTTGAGATATCAATCGATTTAGGGAAATCTCATAATCCATTCCAATGACACCACCAACTCCACCAACAAAACCAACATCTGAAATATAGGCACAAGAATTATTCAAAATTTTCTCATCAGCAGTTTGAACATGGGTGTGTGTTCCAAAAACTGCTTTAACACCTAAACTTTGAGCAAAATAGCCCATGCATTCTTTTTCAGCAGTTGCTTCTGCGTGAAAATCAATAATTACAATTTTATTTTCAAAGCTAACTTCGTCAGCCAAGTTTTTCAAAGTTAAGAATGGGCAATAAGTTGGCTGCATAAAGGTTTTACCAAGCAAGTTTATAACAACAATTTTGCCATCTAAAAATTCTCTATATCCAACTCCACGAACACTTTCATGGTAGTTTAATGGGCGAACAATTGCTGGAGAATCATCAATATATGAAAAAATATCTTTCTTATCCCAAATATGGTTCCCACTTGTCATACAGTTAATTCCAGCATTCAACAACTCATCATGATTTTTTGCAGTTAAGCCAAAGCCATGACTAGCATTTTCAACATTAGCAATAACAAAGTCGTAGTTTTGCCTATTTGAATTTAAGTATTTACAAGCTGTGCTTCTTCCTGGGCGACCAACCATATCGCCTAGAAACAAGACTTTGAAGTCTTTTGACACGATTGAGAATCCTATTTTGCGATTTCAACTACACGAGCCTCACGGACAACAGTTACACGAACTTGTCCAGGATACTCCATTTCATCCTCAATACGTTTAACGATATCTCTAGCTAATTTTGCACAAGCAACGTCGTCAAACGCTTCAGGTTGAACTATCACCCTAACTTCACGACCTGCCTGAACTGCAAAAGACTGCTTAATGCCCTCAAAACTTGTTGCAATCTCTTCCAACTGTTTGAGGCGTCTAATATAGATTTCTAATGTATCACGACGTGCACCTGGTCTTGCTGCAGAAACAGCATCTGCAATTTTAACAACTGCTGCTTCTAAAGTGTTGCAAGCTACATCATCATGGTGTGCTTCAATTGCGTGGATTATCTCCTCTTTCTCACCGTATTGGCGTGCTAATTCAACACCAAGTTGGATGTGAGTTCCCTCTTGTGTCTGGTCAACAGCCTTTCCGATATCATGGAGTAACCCAGCTCTTTTAGCATACTTTACATTAGCACCAAGTTCGGTTGCAAGGTTTCCTGCAATTTGGGCAACTTCAATTGAGTGCCTCAAAACATTTTGTCCATAACTTGTTCTATA
>JAZSMU010000055.1:0-4635 GCA_045536045.1 Candidatus Gastranaerophilales bacterium
CTGATGATGTTGCCGGATTTTCATTCGTTGGCAACGAAGAAATCAAAACAATTGATGATGTTTATGGTATTCCAACAGCTATTTATAATCTAACTGTTGATAATTTCAATGACTTATCATGTGCTAAATTTATGAAAAAAATTTCAACAAATTTAGAACCAAGCGGTCGTTCAACACAAGAATTAAAAGAAGAACTAATTGCAATTAGAGATTTAAAAGTAGATAATTACCTGACTTTTGATAAAGCAATTGTTTCGACAAAAGATAGAATTATTCCAAGCAAAAACCAACTAAATTTCTGGAAAACAGCGAAAGAAATAGATGGCGCTCATTATTTTTTTGACCAATATACAAGCTGGGAAGAACTTTTATGATAGATAAAGAGCTTGTAAAAAAACGCTTTTCAAAGAGCTTAGAAACATATGAAGATAACGCTTTTGTACAAAAAGAAATGGGTGCAAAGCTCTTAAACTTGTTAGAAAGAAAAGATTTTAACTCTATTTTTGAAATCGGTTGTGCAACAGGGCTTTTAACAAAGCAAATAAAGGAAAATCTAAAATTTAATTCATTAACAGCGAATGATATCGTATCTGAAGCAAAGACTTATGTTGAAGACATTGCAACAAATTTTGTTTGCGAAGATATTGAAAAAATTACCTTTGATAGAAAGTACGATTTAATTATTTCTAACGCATGCCTTCAATGGTGTAACGATATTAATTCAACAATTAATAAACTTTTACTTGCGCTTGATGATAATGGAATTTTAGCCTTTACCTTATTTGGAGATGATAATCTAAAAGAAATAAAAAATTTGTTTAATTTCCAAAATAAAGTATGTGTATCAGCTAAAATTTTTAAAGAAGAAACAATAAAACTGTATTTTGATACTCCACTTGATGTTTTAAAGCACATAAAACTAACAGGTGTAAACGCGCTTCAGCCACATAAATTCACGAAATCAACATTAAAAGAATTTGAAGAAAACTATAAAAATTTATATAGCGAAAACGGCAAAGTTTATTTAACATATAATCCGATATATTTAATTATAAAGAAGAACGATATTGTATAGCTTGTGCAACGTGTTGAACCTGAATATTCTCAGAAGAATCTAGGTCTGCAATAGTTCTAGAAAGTTTTAAAAGCCTATCATACGCACGTGCTGAAAGGTTGAATTTTGTAACCGCATTTCTCAAAATTCCAGCAGAAGCCTCATCCAATTGGCAATACTTTTTAATTAATTTAGGAGTTAATTCAGAATTTGTATAAATTCCCAAACCTTTATATCTTTCTAACTGAATATTTCTAGCTTTAACAACACGTTCACGAATTTGCGCTGATGTTTCAACATTTTCATTAGTTTGTGTCATCAATTCATTTATTCTTAAACGTGGAACATCAATTACAATATCAATTCTATCTAATAATGGACCAGAAAGTTTTGAACGATATTGTTTAACTTGAAAATCAGAACAAGTACAATTCTTTTCGCTATCACCTAAATAACCACAAGGGCAAGGGTTCATTGCACCAAGTAAAATAAAATCAGAAGGGAATTCTAACCTATTTTTTGCTCTCGCAATAACAATTTTTCCATCTTCTAAAGGCTGGCGAAGTACTTCTAAAACTGCTCGAGGAAACTCAACAAACTCATCTAAAAATAGAACGCCTCTATGCGCCAAAGTAATCTCACCTGGTTTTGGATTTGTTCCACCACCAATTATACCGACAGCAGAGGCAGTATGGTGCACGCTTCTAAAAGGTCTTTGTGTAATTAATGGACGATTTGGGTTAACCAAAGCACTAATACTATAAATTTTTGTAAGTTCAATAGATTCTTCAAAGGTTAAAGGTGGAAGAATTGAAGAAAAACACTTTGCAAGAAGAGTTTTACCAGAACCAGGAGGACCTGACATTAAAAGGTTATGAGCCCCAGCCGCAGCTATTTCCATAGCTTTTTTAGCTTTTTGCTGACCTTTTACATCCTTAAAGTCAAAATATCCATCTTTTTCGGTCTGTTCTTGCATATAGTCATTAACATTAACTTGAACAGAAGAAATTTTATTATCTGTATTAAAGTGATTAACAATATCAGTAAGGGTCTTTGCTCCAATTACATTTAAACCTTTAACAATTGCAGCTTCTTTAGCATTTTCAAATGGAACAATAAGAGTTTTGATTCCTTGTTCTAATAAACCAGCCGCAATAGGAAGTACCCCTGCAACAGCACGCAAAGAACCGTCCAAAGAAAGTTCACCAATAAAAGCAGTATCAGGAAATTCTGTTTTTGCGATTACTCCGCTTTTTGACAAAATGCCAACAGCAATAGGCAAATCGTAATAACTTCCCATTTTTTTGATGTCAGCAGGAGCAAGATTTACTACAATTTTTTTATTTGGAAATTGATAGCCAGAATTTTTAATAGCAGAACGGACTCTTTCTTTTGCTTCACTAATAGAAACATCAGGGAGTCCTACAATTGAAACAGCAGGCAGGGAATTATTGACATCTACTTCAACCAAAATTTTATAGACATCAAGCCCAATTACGCTAGCTGTAAGAATTTGAGATATCACAACATAAATCCTATGTTATTCTGACCACATAGGCAGTATAACACAGGAAGTATGGTAAATCCAAAATAAATTATCCTAATTTTTTTTCAGTTTCTTCAATTTTTTTAAGGATAATATCAACTTGATTTTTAATCCAAGCTGTAAATAATTTTACTTCGTTTTTAAAGCTGTAAGCGCCTGGCCATACCCAATTGTAGTACATAATATCTACCTTTCTTTTACTCCGGCAAATATAAATATCGGCATTTTTTTAGCGAACTTTAGTCAAATTTGTTAATTTATGTAAAATTAACAACAAAAAAGCGCACAAGAAAATTTTTACGGTCATTAGAGAAAATGTAAGACTCATAAAAGTCTAAAACTGAACAACTATCTACCAAAACTAACCTAGTTAACGCTCTTTATCAAAAGAGCTTTTTTTTGCGAAATTTTTGCAGAGGCTGAAAGCGGAAATGTTGAATTTTCGCTGTAATGCCGTTTAATGCAAAAATTTTAAGAAGCGAATTTTCCGTAGGGTGGAGTTTTGCGAAGCAAACGAACCAGAAGTAACGCCGAAATAGTGAACGACAGGTCGAGGATAACGAGACCGTAGTGAACGACTTAAAGGCGTGAAGGGAAATTCATATTCATATGCAGAGGCTGAAAGCGGAAATGTTGAATTTTCGCTGTAATGCCGTTTAATGCAAAAATTTTAAGAAGCGAATTTTCCGTAGGGTGGAGTTTTGCGAAGCAAACGAATTCCCTACAAATCACTTAATAAATTATTTAATTTTTCACATATTTGTTGTCAGATAATATTATGAGAATTAGCAATGTAACAAAAGCAAATTCACCAAGCCATAAAGGTTTTTGGAATAATAAAGCCGTGCTAAAAGGTTTAGAAACAATATCAGAGCACGGAACTTCTTTTGTTGCAGCAACAACTCTAGCAATGGCAGCAGGAGTAAGACCAATTGCTATTGGACTCACACCTGATGTAGAAAAAGAAAATAAGCAATATGCAATTACCAATTCAATTGCTTCAGGTTTAATCAAATTCGCAATGGTTGAAGCAATTGCCATTCCAGTAGAAAACGCTGTTAAGAACATTGATAAAAATCCAGAAAAATACTTAAACAAAAAAACAATAGATGCCTTAAAGGGAAGTGCAAAAACACTAGCGGAATCAAAAAAATACAAATTTGCTACACAAGTTTTAAAAATGGGAACAGGACTCGCTACTGCAATTCCAAAAGCTATGATTACAGTTTCTATGATACCTGTATTGATGAACGCATTGTTCCCTAAAAAACAAAAACCTTTAATTGACGATAGAATTTATAACACATATAATCCTGTTTTTTCACCAACATTTCAAAAAAATGCAGAAAAACCTTCCTTCAAGGGCGGAATTTCTCATCAAACAGCAAAAGGAATAGGGAAGATTTTAAATACAGAGGCTATGCATAAATTTGCTAATAAATTTAGTGCAAAAGATGCAAATGTCGCAAGAAATATATCAATGGCAACAGATGTTCTTTTGACAACTTCTTTTGCTATAAAGACTGCAAAAAATGAAAAAATTGAAAAAGAACGCAAAAAACCACTCATATATAATAATTTAATTTCAACAGGTATAAGTTTAGCTGGCGGATATACAATTGATAAACTTGTACAAAAAAATACAGAAGGTTTCATAAAAAAATTCTCTGAACTAAATAAAAATGATCCTAAATTACCTAAATATATAGAAGGCATAAATATACTAAGACCAACATTAATTTTTGCTGGAATATATTATGGCATTATGCCAATAATTTCAACATATATAGCTGATAAACTAGGTAGCGAAAAGAAGTAAAAAATTTCCTTTTTTATTTTTTCATGAACTTTTCTTTTATATTTTCGTTTTAGATAACGTGAAGTAATTAGAGGAAACGGAATATGAAAAAATTAGCTGTATTTTTGGCATTATGTGTATTTAGTATTTTTGGAATTCAAAGCGCACGACCTGACCAAATTACAATAGAAAAGGATTTTAAAAGAAACGTAAAACAAGAAAAAGTATTTAAAGATT
>JAZSMU010000076.1:0-4276 GCA_045536045.1 Candidatus Gastranaerophilales bacterium
ATTATCGCAACATGCTTCAATTTAGTTTCACTAACTATTTTCTTAATACCTTCTAAGTTTAAAGTTTTTTCCACTTGTAATTTCTCCTTGCAATAAGGCAATCATAGCCGAAAAAAAGAAAAAAATAAAATAATACTTGAAATTAAAAAATCCCCATGTATAATAATTACATAACCGGATGCGGGAGTAATTCAGTGGTAGAATGCTTCCTTGCCAAGGAAGATGTCGCGAGTTCGAGCCTCGTCTCCCGCTCCATTTATAAAGAGCCCAAGGGCTCTTTTTTAGTGCTTATTTTTGATATGCCCGTATTTGTCGCATAGTTTGCTATAAGGAAAATTTTACAAAAAAATTTTTACTAGAAGATGAAGAAAAAGCAGCTTTATTTAAAAAAGTAAAAAATACTGCAATGAATACCATAAATTATTTATAGAAGAGTGTTTAACAAAGTTTAATACCCTATATAAATTTCTCTGTGATTTTCAAAACATAGTTTTTGTTAAAATAATTATTTTTAAACAATCCTTTGCTTCGCAGCCTTGCAAAAGCAAGGCTGCTCGCACTTTTTTACCCACTTAATTCAAATATTAACTTTTGTAAATATTTATAATATCTTCTCAAGAAAATACTCAAAAATTCCGTAATAACAATTGATATAGAAGGAAGGCAATATGAGCATGAAAATTTTTAGGCAACAAATTCAAAAAGTTATAATGTATTCTGTAGGAAAAATGGCAGAAAATGATATTACCACCAAGAAAAATATTGATGGTAATCTTGATACTCAAAATACAACTTCTACAGAAGCCGAAAACGAATTGACCGAAGTTGCAATTGATGAAAATAATACTCAGGGCGAAGAAGATAAAAATTTCATTGAAACAGGAATTGAATATGCTGGAAGAATGAATGACATCACAGTTAATTCATTCAACGAAACCGAAAACTTTGGAGATTTTCTAAACAAACAAAATTTCATAGCTGGAACTGTTATGTCTCAAGGTTTTGATGTTGAAAAAATGGAAGACATTACAAGTAACTATGATATTCTAAGAGATAGCAAAAATGCTGGTCCTCAGGTAATTGAATCATCTTTATCCGAAGAAGACCAAAAAGTTGCAAGAGAATACGCAATAAGCTTGCTTGAAAAGCAACTAGATGAAAATGCACAAAATTTACCAGACTATGGTGATGTTCGCAGATACTATAATGAAGGCAGCTTAATGGATTGGGTTTTGTCTCATCCAGTTAGCTTTGCTGCAGATTGGGTTGCAGAAAAAACAGGTGCAACTTGGTATACAAACTTTAGCCAAAATATAATGGGAAAAGATGGAATTTTTACATTGTTCAATATTCCAACTTATATTGAAAATGGCATTAGGGGCGAATCTGAAGTTCAAAGAGATAACTACACAGATATGCTTGGCAATATTCAGACAGAAGAAGATATTATTAATGCAATAGCTACTAAACAAGACTTGATTAATCAATTAAAAGAAAACACGGATGACCCAGAAAAATTTGCTGAATTATACTGGAAGGCAACAGACGGCGTGAATTTTTCTGCAGATGATGTTATGGAATATAAAAATTCAGTTGATAAACAAATTGCAAATGGAAAAAGCGAAGAAGAAATAGAGGACCCATCTGTTACAATTGTTGGCAGGGATTATATTGCAGAAGGCATACAAAAAAATGAAATGATGACAAACATTGCCTACGAAACAAATAAAAACATTGGCACAATGTTGTGCAAAATGATTCCTGTTGTTGGTCCATTAGTTGCAGGCGTTGTGAATGTTGGCGTTACAGTTCTTGAAGAAAAAACTCAAAAAGATAATGATTTAACTGCCGGTGATTGGACAAAAATAATTTTAAAAGAAGGTTTTGGCAGATACTTCATTGTTAATGGAATTGGCAAAATTGCTTCTAAAATATTTAAAGGCAAAGGTGGAATTACAACAAATGCAGCTTCAAGTTTAGCTTCGGAAAGTGTTAAAAACACTAATGATGCCATAGGAGACGCAATAGACGGAAATTGGGCAGGCGTTGTAGGAGATGTAGTCAATGGAACAGTAAACTGGAAAGCTGCACTCAAAACAGCAGGAAAAACGGTTGTTGGTTTTATAAAAGGACTATTCAAAAAAGGCTAATCTTGAGATTAACAATTTAATCTGCTATTATAGTAGTAGATAGAAACCGTGTTGTTATGCAAATAGGTGGCAAAAATTTAACTCCAGAAGAGTATCTTAAATACTATTATGATGTCCCTTATGAGGGAAGCACCTCGCATGGAAAACCACTTAGAAAATTAAAAAATATAATTTGCCCATATAGAGGAATAAAAATTATTCCAAGCTCAGCTATTAAAGATTTTGAGAAAAAATTAGAAAAAATAGTTACTGCAAAAGATGCCGTTGAGCTTTTATCTAAATATAGCGAAAATTTGCTTCCAACAGAGCAGGCAATTTATGCAATTTTTAAAGATTTTGTAAGTATTAATCCAGATGATAATCTTCAAAATTGCCTTAATATGCTAAGAGGAAATAGCCTTATAAAATTAAAATTAGAAGAATTGAAAGTTATTGACGAAGTTGATACCCTAACACAAAAACTGTGTGCAAAAACAGCTCTTGAATTTAGAATTAAAACAACAAAATGCAGACAGATTATAATTTCAGATGATGAAAGAGAATTTTTCAAAAGAAAGATATTCTTAAATTCTCTAGAGGGCATTACTCCGAAAGAAAATGAAAGAGAAATTTTTGCAGAAATTAAAAATAAAGCACTTTTTCTACCAACATCAGAGAGTAGCAAAAATGCATTCATTGTTAAGTATTCAACAAGAAACCAACAAGAAATAGTTAGACGCCTTTTTATTGCTTCAACAGGAACGATTGAGCATATAACTCCAGCTTCTTTAGGTGGCAGAAATTCAATTGGAAATTTCATTTTAACAACGGCAAGTGGAAACAGAAATAGGGAAAATATGTCTTTGGTTGATTACATAAAAAGACATCCAAAAATTCCAACTTATACACAAAATTACATAGATTGCATAATTGAAGAAATTCATAATGGCAACTTAGAGGGTGCTGAAACATATCCATACAAAATTAAAAAGAAACTTTTTGAAGAATCCAAAGGCAGAATTTTAATTAGCTTATCTAACTATAAATATTCAGAAGATGAAGCCATTTTAAAAGTTGAAGAGTATGAAAATAGATGGAAAAACTACCAAAAAACCTATTAAACAACGCCTTTGTTTAATAAATCGTGGATATGAATTACACCAATTGGCTTTTTGTTTTCAACAACAAAAATATTGGTAATTTTCTTTTCGTTCATAATTTTAACAACTTCGGAAGCTATCATATCTTTAACAACAGTTTTAGGATTTTTAGTCATAATATTAATAGCTTTTTCTTCCAAAATTTGAGAAGACAAACATCTTCTAAGGTCGCCATCGGTAATCATTCCCGTAAGTTCGCCAGAAGTGTTAATTAAGCCAACACAACCAAGCCTTTTTGATGTCATTTCTATTAATACTTTTTGCATATCAGAATTTTCATCTAAAATTGGCATATCTGAATCAGTGTGCATTAAATCTGAAACTTTTTGCAAAATTGAACCAAGTTTTCCACCAGGGTGTCTTGCGTTGAAATCAGACTTTGTAAAGCCTTTTCTTTGAATTAAGCCAGCTGTTAAAATATCTCCCAAAACCAAAGTTGCTGTGGTTGAATTTGTAGGAGCTAAACCTAAAGGACAAGCCTCGCCATTGTTTGGAAGCTCAAGCACAATATCTCCTGCTTTTCCTAATGAGCTACTTGAATTATTTGTAATTGAAATTAATTTAATGCCAAATCTTTTACAGTAATTAATGATATCAACAAGCTCTTTAGATTCTCCACTATTTGAAATTGCAAGAACAACATCTTCTTCGGTAATCATTCCTAAATCACCATGACTTGCTTCAGATGGATGAACAAAAAATGATGGTGTGCCTGTTGAAGCAAGAGAAGCAGCAATTTTTTTACCAATATGCCCAGATTTACCTATCCCTGTAATAATTATTCTACCTTTAGCGTTTTGCATAAGGTCAAGAGCTTGGCTAAAAGTTTCGTTTAAATTATCTCTAAGCTTAACTATTGTATCTATTTCACTATTAATTGTTTGGTATGCACATTCTTTATCTAATTTCTCTTGCACTTTTTCATCCTTAATTTTTAACATTTCCATTTTCCCACTCATAACCTTTATAGTCAATAAATAAACTAAA